>QNFS01000141.1 GCA_003646415.1 Gammaproteobacteria bacterium
ACCTTCGACCAGAACAGCGTTCTTCACACCGTTGACGTTGGCCAGAAGACGCTGCTCAGGAATCAGGGTGGGGTGAACGCGCAATTCCACCCCCTCGCCGTTTTGCCTGGCGACGCCCAGGTGCTTGATGCGATAGCCCAACTCTTGCGCGTAACCCAGGTCCTGCGGCGTCAAGCGGGTAATGCCCTCAGTATAAACCGCTGCAAATTGCAGGGGCATACCAAAAGCCAGAGATGCCAGTATCACCAGCTTGTGGGCGGCGTCGATGCCCTCCACATCAAAAGTGGGGTCCGCCTCCGCATAGCCCAGGGCCTGCGCCTGCGCCAGTACATCGGCGAATTCCCGGCCCTTGTCGCGCATTTCACTCAGGATAAAATTACCAGTGCCGTTGATAATACCCGCCAACCACTCGATACGGTTGCCCGCCAGTCCCTCGCGCAGGGCCTTGATAATCGGGATACCGCCGGCCACCGCCGCCTCATAACGCACGGTTACATTGTTCTCATCCGCCAGTGCGAAAATTTCATTGCCAAACTCGGCGATCAGGGCCTTGTTGGCGGTTACCACATGTTTGCGGTTGCGAATGGCTTCCTCGATCAACTCCCTGGCGACGGTGGTGCCGCCAATCAGTTCCACCAGTATCTGTACTTCGGGGTCGCGGGCGACCTCAAAAATATCCCGACTCACCCGAATATCTCCCAACTCGCAGGCCGGGTTGTTCCGCCGCGCACCTACATGCACCACCTGCAGCGGTGTCTGGGCCCGCGCCGCTATTATATCGGCATTATCAGCCAATAAGTTGAAGGTACCGCTGCCCACGGTACCCAGACCGCAGATTCCTATCTTGACTGGTTTCAAACTCGTTCCTGTTGTTTAAAATATTGCATTAATGCCCATCTGGAAATGGACATTTCGTCTTCCCTGCGCAGGCGGGGAAGACAGAAGTATGGAAGCTCCGGCGTTCCAGGACATGTACTACGTCAGGGTCCGCCCCTCAGGCGAAACCGTCGTTCTTGATCATACGCTTGATACTACGAATCGCCTGCCGCGTGCGGTGCTCGTTCTCAATCAGCCCGAAACGCACATAATCCTCGCCGTATTCACCAAACCCGATTCCAGGCGACACCGCCACTTTGGCTTCAGCCAACAGCTTTTTGCTGAATTCCAGAGAACCCATCTCACGATAAAACGCCGGCACTTTGGCCCAGACAAACATCGTGGCCCTGGGTGATGTTACCGGCCAACCGGCCGCGTTGAGCCCACTGCACAATACGTCCCGGCGTGACTGGTACATACGCCTGATTTCTGTAACGCAGGACTGGTCACCCTCCAGCGCCGCAATAGCGGCCACCTGAATAGGAGTGAACATGCCGTAATCGAGATAGGACTTGATACGCGCCAACGCACCGACCAATACCTTGTTGCCGCAACAAAAACCGACACGCCAGCCAGGCATATTATAGCTCTTGGACATACTGAAAAACTCTACCGCCACATCCCTGGCGCCCTCAACCTGAAGGATGGACGGGGCGACGTAATCGTCGTAGCACAGGTCGGCATAGGCCAGGTCCTGCACCACCCAGATGGAGTGTTCCCTGGCGATCCGGACCACCTTTTCATAGAACTCCAGTTCCACACACTGGGCAGTCGGATTGGAGGGGAAATTCAACACCAGCATCTTGGGCCGGGGCCAGCTGTTGTGTATGGCCTTTTCCAACTCGGTAAAAAATTCCTCTTCATTCTCGCCCATGGGTACATGGCGAATATCCGCACCGGAAATCACAAAACCGTAGGGGTGGATAGGGTAGGACGGATTCGGCACCAGAATGGCATCGCCAGGGCCTGTAGTGGCCAACGCCAGATGGGCCAGACCCTCTTTCGACCCGAGGGTGACGATCGCCTCGGAATCAGGGTCCAGAGACACATCGTAACGGTGCTTGTACCAGTCGCAGATGGCCTTGCGCAGGCGCGGAATGCCCTTGGACTGGGAATAGCGGTGGGTATCGCCCCGGCGGGCGGTCTCCACCATTTTATCGACAATATGACCGGGTGTGGGCTGGTCGGGGTTGCCCATACCGAAATCGATGATGTCATCACCCGCGGCCCGGGCCTGCTGTTTCAGGTCACCTATGATATTAAAAACGTATGGCGGGAGGCGCTCGATACGCCGAAATTGATCGTCCACGATAAACCGACTCTGCTTGCTGCACCGATGAAGGCGCGAGGCTTCAAAAAGGTGGGAAACAGTACTGAGTCAGCCCCCCGCTGTCAACGCAGCGTGGGGCTGAAGGGCATTATTGACGGGAATGACTGGAAGTAGTGCTCGATACGTTGGGATCAGGTAGTTACGGCTAGTTGAGCCCCAGTGTCACCATCAATTCATCCGCCGACTGGTACCCGGGAATCATCTGTCCGTCCTGGGTGACGATAGCGGGTGTGCCGCGCACGCCCAGTTCCTGGCCCAATTGGAACTGAGCGGCTACCGGGTTGTCTGCGCATACATTCTCAGGTACCGATTTCTTGCTTTTCAACAGGGTAAGGGTTTCCTGGGGATTGTCGGCACACCAGGCGCTGGCCAATTGCCTGAAGCCCTCAGAATCAACACCCGCCCGCGGATAAGCCAGGTAGCGCACTTCGACACCGTTTTTATTGAGCTGCGGTACCTCTTTGTGCAGCTTCTGGCAATAGAAACAGGTGACATCGGTAAATACGGTGATGTGAGCCCTGGGCTCGCCCTCAGGCGAAAATACGATCATATCGCCCTGGGCCACCGCCGCGAGTTTCTCCACACGCTCACCGTCCCGGCGTTTTTCCGCCAGATTGACGTAGCCCTGCGGCCCTACCGAGAACATATCACCCACCAGGAAAAAGTCACCGTTGGGGGTGGAGTAAACCGTCGGGCCATTGGTAAATTGCACCTCGTACAAGCCGGCTATCTCACTGATTGTGACACTGCCTACCTTCAGGTCCATGCCGGGCACCTCCAGCACCTTGCGCAACTTGTCAACCTGGGCCTGGCTCACAGGCTCCCCGGCGATGGTCAGGGGGGCCAGCACCAGAAGTGCCACCGCCAGCACAGATTGCAAAACTCGGAAAATCATTCTATATCCTCTTCTGTTGCGGGTATCACCCGCATTTTCGTTTATATCGACGCTTATTGGAATCGACGCTTATTGGAGTAGTACGCAATCTATTAGTTCCTCAACCCCTGGGGTGATGTTGCGCGTGCAACTCCTGCATCCGCTGCTGTGCCACATGGGTATATATCTGGGTCGTGGAGAGATCACTGTGCCCCAGCAGCATCTGCACTACCCGCAGGTCGGCACCGTGATTCAACAAATGGGTGGCAAACGCATGACGCAGGGTATGGGGTGACAAGTCTTTTTTGATCCCGGCGCGCCGGGCATAGATTTTAATACGATACCAGAAGGTCTGGCGAGTCATTTCACTACCGCGACGACTGGGAAATACCACATCGCAGGGGACATCCTTGAGCAACTCCGCTCGTGGCCCCGCCAAATAGCGCTGTAGCCAAGTCAACGCCTCTTCGCCCATAGGCACCAGACGCTCTTTGCTGCCTTTGCCGAATACCCGCACCACCCCCTGGTTCAGGCTGACCTGCACCAGTTGCAGACTGGTAAGCTCTGTCACCCGCAGGCCGCAGGCATAGAGCATTTCCAGCATGGTGCGATCGCGAAACTCCAGGGCGTCATCCAGGTCGGGCATCTCCAACAGCAGGTCCACTTCTTTCTCAGACAGGGACTTGGGCAGGGGCCGGCCCAACCTGGGGCTATCCACATCCAGGGTGGGGTCGACAGTAATGCGCCCTTCGCGCAACAAATAGTGGTAAAACCCTCGTACGCAGGACATGAAACGCGCGGTGGAGCGCGGAGACTGGCCCTGTTCGAGACGGGCGCCCAGGTAACTTTGCAGGGACGAGCGATCAGCCCTGGTGACGGAGCTGTGTTTATTTTTTACCAACCAGTCGTTGAACTGCCGCAGGTCCCGGCGATAGGAGGACAGGGTATTGTCACTCAGACCCTTCTCCATCCACATGGCGTCGATGTATCGTTCGATTTCCGGGTGGACCAGGACTTCTGTCGGCATGTGCCTACCCTAACATGAAGACCTGACCCCATCCCAGTTTAGTTGGCCAGCTTTTCCTTGATACGCGCTGCACGGCCGCTCAATTCGCGCAAGTAGTAGAGCTTGGCCTGGCGCACATCGCCGCAGCGCTTGACCGATACGCTGTCTATCAGCGGGCTGTAAGTCTGGAAGGTGCGCTCCACACCGACACCATGGGATATCTTGCGTACAGTGAACGCCGAGTTCAGGGCGCGGTTGCGCTTGGCGATACAAACACCTTCAAAGGCCTGCAGGCGCTCGCGCGTGCCTTCCTTTACCTTCACCTGGACTACCACGGTGTCACCGGGGCTGAACTCAGGCAGTTCTTTGTCCATTTGTTCAGCTTCAATCTGGGCTATGATCTTGTTGGTGCTCATGGTGCGCTCCTGTTGGTTTACTTCGTAGCTTCACAGCTAGGAAAACTCTGGACCCCCGCCTACTACGCAAGAGTGACAAATGATGAATTAATCAGGTGTTCCCTAATCTATTGTTGATACATTGTGCTCACGGAGATATTCCGCCAGCAATTTATCTTCCTCGGGCGTCATCACCCTGCCCTGCAGTAAATCCGGGCGACGCTCATAGGTCCTGCCCAGTTCCTGCTTCAGGCGCCAGCGACGAATCTCTTCGTGATTGCCGCTGAGTAATACATCCGGCACCCGCTTACCCTGGTACCGTTCCGGCCTGGTGTAATGCGGGCAATCCAGCAGGCCATCAGCGTAGGAATCCTCCTGTGCCGACAACTCGTGTCCCAATACACCGGGCAATTGGCGCGTCACCGCATCGATGACCACCATGGCGGCCAGCTCACCACCGCTTAATACATAATCTCCGATGGACAGTTCTTCGTCCACCTCAGCCTCTATCAGGCGCTCATCCACACCCTCATAGCGACCGGCAACCAGGATCAGTGCTTTGTGCTGCGCCAATTCCAGGGCCTTGCCGTGACTGAAGCGCTGTCCCTGCGGCGACAGATAGATGACTCTTGCATCTGCTCCCACCGCCTCCCTCGCCGCGGCGATCGCCTGCTGCAAGGGGTTTATCTTCATCAACATCCCCGGGCCACCGCCGTAAGGTCTGTCGTCCACTGTACGATGCTTGTCCGCGGTATAGTCTCGAGGATTGCAGTAACTCAATGTCACCAGACCCCGCACAACCGCCCTGCCGGTAACCCCGTGGTCACCCACCGCGGCAAACATTTCGGGAAACAGGCTCACCAGTGCGATTTGCATTGTGCCCCGCTCCCGGCCTGTGCCAGGCTCCTCACTCTTCGTCGAGGTGCCACTGAACCTCAATCACTGCCTCGTCCAGATCCACCCGGGTTACAACATCACCCGGCAGATAGGGAATTAGTCGCTCCCGCTGGTCAATACTGCCTTCGCAGGCTTTCACTACCAACACATCATTGGCGCCGGTTTCGATTAGGTAATCCACGCTACCCAACAGCACCCTGCCCTCACCATCCTGGCACCAGACCTGCAAACCCTGCAACTGGCTCCAGTAATAATCACCCTGTTCCAGCTGCGGCAGGCCGTCGGCCGGCACCGCAACTTCCAACCCCTTGTAGGAATCCGCCAGGGTGCGATCATCCACCCCCGCGATATGGGCTACCAGGCCTCTACCCTGGCGTCTGCCCGCGTCAAACTCGATGGGCTCCAGCCCTGAGCGACGCTTTAACATCCAGTGCCCGAACTCCAGGAAATTTTCCTGCGGGTCAGTATAAGGGTGGATTTTCACCCAACCTTTGATACCGTAGCTGCCGGTAATTTTACCGATTACAAGCGTGGCGTCGGCAGCGAACTCACTCTCACTCATCAAAAAGCCAGCCTGCGCTCCGCTGGCTCCTGTCAATCAGGCCGCGGCAATCTCCACCACCGGGGCAGCGTCCACTGCGGCGGCGTCCTTGACCAGTTTCGCTACACGATCAGACAACTGTGCGCCCTGACCCCGCCAGTACTCAATGCGGTCGTTATCAACGCGCAGGCGCTCTTCCTGGCCGCGAGCGAGCGGATTGAAGAATCCAACCCGTTCAATGAAGCGTCCGTTGCGCGCATTGCGGCTGTCGGTGACTGTCAGGTGGTAAAACGGGCGCTTTTTGGAGCCACCACGAGCAAGACGAATTGTTACCATTTTACGTAAATTCCTAAATTTAGTGGCAATTTGCTGCGATCTTGCAACATCATCCACGACAAAAACCGACTCACAGGCCGGAAAGGTGGCGTATCATACGGAAAACGAGTCGATTTTTAAACCCCGCCCAAGAATTTTTTTAGAGTGGTAGGGGTCATCTTAAAGCCACCATGCTAGCGGAAAGGCAAACCGCCTGGGCCACCCATTCCGCCGGAACCCCCGGGGCCACCCAATCCACCCAGGCCACGCATCATCTTTTCCATGCCACCGCCTTTCATCTTCTTCATCATTTTCTGCATCTGCTTGTGTTGCTTGAGCAGGCGGTTAAGATCCTGCACCTGGGTGCCGGAGCCCTGGGTGATGCGGCGTTTGCGGGTGCCCTGAATGAGCTCGGGGTGGCGGCGCTCTTTGGGCGTCATGGAATTAATTATCGCCTCCATACGGGCGAACAGTTTCACGTCGATGCTGTTCTGGGCCATTTGGGTCATATTGCCCATACCGGGCAGCTTATCCAGCATGCTGTTAATACCGCCCATATTGTTCATCTGCTGCAGTTGGTCGCGAAAATCCTCCAGATCGAACTTCTGGCCCTTCTTGATCTTGCGCGTCAGCCTGGCAGCTTTGTTTTTATC
>QNFS01000142.1 GCA_003646415.1 Gammaproteobacteria bacterium
AGTCACGGGAGGATGAAGCGCGGCAGCTGCTGTTACAAGCGCTGGCCATCGTCCCGAACAATGGCGCGACTCTGCATTCGCTCGGATTGCTGGAAACGCGTACTGGGAATTCGGCAAAGGCTCTGGAGTACCTGAAACAGGCGGCGGCAATGGAGACCATGGGTACCCGTCATCGCTTTATCTACGCCATTGCCCTGCACGACCTGGGGCAGCCCCGCAAGGCTATCGTGCAATTGCACGCGCTGCTGCGCAGCGTACCGCGCAATCAGGAGGTGTTGACGGCTCTCGCTAACTACAACGCGGAATTGGGTCAGCGGGACAAAGCGCTGGTTTATGTCAGGACGCTGCTGGAAATCGCCCCGCAGAACCAGGTGTATCAGCAGTTGCACCAGCAGCTGTCACAGGAGTAGAGTCCCCTCCTGCTTTTTGTTGGCCTACAAAAATAGGAGAATGCTATGCACTTGGAAGCGAATTGCGGTAATCTATCGGTTGCTTGTTTTGTGCCAATTTTAGTATTGCCAATGTCTTTGCAAGGCTCACCTGGATTCAGTACAGGACAAATAAAAATTTTCATATGATACGAGAAAAGAAAGTATGGCGGACAATATGGTTGAAGGGAAAGTTGTAATCGTGACGGGTTCGGGCCGTGGCATTGGCCGTGGTATTGCACTTGAAATGGCAAAAGAAGGCGCAAAAGTCGTTGTGAATGACCTTGGTGCTTCTATTGCTGGCGACGGTACAGATGCGACACCAGCGGAAGAAGTTGTCGCTGAAATCAAAGCGATGGGTGGAGAAGCCGTCGTCAATACAGACAGCGTCGCAGGCTGGGACAGCGCGGAAAAAATAGTCCAGTGTGCACTGGATAATTTTGGTCGCATTGATACCGTGGTCAACAATGCCGGTATTTTGCGAGATCGTATCTTTCACAAGATGTCGGAAGAAGAATTTGAAGCTGTTATTTCTGTGCATTTGCGGGGGGCATTTTATGTTTCGCGTGCGGCTATCCCACACTTCCGCAAGCAACACAGTGGCAGCTTTGTTCACTTTACGTCTACGTCAGGCTTGATCGGTGGTCGTGGCCAGGTGAACTACGGCGCCGCGAAAGCGGGCATCATGTCACTGTCGCGCAATATCGCCATGGAAATGGATATGATGAATGCAAACATCAACTCCAACTGTATCGCTCCTTTTGCGTGGAGCAGAATGATCGGCACCATTCCAACAGTTACCCCCGAAGAAAAAGCCAAGGTTGAAAAGCTAAAGGAAATGAAGCCTGAGAAAATTGCACCGATGGTAGTTTATTTAGGCAGTGATGCGGGTCGACATGTTTCCGGGCAAATTTTTGCCATTCGCGCCAATGAGATTTTCCTGATGAGCCAGCCGCGTCCTATTCGCAGTGCCCATTCAGAAAATGGCTGGACAGCGAAAAAGATTGCAGATCGAGCAATAAAAGGGTTTGAACCCAATTTCACACCACTTGAGCGTTCAAATGACGTCTTTTCGTGGGATCCAATGTAGTCTTTCCGTGTCAGCAGCCCGGTGTACGGTAAAACCGGGCCGCTGGACCTGAATAGGGAGTCAAATATGTCGCAACGGATGCTGCAAGGTTTTAAAGTCGTTGATTTTACCCATATTATCGCGGGCCCCCACTGCACTAAAATATTAGCCGAACACGGCGCGGAAGTCATAAAAATCGAGCCTCTAACAGGCGAACTCGCACGTACGTTGCCCTTGCACCGCGAAGGCCGCAGTGGCTACTTTATCCAGCACAATATCGGCAAAAAAACCATGGCAATGAACCTTGCCACTAAAGAAGCCCAGGATATCTGTCATGAGTTGATAAAACAGGCTGATGTCGTGGTGGAAAATTTTTCTCCCGGGGTCATGAAACAGCACAACATGGATTGGGAAACACTAAAAACAATCAACCCTGACCTGGTGATGTGCTCTATCTCCTGTTTTGGCCAGGATGGCCCGCTCTCTCATCTGCCGGGCTTTGACTGGATCGGCCAATCCTATGCGGGCATCATTGATCTACTCGGCAAGCCCGACGACACGCCAATTTTCGGCGATTTCGCTTTCGGTGACGTATCAGCCGGCGTCCACGCCTACGGGGCAATCGTCACTGCATTGATGCACCGCCTGCGCGGCGGCAGCGGGCAGTATATTGATATCTCGCTGATAGAGGTTTTGTTCAGCTTTCACGAATGGAGCGTACAACTCTTTGACGCTAGCGGCGGTCAAATGATAGCCAAACGTTCTGGTAGCGACCACGGGTGGGTGGCACCCACAGGTATTTTCAAGTGTCAAGATCGATATTTATTCATTGTTGGCCTAAATCAGTGGGCAGGCTTGACAAAGGCCATAGGTCGCGATGATCTGACCGACGACCCTCGCTTTACAAGCCCCACCGATTCAGGAAAATATCGAGAAGAAATAAACGGCATCGTTCAAGCCTGGCTCGATACTGTCGAGAGCGTAGACAAGGCCATTGAAATACTAGAGGCTCACAGAGTGGCCTGTGCGCCCATCCTTAATATTGCGGAGTTTATAGCCCACCCCCACACCAAGGCCAGAGGGTGTATCAGAACCATTTCCGATGATATTTTTGGCGATATCCGTATCCCCCGCACACCGCTGCGATTTTCGGAATTTCCGGAACCGCCCGACCTGCGAGCGGGAACACTGGGTCAACACAATCACGAAATTCTTCGCGAAAGACTTAATTACTCGAGTCAGCAAATTGCGGACCTTGAAGCCGCCGGCATTATCGGGTCAAAGAATATCTGAGTGAAGCAGCCGTAACTATTACGCAAAGCGGTATGGCTGTTTGCTGTGTGCGAGGTGGTCTTCATCTTGAAGGCGCGCGGTACATGGCCAATCTGTTACACTGCCGCGCCTGATCACCCTACCTGTAACGGCTACAACGTGAGTAACTTGTCTTTTTCCACCCTGGCATTGCCAGCCGCGCAACTGAGCAATCTGGGTAGTCTTGGCTACCTGGAAATGACCGCTATACAGGCAGAGGCGTTGCCGCCGGCCCTGGCCGGCAGAGATTTGATCGCCCAGGCGAAAACCGGCAGTGGCAAGACAGCGGCGTTCGGACTGCCCCTGCTCAACAAGCTCAACCCCCGGGACTTTGGCACACAAGCCCTGATTCTGTGCCCCACCCGGGAACTGGCGGCCCAGGTGGCGGTTGAAATCCGGCGCCTGGCCCGTTACCAGCAAAATATAAAGGTAGTGACCCTGTGTGGCGGCCAGTCCATCGGCCCGCAAATTGGCTCGTTGGCGCACGGTGCCCATATCGTGGTGGGTACGCCGGGCCGTATTGTGGATCATTTACGCAAGAAGACATTGTCTATTGGCCGGGTCAGTACGCTGGTGCTGGACGAGGCGGATCGTATGCTGGAAATGGGTTTTATCGATGATCTAGGGGCAATCATCGATAAAACGCCAAAATCCAGACAGACTCTCTTATTTTCAGCCACTTACCCGGATGATATACAGTCATTGAGCGGGCGCTTCCAACAGTTGCCGCAGCGGGTGAGTGTGGAGTCACTGCACAGCGAGCAGCAAATAGACCAGCAATTTTATATCTGCCAGAAAAATGAGCGGCGCGATTCCCTGGTGAAGCTGCTGGCACACTTCAGGCCTACTGCGGCGGTGGTGTTTTGCAATACCAAGCAAATGGTCCGTGATGTCTGTGAACACCTCAACCTGGCCGGTATTCACGCCCGTGCCCTGCACGGTGACATGGAGCAGCGTGATCGGGACCAGGTGCTGATCCAGTTCAAGCAGCTCAGCTGCAGTATTCTGGTGGCCACCGACGTGGCGGCGCGCGGCCTGGATATTGACGATTTGCCAGTGGTGGTGAATTTTGAGCTGCCGCGTAATGCCGAGGTCTATGTACACCGTATAGGTCGCACCGGGCGCGCCGGTAAAGCGGGGCTGGCGCTCAGCCTGTTTGCCGACTCGGAGCGCTATAAGTTGCAAAGTATAGGTGACTACCTGCAACGTGAGCTGGAGTTTGAGGTGATCGAGGCGGTCACGGCCAGGGATGAAGTAATGCCCTTGCCAGCCTTCGTCACACTGTGTATCTCCGGTGGGCGCAAGGACAAAGTCCGCCCCGGCGATATTCTGGGCGCCCTCACCGGGGATGCGGGGATTGATGGCAGTGCCGTGGGCAAGATTACGGTGATGGATTATGCCGCTTACGTCGCCATCGAACGCGGCGTGGCGGATGAGGCCCTGGGGCGATTGCGGGGTGGCAAGATTAAAGGGCGTAAATTCAAAGTGCGAAAGTTGTAAATGTCCTGTATAAGAGCGCGATGAAAACCCCAAAACGTATACAGCCACTGGTAGACGACGGATTGGTGGACGAGGTTCTCCACCCGCTGATGAGCGGCAAAGAGGCCGACGT
This sequence comes from Gammaproteobacteria bacterium, assembly GCA_003646415.1. Taxonomy (GTDB): domain Bacteria; phylum Pseudomonadota; class Gammaproteobacteria; order Pseudomonadales; family Halieaceae; genus JBALVO01. The sequence continues at coordinate 4,421 of QNFS01000142.1, forward strand.
CTTCGTGGTGCGTTGTGGCTCCAAAATTCGCTGTGCCAAGATCTACAAGGAGGCCGCCAAGCGCAGCTTCAAGAAGGCCGCGCAGTACACCGAGGGACGCAAGGTGCGCAATAGCCGGCGTGCCAGAGCCATGGAAAAAGGCTCGAAATTCGGTCGCCGACAGCAGGAAGAAACCTGGCAGAATGCCGAGGTGGATGCTCTTTATCGGCTGGCCGGCGCCGGTGTGCGGGTGCCGCAGCCCTACGGCTGTTTCGACGGCGTGCTGCTGATGGAGTTGATTACCGATGAGGACGGTGCCGTGGCGCCGCGCCTGAACGATGTTTCCATGTCCGAGGAGCAGGCGCTGGAAGACCACGCCCTGGTTATGCAGTACGTGGCGCGTATGCTCTGCGCCGGCCTGGTGCACGGTGACCTGTCCGAATTCAATGTGCTGGTGGATGAAAACGGCCCGGTCATCATTGACCTGCCCCAGGCGGTGAATGCGGCGGGCAATAACAACGCCCATGCCATGCTGGAACGCGATGTGGGGAATATGACCGCCTACTACGGCCTGTTCGCACCGCAATTACTCAATACCCGTTACGCCCAGGAAATCTGGGAGCATTACGAGGAGGGCGACCTGCACCCGGATATGGAGCTTACCGGCTATGCTGAGGAAGATACCCATACCGCCGATGTCGATGCGGTGATGCTGGAGATCAAGGAAGCTCTCAGGGAAGAACAGGAGCGCCAGGAGCGCATGCATGACGCCGAGGAATTGGATTAATACCGCATATCAAAACATTCCCCAAAGCAGCGGGAAGCAGCCAACGAACGTTAACAGCAATCATTACCACAGCTAAAACATCAGGAATAATCAATTGATCTCTACCGCGAATATCACCATGCAGTTTGGCGCCAGGCCCTTATTTGAGAATATTTCGGTTAAATTCGGTGATGGCAACCGTTACGGACTTATCGGCGCCAATGGCTGTGGCAAATCCACGTTCATGAAGATACTGGATGGCAGTCTTGTTCCCACCGCCGGTAATGTTTCCATCACCCCCAACGAGCGTCTGGGTATATTGCAGCAGGATCAGTTCGCTTTCGAGCAGTTCTCAGTGGTAGATACGGTCATCATGGGCCACAGGGCGTTGTGGGTGGTGAAGCAGGAGCGTGATCGCATTTACGCACTGCCCGAGATGTCTGAGGAGGACGGTATGAAAGTCGCCGACCTGGAAATCCGCTTTGCCGAAATGGATGGCTACAGCGCTGAAAGTCGCGCCGGTGAGATTCTTATGGGTGCCGGTATCGCCCAGGAGTTGCATTACGGGCCCATGAGCGAAGTGGCTCCCGGTTGGAAGCTGCGTGTTCTGCTGGCCCAGGCCTTGTTTTCAGATCCGGACATACTGCTGCTGGACGAGCCCACCAACAACCTGGATATTGACACTATCCGCTGGCTGGAAGCGATGCTCAACGAGCGCAAGAGTACGATGATCATCGTCTCCCACGACAGGCATTTTCTCAATGCCGTGTGCACGCACATGGCGGATATCGATTATGGTGAGTTGCGTGTTTACCCGGGCAATTACGACGATTTTATGACGGCGTCCACCCAGGCCCGTGAGAGCCTGCGTTCCCAAAACGCCAAAAAAAGTGCGGAGATCGCCGATCTGCAGCAGTTCGTCAGTCGCTTCTCGGCTAACGCATCCAAGGCCAAGCAGGCCACCTCTCGCGCCAAACGTATAGAAAAGATCAAGCTGGAGGATATCAAGCCATCCAGTCGGGTAAGTCCCTATATTCGCTTCAAGCAGGAAAAGAAGCTACATCGCCAGGCGCTGGTGCTGGGGCACCTGGGTCACGGCTTCGATGGTGAGCCCCTGTTCGACAAGGGCAATATCATTCTGGAAGCGGGCGCTCGCCTGGCTGTGATCGGGGAGAATGGGGCGGGTAAGACCACCTTTCTGCGCTGCCTGATGGATGAGATAAAGGCCAATACGGGCACCGTGAAATGGGCGGAGAACGCCACACTGGGCTATTGTCCACAGGACAGCACGGCCGATTTTGACTGCGACCTGAACCTGTTTGACTGGATGAGCCAGTGGCGCAAACCAGGCCATGACGACCAGATTGTGCGCGCCACCCTCGGCCGCCTGTTGTTTTCATCCGAAGATTTTAAAAAGCCAGTGAAGGTGTGCTCCGGCGGTGAAAAAAACCGCCTGCTTTTTGGTAAGCTGATGATGATGGGCAGCAATGTCCTGCTGCTGGATGAACCTACCAACCACCTGGACATGGAGTGTATCGAAGCCCTCAATCTGGCACTGGAGCACTACGACGGGACCTTAATTTTTGTCAGTCATGACCGGGAGTTTGTCTCGTCCCTGGCGACCCGTGTAATCGATATCAAGGGGCACGAACTGGTGCATTTCCAGGGAACCTACGAGGAGTACCTGACCAGTCAGCAGACGGCTGAG
>QNFS01000143.1 GCA_003646415.1 Gammaproteobacteria bacterium
ATTTTCATGGCCGCGTAGTGACGGTCGCGACCACCCCAGACGCCGATCATGATAAAGGTCGGTATCAGGGCCAGTTCATGGAAGAGGTAGAAAAAGAAGATGTCGATCGAGGCAAAGACACCCATCAAGCCGGCCTGCATGATGAGCAGCAGGGCCAGGTAATGGGAAAGTCGCTCCGCTCCCGAGCTTAACGCATAGAGGCCGGCGGCAAGGCCGACCACCGCGGCCAGAATGAAGAGAGGCAGAGCCACACCATTGAGGCCGAGGTGCAGGGATATGCCCAGGGCTTCAAGGCCGGTCGAATACTGGCTGACAAAGTCGTATCCACCCGGAGTCACCGGTGCATAGGACCACCAGAGGGTCAACGCCGCGACCAGGGGCAGGCCAAAACCGATCCAAACAACAATCCGCACAACCCATGCAGGAAGATTCCGGTAGGCCAGCAGAAGTATGCCCACGAACAGAGGCACCCCGATTGAGCCGAGGAGGAGATTGGGTCCTAGTTCATTCATAACGCCACAATCAATTCAATGCGATCATCCTCACAGGCCGACGGAGAGAAGCCAGAGAGCCACCAGGCCAAAGAAAAACCAGAATACATAGCCGTGAATGTTACCGGTGTGCAGGGCTCGCGCGCCAAGCCCGACCAGGCCGGTGAGTCCTGCGACGCCGCGAACCATGAGTCCCGAGATGAAAACCTGCTCCATGAACGAAAGAAACTGCGCGAAGCGCTGCTGCACTTTGGCGACGTACCAATCATAGAAACTGTCGAACCACAGCCTTGCGGCCAGGAAGCGGAAAAGACCGGGCATCGATCGCTGCAGGTTGTCCTGGTGGGCGCCGGGTTTGTAGAAGAAGAAAGCGCCCAGGGCCCCGATCGCCATCGCCAGAATCGAGACCGTGATGATCAGTCCGGCACCCTGCTCGGGATGTGGAACGGCATCAAGAATCGGACCGAATGCCTCGGGATAAAGGCTGCGAGCCCCTCCGATGGCCGCCCCGACGGCCAGGATGATCAACGGCAGGGTCATGACCAGACCATTTTCCTTCGCCTGTTCCGCGTTGCCGGTCTTGGGTTGGCCAAAGAAGGCAACCACCCAGAGGCGGGTCATATAGGCGGCCGTCAACAGGGCGCCAAAGGCCAGAACCCAGAAGACAGCGCCTCCGTTTTCGTAGGCCAGGGCCAGGATGGCGTCCTTGCTCCAGAATCCAGCCAGTGCCGGGAACCCGATCAGCGCCAGGAATCCAAGACTGAAGGTAACGAATGTCACCGGCATCTTCCGGGCCAGTCCACCCATGTTGAAGATATTCTGTTCGTGGTGGCACGCGTGGATGATCGAACCGGCGCCAAGGAAAAGCAGGGCCTTGAAGAAGGCGTGGGTGGTCAGGTGAAACATGGCCGCGGCCACACCGCCGTTGACCGCTCCATGGGTGGCATGGGCGTCGCCGCCGAGCAGCGCCAGCTTCGACCCAAGGCCGAACGCGGCCACCATGTAGCCGAGTTGCGAGATGGTCGAGTAGGCCAGGATCTTCTTGATGTCCTTTTGCGGCAACGCACAGAACCCGGCATAGATCGCGGTCGCCGCTCCGATCCAGATAATCACATTGAGGGCATCACCCGTCATGATGGCACCGATTCGACAGAGAAGGTAGATCCCGGCCGCGACCATGGTGGCGGCATGGATGAGGGCCGAGACCGGAGTCGGGCCCTCCATCGCGTCGGGCAGCCAGACATGGAGCGGAATCTGGCCCGACTTGCCGACCGCGCCGCAGAAGACCAATAGTCCTATTCCCGTCTTGAGGATGGCCCCGTCGGCGGCGATCAGGGAGGAGAGCGCTTCTATGTTCACCGTCCCGTAGGCCCAGTAAGCCCAGATGATTCCAAGCAGAAATCCGAAATCCCCCACCCGATTGACAATGAATGCCTTGTTGCCCGCGGCCACCGCCGAAGGTCGGTCGAAGTAGAAGCTGATCAGAAGATACGAACTCAGGCCGACCAGTTCCCAGAAGATGAACAGCAGAATCAGGTTGTCGGCCAGGACGACCCCGATCATGGAGAACATGAAGAACGACATCCCGGCAAAAAAGCGTCCGCGATCCGGATCATCCGACATGTATCCAAGACTGAATACATGAATGATGAAACCGACGAGGACGACCACGAAGAGCATCAGGGCCGAAAGCGGATTGTAGAGAAGGCCGAGATCGAGCGAAAAGCTCCCCAGGGTCAGCCAATTTGCGGATACGGCAAAGGGGTCGGCGGTCAGGATCAGGAAGAGACCGGCGACCAGGCTGACGCCGGCCGCCAGAACGCTCAGCGAGGCAGCCGTGGCGCCTCGACGCCGAAGGAGCGCTCCATTGACCACGGCGGCGGCCAGGGGGGAAAAGAGGATTACCAGGGCGAGAGTCTCGGGCTGCATGAAAGTGGTTTCAGGTTGGGCCGTACAGGTCGGTCAATTCCGGAGCGCGTTGAGTTGATCCACCTGCACGGTCTGGCGCTTCCGAAACAGCGCCGCGATAATGGCCAGGCCGACGGCGACCTCGGCCGCAGCCACGGTGATGATGAAGAAGACGAAGACGTTGCCATCCATCGTCCCGTTGAAACGCGAAAAGGCCACCAGGGCCAGGGTGGACGCATTGAGCATCAACTCCAGGCCCATGTAGATGACCAGGGTATTGCGACGCAACAGGACGCCGAAGAACCCGATCGCAAAAAGCAGACCGCTGACTGCCAGGTGATGTTCCAGTCCAACTACCATGAAGACGCTCAGTTACCGCGGCCCACCGGCCGCACCTGCCTGCTCAGGACGATGACCCCGATCATCGCGATCAGCAGAAGAAAACCCGTCACCTGCATGGGCAGGAGATAGGTGGTGAATAGTTGCTCGCCGTAGGCTTTGAGTGAACTGCCCGTCGCAACCGCAGGCGCCTCACCCGAATTGAGGTTTCTCGGCGAGAAAATCATGTAAACAGCGCCGACCATCAGGAGGAGCGCCAGAATGCTGGCCACGGCGGTGACCGGCTGAAGGGAGTTCTTTTTCCGTTCCTTCACGTCGAGCAGCATGATGATGAAGATGAAGAGCACGACGACGGCCCCGGCGTAAACCAGGACCTGGAGCGCGGCCAGGAAGTAGGCCCCAAGCAGGACAAAGAGGGCTGCCATGCCGAGAAAGCACACGATCAGAAACATGGCTGCGTTGACCGCGTTTCGGTTCAGAACGACCAGCAGGGCGGAAACCACGGTGATCGCTGAAAAAAAGTAAAAGAGGATGTCGGTCATTTCAGATTCCGAATGATGCCGGGTCGGACAGTCAATGCGCTCTGCCGTGTTCGGCCGCCAGGCGCTTTTTCTCCCATTTGAAGTGTTTGTCCGGAAGGGTACCTCCCAGCTCGTAGAGTTTCTCCTTGTTGTTCACCATCTCCGCGCGACCGTAGCCGGACAGCGTATAGATCTCCTGCAGGAAAATGGCCTCCTCAGGACAGACCTCCTGGCACAGTCCACAGTAAATGCAGCGGAGCATATCGATGTCGAACTCCCGGGGTGCCTTCTCCACATGGGCGTAGTCCTCGTTCTCGATCTCGCCCGGCTGAATGCGGATCGCCTTGGGCGGGCAGACAAACTCGCACAGCTGACAGGACACGCACTTTTCCCGGCCATCCGGATCCTTCACCAGGGTGGGCACGCCCCGGTAGCCCGGAGGTATCGGAGGTCGCTGTTCCGGATACTCGAGGGTGACACTCTTTTTGAAGATCTGGAGAAACGTCGTCTTCAATCCGCTCACGACCTGCGGGAGATAGGTGCGCTCGGCCAGGGTCAGCGGTTTTCGTTCTATGACTTTGGCCATGACTTTAAAATCCACCCCGATCCACCAGGGCAATGATGATGGCGTAGACGACCAGGTTGGCGATGGCAAGGGGCAGCAACATGGTCCACCCGATGCGCATCACCTGGTCGTAACGGAAGCGAGGGACCGTCCACCGAACCCAGATGAAGAGAAAGAGAAAGAAGAAGATCTTGAAGAGCACGATCAGGACCGAAAGCGTCGCCCCGAGTACTCCGGTCGAAACGTCAAGGCCGGTCCAGACCGAAAGGTCCTCGAGCGTGACGAAGGGCAGCGGATGCCAGCCGCCGAAAAAGAGCAGCGCAATCACGGCCGAACCGACGATCATGTGGGCGTACTCAGCGGTAAAAAACAGACCGAACTTGAAGGCCCCGTATTCGGTATGGTACCCGCCGACAAGGTCCGTTTCCGACTCGGGCATGTCGAACGGCAGGCGATTCGTCTCGGCAAACATACTGATCAGAAAGATCAATGCTGAAACGGGCTGCCAGATGACAAACCAGAGGTTGTCCTGGGCGGTGACCACCCGAACCAGGCTCAGCGTGCCCTCCCCGCCCGGAGCATTGATCCAGAGAAATACCGGCAACACCGAAATGGTCAGAGCCAGTTCATAGGAGATCATCTGGGCCGAGCCCCTAATCCCGCCAAGGAAGGGGTATTTGCTGTTGGCGGCCCATCCGGCCAGGATGATGGCGTAAACGCCGAGGGACGAAACCGCGAAAATAAAGAGAACCCCCAGGTCGAGGTTGGCCAGCACCAGTGGCACGAGTTCCCCGGTCGCGTCCATCACCCGACCGAACGGCACGACCGTCACCGTCAGGAGTGCCGGAATAAGCGCCAGGATCGGTGCCAGTACGAAATACACCTTGTTGACGTGGCCGGGCATGATCTCCTCCTTGAAGGGGAATTTTCCGCCATCGGCCAAGGGCTGAAAGATCCCGAGCCGAGTCAGGAACGGTCCGATCAGCGGGATGGCGCCGATCAATGGCAGCGTGGTCCGATTGGGTCCCATCCGGCCCTGGATCCAACTGGAGACCTTGCGTTCGGCCAGAACGGAATAGAGGCAGAGCCCCATCAGGACGACGACCACAAGAAGCGCTTTGCCGACTAGAATTGATAGCGTTGTCCAGTCCATTTGGGTTCAGGGCACAGCCGGTTGAAAATGGAGCGTTTCCTCCTCAATGAAGGGGAGATTATCAAAGGCCGTGCCGTCAATCAACCGACCGGTTTCCGGGATTGACTCGAAGGATACGCCGCTGAGCTGTGTGATGGTTGATCCGATGGCTTCCCAGATTGCTTCGATGGTTGCCGGTGCCCGTTCGCCGGTCCGGCGCGCGACGAGGGTGGCAAGAAGCACCCGATCATCAACCGCTCCGCCCGGGCCGGGTAACGCCATCAGCGATTTCTGGAGCCGGAACTGCTGGTTGATGTAAGAGCCGCTCTTTTCGAAAACCGTCAACCCGGCCAGAACGACCGCCGCGGCCCGGGAGGTCGCCGACTCATGGGAGGCGATCGAAATGATACGAACCTTCTTCAATTGGTCCTCCGTAATCCCGGCCACACCCAGATCCTCGCCCACGGCCAGGATCGTCTGCACCGAACCGTCATCGATAGCCGCACCGAGTCGGTCCAGCTTTTCAGTGGGAAGTTCGTCGATCAGGCCTGTGATCAGGGCGCCACGGATATTGGGATTGCGATCCCGGGAAAGGAGCAGCCCGTCGCCTTCCCCTATCCTGGAGACCAGGTGAGTGGGGGCCCCGCCAATCGCATCGCCGAGTTGCCGGAGCAGGAATTGCTCCTCAACGCTGCTGCCACCCGAACCGACGATCGCCACCGATCCCTCTCCGAGAATCCTCCCGGCCTCGGCCACGGCTTCATCGGTCGGTCTCTCCTCCCCGTCGATACGGCAGGCGTTGAGACGATCTTCAGATTCGACCGCCTTATAGAGGATACGGCCGCTGTCCGGCATCCAGGTATCGTTCACCTCATCGTTGCGACGAGGCGTGATGCGGTAGATTCTGCCCTCGCGGGTCCAGACCTCGGTATTGCATCCGACGCTGCTTTCCAGGTCGATCCGGGGGGTCGCTTTCAGAAACCAGACCCGCAGCTTGAAACGGAAGTCCGTGCTGGTCAGTGCCCCGACCGGGCAGATGTCGACCGTATTGAGGGAGTAATTGTTCTCCAATTGCCTGCCAGGGAAACAGGTCAGGGTCGTATAGCTGCCCCGATCGATAAAACCAAGAACATCGTCCTTGGCGACTTCGCTGCAGAAGCGGATGCAACGCGAACAGAGGATGCAGCGCTCGTCGTCAAGGGTCACCCGGGGACCGAGCACGGTGCGCTTCGGCTTGACGTTCTTCTCCTCCACAAAACGACTGTAGCCCTGCCCGTAGTTGGCGGAAAATTCCTGCAGGCTGCATTCGCCGGCCTGATCACAGATCGGGCAGTCGAGCGGGTGGTTCAGGAGGAGAAACTCCATGACCCCTTCCCGGGTCTGTTTGATCATGTCGGACTGCGTCTTGATGTGCATTCCCGGGGCCGCCTTGGTGCCGCAGCCGATGGCAGGCCCCGGAAACCAGGAGATGATCGGACTTCCGTCATCGTGCAGCAAGGGCTTGCCCGTTGCGCGGTCCCGACCGGGAAGGCCGAGCTCGATCAGGCACATGCGGCAATTGCCCGAAACCGACAGCTTTGGATGGTAGCAATAGTGCGGTATCTCCATGCCGGCCATGGCCGCTGCATCGATCATGTTGGTGCCCGGGGCGCAGCGCACTTCCGTGCCGTTCACGAAAATGCTGATCAATCCGTCGTCCTGCTTGGTTTCGCTCATTTCTGGATCAGTCTTTCGTCCCGTCCCATGCCACAGCGGTTCTCCCGGGCGCGTACTTCGATTTCGTCTCGGAACTTGTCAATATAGCTTTGGCCCGGCCAGGTGGTGGAAAAGCCCATGGGGCAAACCGTGCGGCCGCAAATATTGCCGACCACG
>QNFS01000144.1 GCA_003646415.1 Gammaproteobacteria bacterium
CGAACATGGCACCTACCTGCTTCCCGGCGCCACTGCATCGACATCAGCCAATATTGACTCAAACGGCTGGTATGCACAGCTCATTTACCAATGGAAGCCCCGCTGGCGTGCGGGGCTGCGCATCGACGGGCTGAGCCTGGACGACCCCGGCACACAGTTCGCGGGCACCGAGTTGGATTCCCTCGGCGATGACCCGTTGCGTTATGCGCTCATGTTCGATTACTCACACAGTGAGTTCTCACGTATCCGCTTGCAATTCAACCGCGATGAGAGCGGGTTGAAAAGCGATAACCAGTTTATTTTGCAATATATCATGAGCATTGGCGCCCACGGCGCCCACCAATTTTAGAACAGCGATATGTACTACAGAATCATTGCCAAGATCGGCCTTACCATCAGCCTTATAGTGGCATCAGGCGCGCAGGCGGCCGTTCAGGTGTTTGCCTGTGAGCCGGAGTGGGCCGCTCTCGCCGGGGAAATCGGCGGCGACAACATTGTAGCGACCTCCGCCACCAATGCCCTGCAGGATCCACACTACATACAGGCCAGGCCAAGTCTTATTGCCAGGATTCGCAAAGCCGACCTGCTCATCTGCTCCGGCTCGGATCTGGAAGCCGGCTGGCTGCCCCTGCTGCTGCGCAAGGGCAATAACCCGAAGATACAGCCGGGCAAACCAGGCTACCTGATGGCCAGCCAGTACGTCAACCGCCTGGAGATACCCACTGTGCTGGACCGGGCGCAGGGCGACCTGCACGCCCAGGGTAATCCACATATCCAGACTGACCCGCGCAATCTCACGATAGTGGCCAGGGTAATCGCGCAGCGCCTGCAACAAATAGATGTTGCCAATGCAGCAAGTTACCAGCAGGGCCTGCATGCATTCGAGGCGAAGTGGAGTAAGGCCGTCGCCAAGTGGCAGCGCCAGGCGGCGTCATTACGGGGGAAAAAGGTCGTGCTGCACCACAAAAGCTGGGTTTATCTCAACTACTGGCTGGGACTGGTCGAGGTGGCTACGCTGGAGAGTAAACCCGGGGTGCCTCCCAGCGCCGTACATCTGAACGAACTGCTGGTCCAGTTACAGGCAACCCCCGCCGCGCTTATCATCCGTACCCCCTACCAGAATGCCAGGCCCTCGGACTGGCTGTCCAAACGGACCGGCATACCCAATACGGCGTTGCCCTTTACTGTGGGGGGCTCTGCTGACGCTAATGATTTGTACAGCCTGTTCGATGTCACTATCCGCATATTGCTGGACAAGATGGGGCCAAATAATGAATAGCGAATTTGATTTGACCATTATCGGGCCAGCCCTGCTCGCGGGTATGCTGGTGTTGTCCACCCATGTGCCACTGGGTAAAAAAGTTCTGGAGCGTGGCATTATCTTTATCGATCTGGCCATCGCACAGGTTGCGGGGCTGGGCGGGATACTGGCGGACAACCTCGGCTGGGAAGCGCATGACTGGGGAGTGCAGGCAGTGGCGGTATCGGCAGCCATGGCCGCAGCGCTGGGCTTGCATGTGACGGAGAAGCTATGGCCTGATATCCAGGAAGCCCTGATCGGCGTGCTGTTTGTTCTGGCGGCCACCGGCAGCATTCTGATGTTGGCCGACAACCCGCACGGCGGCGAGCACTTGAAAGACCTGCTGGTCGGGCAAATCCTGTGGGTCGATTATCCGCAACTGCTCCCTACCGCGGTGATCTATGCCCTGTTGCTCGCCTTCTGGTTCGGGCTGGGGCGGCGTATGCCAACTATGGGCTTTTACCTGGTCTTCGCGGTAGCAATCACCGCCTCGGTGCAGCTGGTAGGGGTGTACCTGGTTTTTAGCAGCCTTATCATTCCGGCCCTGGCTACCCGGAAGTTGTCACCGGGACGTCAGCTACCCGCGGCCTGGTGTATCGGCCTTCTCGCCTATCTTACTGGTATCAGCCTGTCGATGTGGTTTGACTATCCCACCGGAGCCCTGATTGTCTGGTCGATGGCGGTCATCGCAACCGCCGGCGCGTGGGTTTTGCCGGGATTGCTGCGCCAGCTGTGAGTTGGCTCCATGCCCAGTCAGAAATGTTAACGCCGATCGAACTCCAGGTGAAGGAGCACAAGAAAAACATTGTTGTAGAAGGCAATTTGAAAGGTTTCTCGCCAGTAGAAATCAAGATAGAGGTAGAAGGTGATGTTCTCAAGGTATTTGGCTCGCACAGCGAATCGGCTTTGAAAGAAGAGAATGATGCTGCCGAATCGGTATCAGAGAGTGTCGCCAAGTATAAGACAAACAAACGGGGTATCGAGAGCAGAATTTCGCCAGGAACATCATAAATCACATTAATTATCGAGTCCTACCACCACAGTACGCGCGCGTTGATGTGAGAACACACCGGCGGGCACCTCCATTGATACCGTCTTTACTTTCTTCAGTGTATGCGCGTCGTAGATCACCAGCTGGTCACCGTCATAACCGGAGGTCCGGTCACCGCCAATTCCGGCGCTGACATAGAGGTAGTCGCCTCGCGCCGTGTATTCCGGGAAGTGTGAATGACTGAGTATGCCTGCGACAGTTAAGGTCTTGACAACTTCCAGAGTCTTCTTGTCTATAAACTGGATCTTGTTCGCATCCGGGCCTGTGCCGACAATATCGACCACAATATAAGGGGCCCTGGGGTGAGCAGCAGGTGATTCAGTGGGGCCCAGGACAGGAATGCGCTTGACTACCTCGAAGGTATCCATGTCAAAAACAGTGACTTCATGCGACTTGCAGGGGTGTGAACCGATATTGGTACCAATACCCAGCAGTTTGCCCTGCGACCTCACCACGGCGCCCGAACCGAGATGCGGCTGACACCCGGCAGGAATCTTTTTGACAATGCGTTTTTCGGCCAGGTCGATGACCGCATTGATATTGTCATCGTAAGAGGAAACCACTACGTAACGGCCATCCGGCGAGAGGAAGGCATCGTGCAGGTGCCGGCCCACGTCAGTTATCTTGGTGATCGACATGTCAGCGTTATTCAGATCCACAATCCACACCTGGCCAGCCTGTTCAAGCGTGATTACGAAGACATCTGCATAAGGTGTGCTGGTGATCATGCCCGAGTCAGCTTCAACCATCTTGCCGTCCGGGTCGATGCCGCGTAATTCAATCAGCTTGAGTGGTTCCAGGGTCGCGGCATCCAGGATCACCCCCGTATTTGGCACGAAGGAACCCGCGGCCAGGTATCTCCCATCGCGTGATACCGCGAGTGACGTGCCATTTAATCCGGCCCGTACCTTGCGAACAATCTTTAATGAATAAAGATCAATCTTCATGATGTAGCCAATATCATCCCGAACATAGGCCCAGCGCTCCTGCCTGGGGTGAAAATCCATCAGGTGCGGTGCAAAACCGGTGGGCACCTCACCAACTTTTTTGTTGGTTCTTCCGTCGAAGAACACGACTTTTGCTTCATCTCCCGCGGCGAAGCGTCCGCGTGCCATTATGGCCATCAGATCGTCGAGGTTCTCGATCGGGTAGGTCGGTTTCTCTGGCAGGGTTGATTCATCGGCGACGAGCACCTCAAGTGAATCCTGTATGTCGCTCAATCCCCAGGACATGGATTGTTTCGGCTGCTCAGTTATAAGTGAGGCCAGCAGATCCATCTCCTTGATCGATAATCTGCCGGGCCATGTGGGATGTTGTGGCATCAGGGTCGTGACCCCCCCTACCTGGACTTGGCACTGATCTGCTTCTGGGTGAGCTTGGTCTGATCGCTGTTCAATGCCGGTCCAATGTATCCACCGCGATCCGCCCCATGACAAACCGCGCAATGATCAGCATACAGTCGCTCGGCCTTACTGAAATCTTCAGCCCTGGAAGTAGACGATATTCCCAGTATTACTGTTATCCAAAGGGTAGTTACAATGACATGCTTCGTGTGGTTTGCTGATCTATTCATTAGCACACACTCCTGTGAGGCCTGTGATTTCAAGCCATTGTACCAAGTTTTCGATTCATCTAAATAAGCCGCCACCTGATCACCACGTGCATCGGCCTTCATGGCTAGATTGGCTTTCAGCGAAGCGGAGGTGCCATTCTTTAATATCTCTGGTGAGTGGGGATCCTGAACTGGAAATGCATGATGAAGAAATCTGCCACTGTTTCTCACCCGCTGGGTAGGACAGCAATAAATTTAGTCCAGGTCCCGCCGCAGTACGCTAACTTCCGAACCAGGGCATGAAGTTGAAGCTGATTTCAGCGGTGGCGACATCACCAGTAACGCCGGTATTCCACTGCTCGCTCAAGTCGATCAGCAAATGGATCTGGCCCGGTCGGTTGCTCGGGCGCTGGCAGATGCCCGGCGTAAAGAAAGCCAGTTGTGATCATTCGCTGGCGGAACTGATTAGAAGGCCGACCTCCTGAGAAGATACGTCACTACAATTCCCTGCGGTGGAATATGGCTATTGTCGCCAGTAATGGAACTGTGACCCAGCCGATGAGTAGAGACAGCAATAGATGTACGCTGAACTCCAGCCTGGCAGCGACCCCGGCAACACCGGCAGCTTGACCCACGGTGTCAAAGGCGGTCATATTCAGAATGCGATAGGTGTCGGTGGGATTGGCCAGCATGAGAAAGGAAAATACGGACTGGCTGATACGCTGTTCATTATCGGCGAGCAACATACCCAGCAGCCCCAGGTCGTAAAGAACGACAAGGATCAACCAGAGCCCGACTGCGGCTCCAGCGGCAGTGGTACGCTCGCGAACCAGCACGCTCACCATGTAGCCCAGTGCCACAAAAATGGCGCCCAACAGCAGGGAACTCCCCATCATGGCAAGATAGGCCTGCCAACCCGCTATACCGTCCTCAGTCGAAAAGATGGTGACCAGAGCAGCCCCGCCATAGCCGATTACAATCGCCGCCGCCAGAATCATTATGTGGCCAAAAAATTTCCCCATCACCACATGCCAGCGTGATACAGGGTAAGTCAGCAACAGCAACATGGTGCCTCGCTCAAACTCTCCCACCAGTGCGTCAAAAGACAGCATAAGGGCGATAAGCGGTAGCAGGTAGACGCTCAAACTTGCCAGGCTGACCACACTGATAGCCAGCGCCCCGGCGCGGGTCACACCAGACGGCGCAGACCCGACCAGTAACAGTGTCAAGGCCATGGCGCCCAACAGGATAATCGCTGCCGCTACCCAGCGGTTGCGCAGCCCATCCAGAAATTCGTTCACCGCCAGTATGCATATCGCTTTCATTGTTACTGTACATTTTCCATGTAGTGGTTATATATCTCGTCCAATCGTGGCGGAGTGATATCCATATCCTCAACCATGTCCCCCAGGGCGGATACACGGTGGATGATTTCCATCTTGCTCGACTCGAAGCAGAATAAATCCACACTGTGATCATTGACCTTGTGGACTTCACCAGCAAAAGACAGCCGCCCGGCCAACTCGCTCGCGATACCGGGTTTGGTATGCAGGCGCACCGAGATCGGTAACCCGGTTTGTTGCAGTAACCCGGCTACCGTGCCACAAGCCACCAGCACGCCTTTTTTCAGAATGGCGATGCGGTCTGCTCGCGCTTCAACTTCATTCAGGGAATGGGAGGAAATCAGTGATGTTGTGCCCGAACGGCTCAGGGTATCTATCAACTCATAGAACTGCCTGCGCAGCGACGGATCCAGCCCACTGGTCGGCTCATCCAGAAAGAGCAGTCGGGGCTTACCCAGCATGGCCTGGGCAAGCCCTAATCGCTGCCGCATGCCTTTTGAATAGGTACTGACCCGCCGCTCTGCTGCGTCCTCCAGTCCGACCCTGGCCAGGATATCGGTATACCCGGCAATCGATACGCCCTTTAACCGGGCGTAAAAAGCCAGCACTTCCCCGCCCTTCATGGCACTGTGAAAAGCCACGTTTTCCGGAACATAACCCGTTGCGCTGCGCTGCGCTGCGGTAGCTGATACCGGGTCGCCACCAAGTACCCGCACTCGCCCGCTGCTGGCCCGGCTCAGGCCCAACATCAACTTCATCAAAGTGGTCTTGCCCGCACCGTTATGGCCGATCATCACCAGGCGCTCGCCCGCATGTACGGTGAGGTTGACATTGCGCACCACAGTCTTGTCCCCATAGCACTTGGTGACACCGGCCAGTTCGATGGCATTCACCACAGGCAGGTCCTTATCCATCCCTCTTATCCCCGGCGTGATCAAATGACATCAGCGGTGCGCTATCTGTCACCCCCCCGGGGTGCAGCGAGGGAAATTCCGACTGCGCCCATCTCAGGACTTGCATCGCGGGGCTATTAAGCAGCAGTTTGGCCAGTGGGTGACGCCAGACCAGTTGATCAACCATGTCATTGGGGCGGTAGGGCTGATCGGCAATGCCATTATCATCCAGATCGAACGCCGGATTGTCACTCCAGTAATTACCACGGCCGTCCAGTGACCACTCGATATATCGCGTCCCCACGTACTTTACCTGGGTTCGATTTTCGATAAAGGCATTGCCATGAACTTCGTTCCCCTGTGAACCCGCGGTGAAATGGATGCCTATATCACACCCACTGAAATAGTTGTCGCTCACCTGATTCATATTCGCGTTATACATAAAAAAACACTTTTCGGCGCCGATGATCCGGTTGCCACTGATGACAGAGTCGTTGG
The DNA here is from genome assembly GCA_003646415.1 of Gammaproteobacteria bacterium. Classification (GTDB taxonomy): domain Bacteria; phylum Pseudomonadota; class Gammaproteobacteria; order Pseudomonadales; family Halieaceae; genus JBALVO01. The sequence continues at coordinate 6,638 of QNFS01000144.1, forward strand.
CATAGTTGAGAAACAGGCCCCGATCACGATCCTGATCTGAAACATTATTATGAATATAGAGCCCGCTGGAATACATCAGGGCATAACCCACGTGATTACCGCGGGAGTGGTTATCGCGAATTGTACTCTCATTGGTATACATGTAGTGCACCGCAAAACGCAGGTCCCGCAATACATTAC
>QNFS01000145.1 GCA_003646415.1 Gammaproteobacteria bacterium
CTCTTCAGACTTCATTATTGGCTTTCCCGGTGAAACTGAGGCGGATTTCGCCGCCACCATGAAACTGATCGAGGACATTGGCTTCGACACCTCCTTCAGCTTTATCTACAGCGCCCGCCCGGGTACTCCGGCAGCGGAGTTACCGGACGATACTGACGAAGAAATCAAGAAACAACGCCTCAAGGTTCTGCAGGAACGCGTCGCTACACACGCCCGGCAGATTAGCCGACGCATGGTGGGCGGCACACAGACCATTCTGGTCACCGGTGTATCAAAAAAGGACCCCGGCCAGCTCCAGGGACGCACCGAAAATAACCGCGCGGTGAATTTTTCCGCCCCGGACCGGGCGCTGATCGGGCAGTTTATCACTGTGGAAATCGTCGAGGCCCTGCCCAACTCCCTGCGCGGTGTATTGCACAGTGGTTGACGCAGGCGAATTCCAGTATATCCTTGTCTATAACAGTATTGTCCACAGTGGTGACAGGATACCTTGAACAGCGAGCCTCCCCCCCAACAGTCGACCCGGGTCTCGACTCAGAAAAGTCTCACCCTCGAGCCCAATGACACGCGTCACCTGGCCACGTTATGCGGCCAGCTCGACAGCCATTTGCGCCAGATTGAGCAGCGCCTGGGTATTCACATCAGCTATCGGGGCAACCAGTTCCTGCTCAATGGGCCGGCGGTCAATGTGTCGATGGGCGAGCGACTGTTTGTTCACCTGTACGCAGAGGTGTGCCAGGGTGTAGGCCTGAGCCCCGAGTCCCTGCACCTGCACCTGCAACAGTCGGGACTGGAGCATCTGGCTGATGCAGGCCAGGAAGTCCCGGTGGAAGCGATCCAGATTATTCGCACCAAGCGCGCCTCGATCAAGCCCCGGGGTAAAAACCAACAGGGCTATGTGCACTCCATCAAGCACAGCGATATCAACTTCGGCATCGGTCCCGCCGGTACCGGCAAGACCTTTCTGGCGGTGGCCTGCGGGGTCGAGGCCCTGCTGGAAGAGCAGGTGCGCCGCATTGTATTGGTGCGTCCGGCGGTTGAGGCGGGTGAAAAGCTGGGCTTCCTGCCCGGCGACCTGAGCCAGAAAATCGACCCCTACCTGCGCCCGCTGTACGATGCCCTGTACGAAATGCTGGGCTTCGAGACGGTGGGCAAGTACATCGAGCGCAATATCATCGAAGTGGCCCCTCTGGCATTTATGCGTGGACGTACCCTGAACAACGCATTCATCATTCTCGACGAAGCCCAGAACACCACCCGAGAACAAATGAAAATGTTCCTGACCCGGATCGGCTTCGGCTCCACCACGGTAATAACTGGAGACACCACCCAAATAGACTTACCCCGGGGCACCCAATCGGGCCTGACCCATGTCGGCAATATCCTGGAGGGCGTGGAGGGCATCGGCTTCACCTACTTCAGCAATAAGGACGTGGTGCGCCACCCCCTGGTACAGCGCATTGTCGAGGCCTATGACACAGCCGAGAAGAATGCGACGGTGCTTGACAAAAGCCAGTGATGAGCCTGCAAGTGGATATACAGACTGCCAGCACTGGGCCTGTCCCCAGCGAGGACGACATACGCAGCTGGATAGTGGCCGCCCTTGCCGGTCGTACTCGCCGTGAGGAAACCGAAATCAGTGTGCGCCTGGTGGATACCAAAGAAATGACGACCATCAATGAAACCTACCGCGATAAGACCGGCCCCACCAACGTGCTGTCCTTTCCCTCGGATCTGCCCGATGAACTACAACTGCCCCTACTCGGTGATATTGTCATCTGCGCACCGGTAGTGCGGATGGAGGCGGTGCAGCAGGGTAAGAGCCTGTGCGCCCATTGGGCCCACATGACCATCCACGGCACCCTGCACCTGCTGGGCTATGATCATATTACAAAAGGTGAAGCGACAACGATGGAATTTCTGGAAAGCGCCATTCTGGCAGGTCTCGATTACCCCTGCCCCTATCATCAGAACAACCCGCACCAGGAGCATTCAGTGTAATGGGTGACGACCGATCTGGCGGCGGGGGGGGGAAGAAGTCCTGGATCACCAAAATCGCACTGCTGTTTTCCACTGAACCACGCAATCGCAGAGACCTGGAAGACGTACTGGCTGAAGCCGCCGAGAAAGAGGTTATCGACGAAGATGCCCGCAGCATCATGGAAGGGGCCATGCAGGTCAGTGACATGCAGGCCAGGGACATCATGATCCCCCGCGGGCAGATGGTGGTGATCAAGGCGGAGACCACCCTGGAAGAGATTCTGCCCCAGATTATCCGTGCCGCCCACTCCCGTTACCCAGTAATCGGGGACAGTTCCGACGACATACTCGGTATCCTGCTGGCCAAGGACCTGCTACCGCAGATTCTCAGCGAGAATAACATTGATTTCAAAATCCAGGACCTGCTCAGGCCCACCATGGTTGTACCGGAAAGCAAACGTCTGAATGTACTGCTGCGGGAATTTCGCGAAAACCGCAACCACATGGCCATTGTGATCGACGAATACGGCGGCGTGGCTGGACTGGTGACTATCGAGGATGTACTGGAAGAAATCGTTGGTGAAATAGAGGATGAAACAGACATCGAGGCGGATCGCTTCATCCGTAAAATCAGCAGTGACGACTTTTTCATCAAAGCACTCACTCCCATCAATGAATTCAACGAGTACTTCAACTGCAATTTCAACCATGAGGATTTCGACACGATCGGCGGCCTGGTCATCCAGGCGTTCGGGCATATGCCCGCCCGCAATGAAATAGCCACCATCGACAACTTCGAGTTCAAGGTGATAAATTCCGACCAGCGCAAGATTCACAGCCTCCGCATGCACCCACTGCACGACTGAAGCAGACTCCTCCTCCCTCCATGCCCAACGAATCAAGCCTGCATCCTCTGCTTATACTTATTCTGGCTCCGCTGGCCGGCATCATGGTCACCCTGTCCCTGGCGCCCTTCGGACTGTGGCCACTCGGCATACTGAGCTGCGCCCTGTACGCCTACCTGCTGTCCACCTGCACTACGCGCCAGGCCATATGGCGCGGCTGGTTATATGGCCTGGGCATGTTCGGCAGCGGGGTATCCTGGGTCTACGTGAGTATCCACGTACACGGCAACGCCAGCGTGCCACTGGCAGTATTTCTGACTGTGCTGTTCTGTACCGGCCTGGCCCTGCTACACGCGCTCTTCGCCTGGTGTTATGTACGCTTCGTGCGCCCCTTGCCGGGGGGCATGCTGGTGGGGTTTCCCGCACTGTGGGTATTGTTCGAATGGTTGCGCGGCTGGATTCTCACAGGGTTTCCCTGGCTGTATCTGGGCTATGCCCACATCGAGACATGGATCTCCGGCTGGGCCCCGATTCTCGGCGTATTCGGCCTGTCCTTTATCTGCGCCCTGACCGGCACCTGCCTGTTTCTGGCCTGGCGCGGCCGCCAGCCTGTTGCCTGTACGACCTACGCGGTGGTCGTAATCACCCTGTGGGGAGGCGGTGCGGTGCTAAAACCGACACAATGGGTCGCCAGGGCCAGCGAACACCCCCTCAGTGTTGCCATATACCAGCCGAACGTCCCCCAGCAGCACAAATGGGACCCCGCCTGGTATCGCCCTATCCTGCGCCAGCTAGAGGAGGCCACTGACCCACTGCTGGGCCACGACATCGTCATCTGGCCGGAGGCCGCCATCCCCAATTATTACCAGCGCGCCCAGGGCTTTCTGGAACCCCTTGCCCAGCGCGCGGCAGGCATCGATACCACACTAATCACCGGTATTCCATTTCACCCGGCCGGAGGTGCAACCTACTACAACAGTATCGCCGCACTGGGTTATGGCGAAGGGATATACCACAAACAGCGTCTGGTGCCTTTCGGCGAATACGTTCCACTGGAAGGCCTGCTACGCGGTCTGATCGCCTTTTTCGACCTGCCTATGTCCGCGTTTAGCCCGGGTCCGGCCGACCAGAAACCGCTACGGGTAGGCCCCTATCGGGTAGCCCCGTTTATCTGCTACGAAATAGCCTACGGCGACCAGGTGGCTGCCAGCGCCCGCGATACCGACCTGTTGATCACCATCAGCAATGACAGCTGGTTTGGCAATTCCATCGGCCCCCTGCAACACCTGCAAATTGCCCAGATGCGCGCCCGGGAAAACGGCCGCTACGTGCTGCGCGCCGCCAATAACGGGGTGTCCGCCATCATCGACCACCAGGGGCGCATCGTAGATCGCACGGAGCAATTCATGGAAGCCACACTGGTGGGGGAAGCGGAGGTGATGCTGGGCAACACGCCTTTTGGCAGTTTTGGCACAGTGCCCATTATTCTCACCTGCGGTATTACTCTGCTGCTGATGGTAATAATGTACGTGGGTTTCTGGCGCGATACTGAATAGTCGCGGACTATAATTTATAGAGCACGCGACTGTCCGCCCCCGCTTGCTTGATCAGGTCCAGGATTTCGAGCAACACCCGATGCTGGGCATCCTGCCTCGCACAGTCCAGAAATGTAGATTGTTAATACCCGGGGCTACCTCTGCCACAGCTGCGATTCAGGTCTGCAGAGCACCAAGAACCATCGCAGACTGTATCAAATACTGATAGAATCCGCACTTCTTTTTACCGGCGCCGACCCCATATGGGATGCGGTTTCTAGGATCATACCAGTTCCCCAAACATTGTTAAGGACGAACACGAAAGCCGTGACCGATCAGCATTACAACCCACAGGCCCTGGAACAAACCGTCCAGGAGCACTGGCTGGCGAACAAGAGTTTCGCCGTACATCAGGACAATAAGCGGGAGAAATTCTACTGCCTGGCCATGTTCCCCTACCCCAGTGGCAAGCTGCATATGGGCCACGTGCGCAACTACACCATTGCCGACGTCATCGCCCGCTACCAGCGCATGCAGGGCAAGAACGTACTGCAGCCCATGGGCTGGGATGCCTTCGGCCTGCCGGCGGAAAATGCCGCTATCCAGAACAACGTACCCCCCGCCCAGTGGACAGCGCAAAATATCGATTACATGCGGGAGCAGCTGCGCCGGCTGGGCTTTGCCTACGACTGGGACCGGGAAATTGCCACCTGCAACCCCAAGTACTACCGCTGGGAGCAGTGGTTCTTTACCCGCTTGTTCAAAAAAGGCCTGGCCTACAAGAAAAAGGCTGATGTCAACTGGTGTGAGACCGACCAGACCGTGCTGGCCAACGAGCAGGTGGTGGATGGTTGCTGCTGGCGCTGCGACAACCCGGTGGAGCGGCGTGAGATCGACCAGTGGTTTATCAAGATAACCGACTACGCCGAACAACTGCTGGTGGACCTGGACCAACTGGACCAGTGGCCGGAACAGGTGCGCACCATGCAGCGCAACTGGATTGGCCGCTCAGAGGGGGTGGACCTGGATTTCACCCTGCCCGACGGCACAGCGCTGAGCGTCTACACTACCCGGCCGGACACCCTGATGGGGGTGACCTATCTGGCGGTGGCACCGCAGCATCCACTGGCCCAGACCGCGGCGGTGGATAATCCGGAACTGGCCGCATTCAACCAGGCACAGAGCAATATCAAGGTGGCGGAGGCCGAAATGGCCGCGATGGAGAAGCTGGGCATGGCCACCGGTCTCAGTGCGACCCACCCGCTCACCGGGGAAGAAGTACCGATTTGGGTCGCTAACTTTGTGCTGATGAGCTACGGCTCCGGCGCTGTGATGTCGGTACCGGGCCACGACCAGCGCGACTGGGAATTCGCCACCCGGTATGGACTGCCCATTGTGCAGGTCATCGCACCCGCCGGTGACGAGAAGTGCAACCTGGGCAGTGCCGCCTTCACCGACAAGGGTGTACTGGTCAATTCCGGCGAATACGACGGACTGGATTTTCAGCAGGCTTTCGACACTATCGCTGATCGCCTTGCACAGGACAACAAGGGCAAACGCACGGTGAATTTTCGCCTGCGCGACTGGGGCGTATCCCGCCAGCGCTACTGGGGCGCCCCTATTCCCATTATCAACTGTGACAGCTGTGGCGCCCTGCCAGTGCCGGAACAGGACCTGCCGGTAGTACTACCCACCGAAGTGGCGTTTGAGGGTGTGGGCTCGCCCATCAAAAAGATGCCCGAGTTCTACGAAACTGTTTGCCCGGCCTGCGGCGGTGACGCCACCCGGGAAACCGATACCTTCGACACCTTCATGGAGTCATCCTGGTACTACGCCCGCTACGCCTGTGCGCGCAGCGACAGCAGCATGCTGGACGGTGAAGCCAATTACTGGGCGCCGGTGGATCAATACGTGGGGGGCATAGAGCACGCCATCCTGCATCTGCTGTACGCCCGCTTCTACCACAAACTGCTGCGCGATGAGGGACTGGTCAACTCTGATGAGCCCTTCATTCGCCTGCTGACCCAGGGCATGGTACTGAAAGACGGCAGCAAGATGTCCAAGTCCAAGGGCAATACCGTTGACCCACAGTCGCTGATAGACCGCTATGGCGCTGACACCGTACGCCTGTTCAGTATGTTTGCCGCGCCACCGGAGCAATCCCTGGAGTGGTCGGACTCGGGTGTAGAGGGGGCCAATCGCTTCCTCAAACGCCTGTGGAAACTGGTGAACAGGCACCTGGAGGCCCCCGCGGCCGAACTGGACGTGGCGGCCCTGGATGACCAGCAGAAAGCCGTGCGCCGCAAGACCCACGAAACCATTGCCAAGGTGAGCGATGATTTTGGCCGTCGCCAGACCTTCAATACCGCTATCGCCGCCGTAATGGAACTGTGCAACGAACTGGGCAAGCTCGACACTGACAATCAACAGAGCCGCGCGGTGGCGGGCGAGGCC
>QNFS01000146.1 GCA_003646415.1 Gammaproteobacteria bacterium
CCTGTAGATCCTGTAGATCCTGTAGATCCTGTAGATCCTGTAGATCCTGTAGATCAAGATTGACCGAGCCATCACACCCAATAGCCAGGTTGCCACCCTGGTAAGCTCCTTGTGTAGCGTATGACGCTGGAGGTTAATTTAGCAGCGACTCACTGAACAAATACTGAACTGATTTAGATATTTCACAGCAGCTACCAATAGCGTATCTTACACAAAACTCCCGAGACACCCTGCGGTAATATCCCAGTATGGAGACTCCAGATGACATTCGCCACACGCTGCGTTGCAGCACTTCTCCTGGCATCCACTATTTGTGTGAATGCCACACAATCCAAAAAAACCGACCCCTCCCCGGAAGTGGACACATCACCGCCGGCACAAACTATGGACCTGAGTGAAGTAATCACACTGCTGCGACAGCAGCAAAAGGACCTGTTCGAGCAAAAAGAGCTGCTACAAGCCCAGACTGAGGAGATTGCCGGCTTGAAACAGGAACTAGACATCCTGCGGTCGCCGACACCTACCGCGGCCAAGTCGGCCACCGACACCACCCAGGCCCCGACACAGGCGTTGACAACAGAGCAGCTTGCAGTGGCCTCCGACACCTCCCAACCAAAGACCCAGGAGCAGAAGAAAACCGAGACTGGCAAGTCAGTTGCCAAGGCTCAGGCAGATGATCCGACCCGGGCGATGCTGGAAGACTTTATAGGCGGCTGGCGCCTGCCCGGAACAGACGCGGCACTGCGCATAGGCGGCTATGTGAAGGCATCCGTGGTCAACAGCTTTGACGGCCTGGAAATCAAGGACAGGTTTATTGTCGGCTCAATACCTGTAGGCGATGATGGCGATGATATCGAGGCGCAAAGTAGTATTACCGCCTCGCAATCGCGATTGAATTTCGACCTCAGGGAGCCCACTGACGTTGGTGTGCTGCGCGCCTTTATCGAGGGTGACTTCGCCGGCGACGGTGACACGTTCCGCCTGCGGCACGCGTTCGGGCAGCGGGGCCATGTACTGGCGGGAAAGACCTGGTCGGCCTTTGTAGACACAGCGGCAAGCCCTGAGGAGGTTGATTTCGAAGGCCTGAATGGACGCATCAACGTGCGCCAGAGTCAGGTCAGGATCATGCCCAACCTGGGTAAGGAGTACGAATTCCAGCTTTCCATGGAAGACCCCAACCCCCAGGTCCAGAATGGTCAGGGTGTCTCCAGGACACCTGATATCGTCGCCAGCGGGCGCTTCCAACCCCATCCGCGCCTGCACGTCAAGCTCGGCCTGCTCAGCCGCCAGATTCGCGCGCAAGTGGATTCAAGCGCGGGGGGTGGCATTGAGAAGCAGTACGCCTGGGGGGCAACACTCAGCGGACGCCTCACCACCCCGCAGCTTGACAAGCGCGACAGCCTGCTGTTCCAGTTCAATGCCGGCGATGGCATAGGCCGTTATGTCAACGACCTGTCCAGCGTTGGCAGTTTCGACGGGATTGTCAATCCCGAGACCGGCGAACTGAAATTATTCGACATTCTTGCCGGCTACGTCTCCTACCAACACTGGTGGCCCGGAGGCAGGAACATGAGGTCAAACTTCACCTTTGGCGTGGTCGAGGTGGACAATCCCGACTTTGTCTCTGGCGATGCCTATAAGCGCACCCTGCGTTTTTCATCCAACCTGATGTGGACGCCCACACCGCGTATCGATCTGGGCGCAGAGTATTTGTGGGGGAACCGCAAGAACGAGAACGGTAAGAACGGCGATGCCACACAGTTTCAACTGGCGGCGCGGTATCGGTTCTAGTGTACCTCGTCACTCTGAATGTTACATTATGAGTGACGAGGTACACTGGGCAGTGCGCATCCGGAAACGCCGGCTTGCCAACGATGTCGTCATTCCCACGCAGGCCCTGATTATGACCAACTCCATGTCCAGCAATAAAGTCGGCTTCATCAGCCTGGGCTGCCCCAAGGCCCTGGTTGATTCCGAGCGCATCCTCACCCAGCTGAAAATAGACGGCTACGAGATCGTACCCACCTACGAGGATGCCGAGATCGTGGTGGTGAACACCTGCGGCTTTATCGACAGCGCCAAACAGGAATCCCTGGACGCCATCGGCGAGGCCATCAGCGAGAACGGCCGGGTGATCGTCACCGGCTGCATGGGCAAAGGGGATGACGCGCAGGCGATCATGGCCCGGCACCCCAGGGTACTGAGTGTCACCGGTCCTGCGGCTTACGAGGAAGTGGTGGGGGCAGTGCACCAATACGTGCCCCACACCCCGGTACACGACCCGTTCAACGACCTGGTACCGCCCCAGGGGGTCAAACTCACACCCCGCCACTATGCCTATCTTAAAATCTCCGAGGGCTGCAATCACCGCTGCAGTTTTTGCATTATTCCCACTATGCGCGGTGACCTGGTCAGCCGTCCGATTGGCGATGTTATGGAGGAGGCCGAGCGGCTGGTGCGCGCCGGGGTGCGTGAATTACTGGTAATCTCACAGGACACCAGCGCCTATGGCATAGATACCCGATACCGCACGGGCTTCTGGAACGGTCGCCCCATGAAAACCCGTATACAGGAGTTGTGCGAAGCACTGGGGGAATTCGGTGTCTGGGTGCGCCTGCATTACGTCTACCCCTACCCCCACGTGGACAATATCATTGTGCTGATGGCCGAGGGCAAAATCCTGCCCTACCTGGATGTCCCCCTGCAGCACGGCAGCCCCGAGATACTCAAGCGCATGAAACGCCCCGCCGCGGCGGAGAAATCCCTGCAGCGAATCGACAAGTGGCGCGGCATCTGCCCGGACATCACCCTGCGCAGTACCTTCATTGTCGGTTTCCCGGGGGAGACCGGGCACGATTTCAATATCCTGCTGGATTTCCTGCGCGAGGCCCAGTTGGACCGGGTGGGCTGCTTCCAGTACTCCCCGGTTAAAGGCGCCAGCGCCAACGACCTGCCCGATCATGTGCCAGAAGAGGTCAAGCAACAACGCTGGGACCGCTTTATGGCGCTGCAGCAGGAAATCAGCGCGGCCAAACTACAGGCCAAAATCGGCAGGACCGTGGAGATCCTGATCGATGAAGTGGACGAGCAGGGTGCGATCGGCCGCTCCAGCGCTGATGCCCCGGAAATCGACGGCCGGGTATTTCTAGACGGCGCAAGCGGATTGAGCCCCGGGGACTTCGTAGAGGCCGAGGTCACCGACGCGGACGAGTACGACTTGTGGGCCGGATAATCCGAATACTCCTTCCCGGTAATATTGCCGGGTTCAGTCAGCCCTGATGCGGCTCAGGGGAAGGAGTACTATGTGAACCTGTTGCTTTTCACTGACAGCGATCGGTTTGGGGAAAACCGCATCACGATTCAAGACCGCCGCCTGCAACATCTGTTGCAGGTGCACCGTGCAAAAGTGGGTGACCAGGTGCGGGTCGGTGAACTGGGCGGCCTGATGGGCAGCGGGGACATTCTGCAGCTCGGAAATGAGTGCGCCGTACTGGCCATTGCACTGGACCAGCCCCCACCGGCCAAGCTGCCTCTCAGCCTGGTGCTTGCCCTGCCCCGCCCCAAGATGCTGCGGCGCATCCTGCGCAGTGTGGCGGAGTTCGGCGCTCAGGAACTACACCTGATCAACAGCTACCGGGTGGAAAAGAGCTATTGGCAAACGCCTGTGCTGCAAGTAAAAACTATCCGGGAATACCTGCTGCAGGGGCTGGAACAGTCGCGCGACACCATGCTGCCGCAAGTGCGCTGCCACCCGCGTTTCAAGCCCTTTGTCGAAGACCACTTGCCCGCAATGACCGAGGACCGGCGCGCCCTGCTGGCGCACCCCGGCGATTACCCCCCTTGCCCACGGGGGGTACACGGTGAAACCCTTGTGGTGATTGGGCCGGAAGGCGGTTTTATCCCCTATGAGGTGGAGAAACTGCGGGAGGCAGGCTGCGAGGCGGTATCTCTTGGCCCACGTATCCTGCGGGTGGAGAATGCGCTCACCAGCCTGCTGGGCAGGCTGTTTTAGAAGCGGCAAACCAGATTTTTTTGACAACGATCAAGACATAACAACGGCAATAGCGCTAACGTAGTCGTAATTGCTTTTTATTCCCAAATGAGGAAACAAGGAAAGACCATGTTCACAGTAGCCGAAATCATGACCCGGGAGCCTTATTCACTGGGCCCGGACGATAGCCTTGTGACCGCCCGGCAAATGATGGCGGAGCATCACATACGGCATATTCCCGTGATCAGCGACGACGGCAGCCTGATCGGGCTGGTGTCGCAACGCGATGTACTGGCCGCGGAAGACTCAACCGTATTGAACGCAGAGGGTGGCCCCGACTCCCGCGATCAATATGTGGCCATTTCAGCCATTATGACTGCACCGGCACAGACAGTAGAGGAATCAGCCGGCCTGCGCGGTACCGCCATGCATATGCAAAAGAACAAGTTGGGCTGCCTGCCCGTGCTGAACGAGGGCCAGTTGGTGGGCATCATTACCGATTCCGACTTCGTCGCCATCGCCATCAACCTGATGGAACAACTGGAAAGCGCGGAGCCCGAGGAAGACGAGTTCGACAATTAGTAACCACATCACTCAACCCGCCTCATTCTGGTGTACTGCGGCGGATAAAGTGTACATTCAGCAGCTCGCCCGCGGGGCAACTCACCCCGGTGCCACCCAGGCCACAATAACCGCCGGGGTTTTTGGCCAGGTACTGCTGGTGATAGTCCTCAGCATAATAAAAATCAGGAGCGGGCAATATCTCTGTGGTTATAGCGCCATAACCCGCCTGATTCAGAACCTGCTGGAACGCCTGTAGAGATGATTCTGCAAGAGCCTGCTGCTCCTCATCGAAAGTGTAAATACCGGAACGGTATTGGCTGCCCATGTCATTGCCCTGGCGCATACCCTGGGTGGGATCGTGCCCCTCCCAGAACAGCTTGAGCAGTTGCCCGTAGCTGACAACGGCGGGGTCGAAGACCACCAGAACCACCTCATTGTGGCCAGTTTTCCCGCTACACACCTCCTGGTACGTGGGATGGGGCGTTACCCCGGCGGCGTAACCTGCAGCGGTGGTGTATACCCCCTCCATCTGCCAGAATTTGCGCTCCACCCCCCAGAAACAACCCATACCAAATATGGCCTGCTGCAAGTGCGCCAAAAACGGGCCCTGCAACGGGTTGCCATTAACGTAATGTGATGTGAGAATAGACATACTGTGCTTCTTGCGACGATTGAATAGTTTCATGGAGTCCAAGTATAGCGGTAATCGGCATATAGTAGGAGGCTCGCCCTTCCCCTTCGATGCCCCTACAGTGTAAGCTGGGGGCGTCAGGGTGAGACCGCAATTGCAATACTCCGCAAGATTCACGCCATTGTCACACAAATAATTTAATGTAGTCCCGGTTAATAAAAAAACAGGGGATGGCCCCTGACCCTTTAAAGAAACCGGACAAGGACAAAGTAACAAGAAAATGGATACAGCAAGATTCGACGCCCAGGGGCTGTGCAGCCGCAAGCTCTGGCAACTGGTTAATACACCTGCAGACAAAAAAGTCAGTGATAACGAACTGGCAGAAGCGATTGCCGAGCTGACCACACGCCGCCATTACCTGGCCCAACTACAGGAATCCGGTAAACTCAGGTAATATAAGGGCTGAGCCCATCATGCCCCTGCAAGCGCTATGGCCAAACCCCCGTCCCGTCGATCCTCCACTACCGAGATAGAACGCTTTGTGCGCAAAACCAGGGCGGTCACGCAGTTTGTCGAAAAACAACCGCGCCTGATGTTCGCTGTGGATGCCACCGCCAGCCGCCAGCCCACCTGGGACAGTGCCAGCAACCTGCAACAGGAAATGTTTCACGCCACAGACAAGGTCGCCGCGCTTGCGGTACAACTGTGTTACTACCGGGGTTTCCACGAATTTTATGCCGGCAGGTGGCTGACGGACAGCGCGCAACTGGCGCAACTGATGGGTCGGGTACATTGTGAAGGTGGACACACCCAGATCGCACGCCTGCTGCGTCACGCCCAGGGTGAGCAACGCAAGGCCCCGGTAAAAGCCCTGGTGTTCATCGGTGATGCCGTGGAAGAAAATCCGGATACCCTGAGTCAGCTTGCGGGGCAATGTGGCATGTTGCAACTGCCCCTGTTCCTTTTTCAGGAGGGACGCGATACCGGCGTGGAGCGGACTTTTCGCGCCATGGCCAAACTCAGCGGTGGCGCCTATGCCCGCTTCGACAGCCACAGCGCCAGCACCCTGGCGGCCCTGCTCGGCGCTGTGGCCCGCTATGTCGCCGGTGGGCGCACGGCCCTTGAAGACAGTAGCACTGACAGTGCTAAACTGTTGCTCCAACAACTCAAACCCTGAGGACTGATGTGCCCCGACTAATACTGTTACTAGCAGCTATTGCCATTATCACTATCCTGTTCCAGCGGGCCCAGTCGGTGCCCCCGCACAAGCGCCGGGCCGAATATATAAAAATCGGCCTGGGCGTGGTGGCAGTAATAGTGATTGGCCTCACGCTCACCGGACGCATGCACTGGATAGGCGCAGCCCTCACCGGAGTACTGGTGGTCCTGCGCCAGTCACTGCCCACGCTCATTCGCCTGTTTCCCATGCTCACCGCCATACGCGGCAGCAGCGCCGCCCCCAGCCAGGGGCAGAGTTCCACGGTGGAAACCACAATTCTGCGTATGCAACTGGATCACGACAGCGGCGACTTACAGGGTGAGGTGCTCAAGGGCAGCTTCCAG
>QNFS01000147.1 GCA_003646415.1 Gammaproteobacteria bacterium
GGACCTCACCGGCCTGGTGCAGGTGGATAACGTGCGGATCGAGGAGGAAAACCTGATGGGCACCCATCTGCCGACCCTGGGCCACGTGGATTACAATATAGCGGAATATGGCTACCTGGCCCGGCCGCACTGGTTCGACGTACTGGCCGAGTCACTGCAGTCGGTGTTGAAGTTGAAGCTGGAGGAACAGGTGCTGCTGATCCGGGTGCAGCGCCTGGAAAAGGCAAGCCAGACTATCACTCAGCGGGTGAATCTGTTTTCGAAAGTGTTGATCCCCGAGGCCAGGGATAACATCAAACGCATTGGTCTTTTCCTCTCTGACCAGGAGCGGGCCGGTGTGGTCCGCTCCAAGCTGGCCAAGCGCAAAAGCAGTGCCGAGGGAGAGCCTGTATGAGTATTGCCAGGCAGATCGAACTGACCCTGGTGGGCGATACGGACCACAAACAGGACATACTGGACGGCCTGCAGGCATTGGGGGTGGTGCATCTGGTGCAGCTGAAGGAGACCCCTCCCGCGTCGGGTCCCGATGCGACAGATGACCTGCGAGAGGCTATTCACTACCTCTCTAACGCCCCGGTAAAACGCCGCCCCCAACGACCGTCTGAGGACCGGTCGTTGGATGAGATAGTGCAAGAAATCCTCGATAACAAGTATCAGCGGGAAGACGTCATAGACCGCATTGAAATGAATCGCCGGCGCCGACATGTTCTGGCGCCCTGGGGAGATTTCGAGTTTCCGCAACGGCAGGAGATAGACCACACGCGCTTCTGGTTCTACCGCGTGCCCCTGGGCAAGCGCGCGCTGTTGGAGTCCGTGGATCTGCCCTGGCAAATCGTGCACAGCGATCAGCGCTTTCATTACCTTGTGGTGCTGGCCCAGGAGGAACCGAACGAGGAAGACATCCCCTTGCGCCGGTCCCATACCGGAGCGCTGTCCCTGTCTCAACTGGCGGCATTACGTGAGGAGATGCTGGTCCGCCTGGAAGACCTGGATGCGCAGCGCGAATCCCTGACCCGCTGGCTTCTGCCCTGCACTGAGGCACTCGACCAGAGCCTGGATCAGCGCGAACTGTTACTGGCCAATGAGCAAGTGCTGGACGCGAAGCAGATCTTCGCCCTGCAGGGCTGGATTCCCGAGGCCGCCCTGCCCGCCCTGTCCGACTGGGTCGAAACCGTACCCGCGGCGTATCGACTGCGCCAGCCCACTGCGGATGACAACCCGCCGACCCTGTTGCACAACGGGGACCTCACCGGCGGCGGGCAGGAGGCGGTGGCTTTCTTCCAGTTACCCGGCTATCGCTCCTGGGACCCCTCCCCCGTGATCTTTTTCTCCTTCTCGCTGTTTTTCGCCATGATTCTGGCGGACGCAGGCTACGCCATGCTGCTGGGCGCGCTGCTGCTGGCCAACTGGAAGAAAATGTCGACGCCGGGCAGCATCGCCATCCGCCTGCGCAATATGGCCGCGGCCATGCTTGGCAGCGCCGTTGTCTATGGCGTACTGGTGGGCAGTTACTTCGGCGCCAGCCCCTCCGCGGGCTCTGTGCTGGCGACGCTCAACTTGTTGGATCTGAACAATTTCCCCGCCATGATGAAGCTGTCGCTGGGTGTCGGTGTGATCCACCTCCTGATCGCCCACACCATGGTGATGTGGGTCAACCGCCGCTCGCGACTGGCGCTGGCCTCCCTGGGCTGGATTATAGGACTCAGCGGCGCCTTCCTGTTGTGGCTGGACTATATGGCCACCGAGCAATTCGAATTGACCCACAGTCCATTTTTCTGGTGCCTGCCAGTATGGCTGGTACTGGTATTGACCTGCTCTGGCGGCAGACCCATCCACAGCGCAAAGGATGTGCTATTGCAACTGGTCGATGGGGTCGGCGGTGTGCTGGGCCTGACCAAGGCCTTTGGCGACGTCCTCAGTTACATGCGTCTGTTCGCCCTGGGGCTGGCCGGGGCTTCCCTGGCGGCGACCTTCAACGAACTGGCGGTGACCGCACGGGACTCGGTCGCTGTGGGCGGCTTCCTGCTGTTCGCACTGATCATCATCTTTGGCCACGGTCTCAACCTGGTGTTGGCCATTATGAGCGGGGTCATTCACGGCCTGCGCCTGAACCTGATGGAATTCTACAATTGGGGTATCCAGGGAGAAGGATACCCCTTCAAAGCTTTTGCCAAGAGAGGAGGCTCGAAATGGAACCATTAATGATCGCGTTGGGTTGGATCGGTATTTTCGCACCCACCGCACTGGGCGCTATCGGCAGCGCATACGGCTGCGCCGTGGCGGGCGCTGCCGCCTCCGGCGCCATGCTGGATACTGACAGCGGTTACGGCAAATTCATCGGCCTGGCGGCGATGCCTTCAACCGGGGTGATTTACGGCATTGTCATTATGTTCACCCTCAACCGGGAGGTGTCGGTAGAAAATGCAGGCGGACTGTTCGGCGTCGGTTTGCTCACCGGGCTGGCGTTGATGTACAGCGCGATGTACCAGGGCCAGACCCTGATCGCCGCCATCAACGCGTCGAAGAACAAGCCGGAGATATTCGGCCTGAGTATCGCACCGGCGGCCATCGTTGAAGGCTTTGCCGTGTTCGCCTTCGTATTCGCACTGGTACTGGCCGGCGACATTCCCGCCTGACCTGGAGGAGTTTATGTCTGAAGAAGCGCAAGGCCAGTTTGCCTCCAGAGGCATACAGGAACTGATCGACCAGATCCGCGAGAAGGGCGTCAATGCCGGTGAAGAGGAAAGCACCCGCATAGTGCAGGACGCGGAACAACGGGCTAAATGGATTATAGAGCAAGCCAAAGAGCAGGCCGATGAAGTACGCGCCAAGGCTGGGCAGGATGCCGAGTTCACGCGCAATGCGGGGACAGAATCCCTGGAGCTGGCATTTCGCGATATCCGCGCTGAGCTCCGGGACGAACTGACCCGGCAGTTCGCGCAGCAGTTGCAGAAACTGATTGTGCTGGAACTGCAGGACCCGGACACCCTGAAGAAGTTGCTTATGAGCGCCGCCGCTCGCTCCGCCCTGCCGGATGAGGAGATGACCATCGTCCTGCCAGACCAGGCGGCGGGACTGGAGGAGTTGCGCCAGGATTCCGAGGCGCTGCAAAAGGGCCCCCTGATTGAACTGATCTCCGCAACCGCCAGGGAGCTGTTCAGTAGCGGCATTACCGTGGAGACCGGCGGCCACGGCCGCACCGGTATGCAGGTATTACTGCGCGACGGGGAGGTCACCGTGGATCTCGGCGAGCAAGCCCTGTCAGACCTGCTCCTGGCGCACTTGCAGCCGCGCTTTCGGGCCATTCTGGAAGGGCTGGTGTATTAGTGCGCCAATACATAGACCTGCTCTCTTCGCTGCCATACCTGGCCAACCCCTTCTTGCATCGGCGGCCGCCGATCAGTGCGGTACAGCTGCAAAAAAGGCTCACCATGATGGACTTCCAGGACCGCAGTACCGTGCAAAGCCTGGCGCGTGTCTTTTACTGGGGACGCCTTGAATTGAAGGATTCGGACGAGGTGATAGTGCGCGAAGCGCAGCAACTGACCGAAAACTTTCAGCCGGCAGACATGCGTGAATGGCTGTTCTGGCGTATGGACTTTCGCACGGTGGTGGCGGCGCTGCGGCGCCGCCAGGCGGGCCAGGATGCCCCCGCCGCCAACACGCACTGGGGCTTTGGTAACTACGTACACCAGATAGAGCGCAACTGGGGTCACCCCGGCTTTCACCTGGAGGGACGGTTCCCCTGGCTGACCGAGGCCCGCAACCTGCTGGAAGCCGGTGACAGCTACGAACTGGAGCGTTTGTTGCTGTCCACGGTCTGGAATTATTACAGCCGGCAGGTGCCCGATGTGCCATTCAGTCTATCCGCCGTTTGGCTGTACCTGTCCCAGTGGGACCTGGTGGAGCGCTGGTGCAGCTATAACGCCGAACAAGCCAAAATCCGTTTTGACGACATGGTGACCTCCGGCCTGGAGCAGCCATTGCAGGAACTGAGGAAAATCGCATGAGTGAGAATGAAGCCACCGCCCGTGTGGTTGCCGTCAGTGACGATGTGATCACCGTGGAGTCAACAGATAGTGGCAGGGACGCCACGCCCCTGGTGAAAAACGAGGTGGTATACATCTGCCCGGCAGCAGCCGGCGACGAAAAGCTCAAGGCGGAGGTGCTCAGGGTTCGCGGACGCCGGGCGGACGTGCAGGTTTATGAGGACACTACCGGCGTCGCCGTGGGCGATCCTGTAGAGCAAAGTGGAGAATTACTGTCGGTGGAACTGGGGCCGGGCCTGCTGCGCCAGGTTTACGACGGCCTGCAAAACCCGCTGCATCGCCTGCAGGTCATGCATGGCAAGTTCCTGCAGCGCGGCGCCGTGGCCCCGGCCCTGGATCGCACCGACAAATGGAGTTTTGACGCACTGGCCCGGGTGGGCGACAAAGTACGGCCGGGAGATACCCTGGGCTCGGTCCAGGAGGGCCGCTACGGCCACAAGATCATGGTGCCGTTCATGCTCCGCGGCGAGTTTACCGTCGACTGGATTCAAGGGGGCACGTTTGACGTGGACACGGTGATAGCGCGCCTGAAAAACGAGGCGGGCCGGCTACATGACGTGCGCATGGTGCAGCGCTGGCCGGTAAGACGGCCGCTACCGACAGAGCTTATCCGGCAGCGCAGCACCGAGCGGCAGTATCCCACACAGCCAATGATTACGACCATGCGCCTGATCGATACCTTCTTCCCAATCGCCAAGGGTGGCACCGGTTGCATTCCCGGCCCCTTCGGCGCGGGCAAGACGGTGCTGCAGAACCTGATCTCACGCTATTCCGATGTGGACATCGTGATCGTGGTAGCCTGCGGCGAGCGCGCGGGCGAGGTGGTGGAGACCATCACCGAATTTCCCCAGTTGCAGGACCCCCACACCGGTGGCACCCTGATGGATCGCACCATCATTATCTGCAATACCTCATCCATGCCGGTGGCGGCGCGGGAAGCCTCTATTTACACCGGCGTGACCCTTGGCGAGTACTACCGGCAAATGGGATACGACGTCCTGCTGCTTGCCGACTCAACCTCCCGCTGGGCCCAGGCCATGCGCGAAACCTCGGGCCGGCTCGAGGAGATCCCCGGCGAAGAGGCCTTCCCGGCCTACCTTGAATCAAACATTCGCAACCTGTACGAGCGGGCCGGCGTGATCCGTACCAATGATGAGAGCAGCGGTTCCCTGACCATGATCGGCACGGTCTCCCCGGCCGGCGGTAACTTTGAGGAGCCGGTAACCCAGGGCACCCTGAATACCGTCAAGGCCTTTCTCGGCCTCAGCTCTGAACGCGCCTACAAGCGCTTCTACCCGGCGGTAGATCCGCTGCAGTCATGGAGTCGTTATCCGGAGCAACTGGCCCCGTGGTTCAATGAAAATATGGGCCCCGAGTGGCTGGAGGATGTTGCGCGTGCCAACGCCCTGCTGAGCCGCGGCGACGAAATCTCCCGCATGATGCAGGTAACCGGCGAGGAAGGCGTCAGCCAGGATGACTTCATCACCCAGCAGAAAGCGATGTTGGTGGATATGGTCTACCTGCAACAGGATGCCTTCGATTCTGTCGACGTATCAACGAGCATAGAGCGACAGAAACAAAGCTTCGCTCTGCTCACCCGGATTACCGACGCGGAGCTGTCCTTCCCCGATAAAGCCGAAGCCCGGCACTGGTTTGCGCGCATGACAGATACCTTCAAAAACCTGAATTACGCTGAAGTGGACAGCGACCCACACCGGGAGAACTGGCAGCAGATTGAATCCCTGTTGCAGCAAGCATCCGGGAGCGTGGACATGGTTGCGGACTAGTGTACCTCGTCACATCAGGGCATGGACAAAATGTCACATTCCAGTCTGTCCAGAACCTTTTCCACGGTATTGCCATTTACCAGGGCCGAAAAACCCGATCTGGCGGAAGTACCCACAACAACCAGATTCGCACCCAGCTTCTTGGCCTTTGCGACAATAACGTCTTCGGGTTGGCCCCGCTTGATATGAATTTTATCGCTCTCGACGCCACAACTTCTGATCAGGGCATTCCTGTCGGGAGAAGACGATAAATCCTTATGCGCGTTAACGAAGTGAACTTCAGCATGTTGACGGTCCAGGAGTTTCTGGCTGAAGTTTATAATGCGCTGATTCAAATTCTCGCCAGAGTCTTTTTCTGTACGAATATCAATGGCGGCCAGCACTTTACGAACATCCTGCTGTGTATCTTCCTTGACCAGCATTACCGGACACAGACACTCCCGGATCAATGTCCAATCGGACGTCCTGTTCAATATCCGCTGGCTAGCGGTATGTTTATAGGAAGATTTAAGCACGACATCGGCACTGTTTTTAACTGATGCACGCACCACTGCGTGATACCAATCCTTGTCCCACTCAACCTCGGTAGTCACCTGGACACCTTGATCGACCAGGGGCGCTACAATGGCATTCAACGCTTCTTTTTGGCAGGCAATAAGTTCTTTAACTTCACCTGGCTTCCCCGCTGATTTGGGTATATCAGAATAAATACAGGCAAAAACATGCAAGTTCACTGACATCTCTTGCTGTGCCATAACCATAGCCCGCTCCAGTGCTGGCTGCTTTTCCCTGACGGGATCAAATACAACAAAAATATTGGTAAATTCCATTACTCCACCTCTGCTCATTCCATTAATTTGAC
>QNFS01000148.1 GCA_003646415.1 Gammaproteobacteria bacterium
GGTACCAAGCTCAACCTGCAAGGCACTGCCGGGCAGGCCGGGGTCGGTGACGGCTTCGAGAAGTCCCTGTTGCGCAACCTGGCAGCTGGCGCCGGCATCAGCTACGAGCAGCTGGCCCGGGATTACTCCGAAACCAACTACTCCAGCGCCCGGGCCGCTATGCTCGAGAGCTGGAAGTTCTTCCTGTCTCGCCGCCATATCGGCCCCGGCCGCTTTGCGTCCCACACCTACTCCTTGTGGCTCGAAGAGGCGATGGCCCGCGATGAGCTGCCAATGCCTGCGGGCGCCAGCGAGACCTTCTGGGACTACAAGAACGCGTTCTCGACCTCGACCTGGCATGGCGCCGGCCGCGGCCAAATCGATCAGCTCAAGGAAACCCAGGCATCAGTGCTGAAAATATCCAGCGGCCTGTCCACTTGGGAAAAGGAAATGGGCGATCTGCACGGCGAAGACTGGCGCGAGATCTTCGAACAGCAGGCGCGAGAGCTCAAGCTGCGTGAAGAGCTCGAGCTGCCCACCAATATGGACGCCAACAAGCCTATAGCCAGCGACCCCACCGATGACGACCGGCCCGATACCACCAAACCAAAGAAGAAGGGCGGGGACGATGACGACCGCAACGATGACGGCGAGTTCGCCCGGGCCCAGAAACCACGAATAAGAATGTATGGCTAAGTACCCAAGGTCTATTCCCCCACTCAATCTCTCCACCAGGGAAAAATCGCACCGCCTCAAGCGCCTGCTGAAGCTGGCCAACTTCAACAAGGAGAATTATGAGCAAGAGGTGAAGTACTACGAACAGCGAGGGTGCTTTGATGATCGCGACGAAACACCCATGGCGCCGGCAGTAGACCCGCGCGCAAGCGAAGAGCCCGAATACATTAATCACATCAGAGAGCGGCGCATAGCCAGGCGCCGCCAAGAGGACCGCTGACCATGAATCACAATATGGAATTACTGTCTCGTTACCTGGACCAGCCGTTGCTGCTGAGCGAAGAGGGTTCCCGGTTTTTGAGCTTCCTGGGCAGTAGCAAGCTCAACCGCGAGCCGACCGATTTTCTCAAGCAGGCGATGATCGAGCAGGGTGTGGCAGATGTGTCACTGCTGCGCTTTGGTATGGACTCCGAGTACAAGCCCTACCCGATGACCGAGGCCGGCATTGCGGTGTTGACCGTGAACGGCACGCTCGAGGCCAACAGCAACTGGTACGGCAACTACTGGACCGGCTATGAGGCTATCGAGTCCAGGTTTGCCTATGCGATGCATGATCCTGATGTGCGAGGCATTGCCCTGACCATCAACTCCCACGGAGGCGAGGCCGCCGGTTGCTTCGAGTGCGCCGATTTGATTGCCTCTCATCGAGGCGAGAAACCGATCAGGGCGCTGGTCAAACACTCTGCCTACTCGGCGGCATATGCTGTCGCGACCGGCGCAGATATGATTGCGGGCACTCCCAGCGCAGGGCTTGGCTCGATCGGGGTGATCGTGGCCCACGCCGACCAAAGCAAAATGATGGAGCGGATTGGTATTGATGTAACGCTGATCCATGCCGGCTCCCATAAAGCTGATGGCAACCCCTTTGAGCCGCTGCCCGAAGCCGTCAGAGAACGAATACAAACCCGGGTTGATGCCTTGTATGCGACGTTTGTAAAGACTGTCGCGCAAAACCGGAATATAAAAGAGTCCGTAGTGAAAGGCACCGATGCCGGTACTTTTCAGATCCAGGAAGCCATCGAGCTTGGCCTGGCGGATAAAGAGCAAACCGTTGGCGATTTCTTTCAGGAATTCGAAGACGATCTGCGAAAACCCAACTCCAGAGGAATGTCAGCAATGGCTTCAAACACACCCGATCAAGCCGCCGCACAAGTCGCCGCTCAAGCCGCCGCTCAAGCTGCAGCCCAGCCGACTATTGATGTCGCGAAACTACAAGCCGACTCGGCCCTTGCCGAGCGCACCCGCATCGAATCGATCATGAATTGTGAGGAGGCCAAGGACCGCACCAAGCTCGCTTCCCACGTTGCCCTGAAAACCAATATGTCTCTTGAAGACGCCAAAACCGTATTAGCCGCTGCCGCCGGAGAAGCTCCTGCTCCAGCCCCCAGGGCTGGCAAGAACCCATTGGAAAACGCTATGGACCAGGAAGGCGATGCTGACCTGGGTGCTGGTGGTGACACTGGTGCTGCAGAACAAAGCGCAGCACAGAAGCTCTTTGCAGGCTTGAACCAGAAGCGCGCCAAGTAACTCGGACTGAACAAAAACCTAGAGGAAATTCAAAATGGCTGATGAACGATATTTAGCTGGTAACGGGTCCGACGCTTACACGCCGGACGATTTGATCACTGGAGAAAAGCAGGTTGTCACCCAGCCCGCAGTCGTTGTAAACGGCTCTGGTGTCGTCGCGCAGTACACCGTTATGGGTGTGATCACTGCCACCGGCAAAAGCAAGCCCTGTGCTGCCGCTAATGGTGACGGCTCTGAAATAGCTGATCATATTGTGATCAACGGCTGTGACGCTTCTGCTGCTGACGCGAAGGTCGCCGCTTACAAAGAAGGTTGCTTCAACCCCGATCTGCTTACCATTGGTGCCGGCCTGAACCTCACTGATGTTGCAGTTATCAATGCCCTGAGAACACGCGGCATTTATCTTCAAACTCCTGCTTAACACAAGCAGAAAACCAAACGCATTAGGAGATTAAAACATGCCGGGCAATTACGATACTGTAGAGCTGGTAGCCTTAATTGAGGAGCACAAAGCGCCCCTCCCTTATTTGACCCGCCGATACTTTCCCAGCGTCATGGAATTCGACACTGAAGAAGTGGCATTTGATTATGTCCTCGGCGAGCGCCGTATGGCCCCGTTTGTTAGCCCAATGGCTGCCGGTGTGGTAATGCGCTCCAAGGGCTCAACCATGAAGACGTTTCGGCCTGCTTACGTTAAGCCGAAGCATTCCATCAACCCGGCTGAGCCTCTCAAGCGCCTGCCCGGCGAGCAGCTCATGGGCGCTATGTCCCCCGAGCAGCGCCTGAATCTCATGAAGGCCAAGAAGTACGTTGATCAAAGCAACATGATTGACAACCGGATTGAGTGGATGGTTGCGCAGATACTGAAGGCTGGATCTGTGACTGTTGAGGGTGACAACTATCCCAAGCAAGTGGTTGACTACAATCGCGATGCCGGTTTGTCCATCACTCTGTTGACCACAGCGCGCTGGAACGACTCAGCACCTGAGATCATCGACGACATTGAGTCCACCGCAACGCTGATGGCGCAGGCCGACTTCGGTTCTCCTGCTACCGACATCCTGATGGCTCCCGATGTCTGGGCTGTCATGCGCAAAGATGCCGGCGTTAAAGACTTGCTGGATACAAACTACATCGGCGGCAATACCGTCATTGATCGCGCGCCCCAGGTGTTCGACAACGATGCAGACCCCGTTGAAGTTGGCCGCATGGGTCGCTTCCGCTTGCTGGTTGATGCCCGTGACTATGAAGACGACACCGGCTCAGTAGTTCCTTATATGGGCTCTGGTGAAGTTCTGATGCTGTCCCAGAACCTGGGTGGCGTACAGGCCTTCGGCGCCATCCTCGACCTGGACGTTATGCATGCCATGCGCGCATTCCCGAAAGAGTGGAAGGAGCAAGATCCTTCAGCCTGGATGGTAATGACTCAGTCAGCGCCACTGCCTATCCCCCAGCGGATCAATGGTTGCGCCTACCTGAAGGTCTTTTAAGTTTACCCCTTGAGTGAGTGAGCTTAGGGGGCGGCTTGCCGCCCCCGTTTTTTAATTGAAGAGGAGAAACCCATGGGGTATTACGCCAAGGGCACTGTGATCTTGGGCGCAGGCAAAAAGCGGGAAACGCTGTTGCCAGGCACCTGCCTAGACGGGAAAGTAAAAACCACTGAACTCGAGCAAATGGCTGAGGACGGCGTGGTTGAGTTTTTTGATGAGAAAGAGCTGTTGCCGGAGCCTGCCGATAAGGCCGATAAAGGCGAGTAGCGGTGGCGTTCAACTGGGCAGCGACCAGAAAGCTGGTGAGAACAACGGTCGCCGAGACCTTTGGTCTCGATGCCCAGTACCGCGCTTCCGATAATTCCCCGTCTATCCCTGTCCGTGTTCGAGTCCACAACAAAGACGTTGAGCTTGAGCAAGATGGTTTTATGCGAGCCGACCAGGAAACATGGATCTGGTTACTAATTAGCGAGGTGCCCACCCCGGTGGTGGACGCCTCAATCTATATCGAGTCAACCGGTGAGAGCTTCCTGGTTGATCGACTCAAGCCGGGTACCGACATCGCGATACCGGTGGTAGTGAGAGCGGCGTGAAAATTGATATTCAAACCTCCGGGTTGGATAAGTTCGCCGAGCGGATGGAGCGCTTCCCTGCTGCCACCCGCAAGGCCGCGGTGCTGTCGATCAACAAGGCCACCCGCCGCGCCAGGACTGCAGCCAGCCGGGAGATACGCAAGCAGGTATCACTGACGGCTGGCTATCTCAACAAGCCAGAGCGGTTATGGATTAGCCGCTATGCCAGAGAGACCAACCTGACTGCCAGAATATCGGCCCGACAGCGGCCCACCTCGCTGGTGACCTACGGCGCCAAGCAACTGTACAGAGCGGGCAAGCGCAAGGCTCGAGTCCGAGGCGGCATATCGGTCAAGGTCAAGCGTGGCGGCGGTCGGCGCAAGATCAAGCAGGCGTTTTTTATCCGCCTGAAGCGCGGCACAGAGCACGGCGGGAACCTGGGTGTTGCGGTGCGCTCCCTCGAGGGCCTGAACCTCAAGAAGCTGGGCGCATCAAACAAGTCTGCCGGGATTTATACCTTGTACGGGCCATCGATCGATCAGGTATTCAACACGGTTCGGAAAGACATCAGCCCCGAAATCTCCAAATACCTGGTGCAGGAATTTAACCGACAATATGCGAGGCTTCTGTAGTGGCAGATAGTTCCAGGCTCGCCATGCTCAAGGCGCTGACCTCCCTGCTCGAGGGCATCACCCCCGGCAACGGCTTTGCCCACGACCTGAGCAACGAGGTGTACCGCGGCCGCTACAATTTTGGCACCGAGGTTAACGGAACCAACATGGTGTCCCTGATCGAGGCGCCGGAGCAGCAGGAACCCGATCACGTAACCGACGCACGAGTGCGCAAGGTCGAGCTCAAAGTTCAGCTGTGGGGCGTCACCGCATCCCAGGGCAGCCACAAAAATCCGTCCGACGAGGCCTATGCGCTGCTGGCAGATGTGATTAAAAAGCTCTCAGAGATCAACAACCCAAGCTCCGCCAACTACTTTTTAGGCGAGAAGCTGGTGGACACTTTGGCCATGGATACCGGCGTTGTTCGGTGCCCGGAAGAGGGTATCTGCAAAACCCCCTTTTTTGTCGCCAATTTGGTCTTAACATACGTGGAAGACTTAATGGCCCCATAACCATGTTCCCGGCGCCACGAATATGGTTCAAGCATTTTGTCGGCCTGGCCAAAAAGGTTGCAGCATGAACTCACGCGGTGAGTGGTGGTATCGGAAACAAGCGGCGAGCTCGGCACCCCTGCGTTATGTGCCGCGCTCAACGTACAAGCTGAAAGAGGCCTATGTGCTGGGCGCCAAGTTGCGCCACGCCGGTGAGCCAGTCTATTTAACAGAATTTCAGGCACAAAGCCTGAAGCGTGAAAACGTCATCTAGGAGAAGTTGAACATGGGTATTTTATTTGGCAGCAACAAGAATACACTGGGTCGCGGCCGATTGTTCTTCGATCGCTTCGCGGATGGCACCACCAACAAAACTGGCGAGCTGTACCTGGGTAACACCCCTGAGTTCAATCTCACCGTAGAGCCCGAAACGCTGGAGCACTACGACTCCGACGCCGGCCTGAAATTCAAAGACGAATCCACAGTGCTGCAGTTTGCCCGCGCCGGAAGCTTTGTCACCGACAACATCAACTTGAACAACCTGGCGCTGTTCTTCTTCGGCACCCAGGAATCAGTGACTCAAGCCGCAACACCAGTAGCCGATGAGGCTATCACTGTGCTGCAGGGCCGCCACTACCAGTTGGGCGCTACTGTCGCCAACCCTCCCGGTGTGCGTAATGTGGGTACCGTAGTGGTGCAGGATGATACTGACACCACCACATGGGTAGAAGATACCGATTACTCCCTCGATGAGGCCAGAGGCCGAATCTATATCATCCCGGGTGGCGGCATCAGTGATGATGACGTGTTGCACGTCGACTACACGCCGGTGGCTAACACTCGCACCCGGATTGTGTCAGCGGATCAGTCACTCTACGGTGGCCTGCGGTTCGAGAGCGCCAACCCGGTTGGCGATAAAAACGATCACTTGTTCCCCAAAACTCTGCTTACGCCAAACGGCGATTATGCGTTGAAGGGTGACGAGTGGCAGCAGATGAGCTTCAACGTCGAGATCTTGACGCTGGACGACGCAACATCGCCTCATTACATCGACGGGCAGCCCGCTTAATAAGCTGGCAAAGCTGGAGAGTATTAATGGGACTGATGTCATGGATAGCCCCCAAGAAGACTATTGATCTTCCTGGGGGTGA
>QNFS01000149.1 GCA_003646415.1 Gammaproteobacteria bacterium
AAAGCCAAGCCAAAAGCTAAACCAAAAACCAAAGCCAAGCCGAAAGCCAGCAGACAGGAAGAGACTAAGCTCTGATATGGTTGGAAAACCGTTCCCCATACCAAATATGGTCGTCCCTTACAGTCTCAGGCTTCACCGCCGATCATTTATCTATTAAACTGACCGGCCCAGGAATAACCAATAGGTCTCAGCAATAATGAATTCCCAAGCAAAACCACCGCACAATTTCGACCTCTCGGGCAAAGTTGCCCTGGTCACCGGCTCCACCGCCTATATTGGCCGTGCCGCCGCCCACAAACTCGCCGGCCTCGGCGCCACCGTGGTGGTTAACGGGCGCAACCAGAGCGCGGGGAAAGATGTCGTTGAAGAAATCATCCAGGCCGGTGGCGAGGCTATTTTCGAGGAGGCTGACCTGACCCAGGCCGAAGCCGTGGCACAGATGGCGGATAGAATAATCGAACGTCTCGGTAAGATTGATATACTGGTCGTCAGCGGCGCTGGCGCCAGCCAGGACTCTCTGCCCTTTCGGTTATTTCAGGAGATGAGTACGGAAGATCTCGACTATTATATTAAAGCGCATTGGTTAACCCGCGCCTACGCCCTGAAAGCGGTAGCCCCCCATATGGTGAGAGCTGGCGGTGGCAAAGTTGTAATGGTGGGCACCGATGCCGGGCGTATAGCCACTGTCGGGGAGTCAATGATCGGCGGATCCACCGCCGGCATGATGCAAATGTCACGGGCATTGGCCAGAGAACTGGGTCGCGATAATATCCGCATCAACACTGTTTCAATGAGCTTTATTTCAGACGCCCTCCCCCGCTGGGGACAGAGCTCCCCGCCATTACAGGATGAGACCGACAAGAGTGGCGCGCCTAAAAAAGGCATGCTGGAAAAATTGAAAAAGCGCATGATTTTTGATGTGCAGTGTGAAGATATCGCTGAAGCCATCACATTTTTTGCCTGCCCGGCATCAGACGCCATCACCGGTCAGACCCTCAGTGTTAACGGTGGTCTGTCGACACCTGGCTAGTGTGCCTCACAGGGATGCAGCCGCTTCCTCAGCTTGCTTTGCGATACTTGTCCAGGCCGCCTGAATGCATCACCCGGCCCATCAGCGGTGCGCCGATGATCTGTTCGGTCTTCAGCGCGGCGGCGATCAGTTTGTCCAGGTCAATGCCCGTCTCGATGCCCAGTTCGTGGCACAGGAAAACAGCGTCCTCGGTACAGACATTGCCCGCTGCGCGCGCGTGGCCGTGGCCCGCGAAGGGGCAGCCACCCAGCCCCGCGATCGAACTTTCGAACATGTCCACACCCATCGAAAGTGCGGCATGAAGATTGGCGATACCCAGTCCGCGCGTGTCATGGATATGCATCCCGATACGGGCATCCGGCGCCATTTCACGCAGGGACCCAATCATGCGCTTGACCGCTTCCGGGTTGCCCCAGCCCATGGTGTCGGCAACCACAAGGATCGGCACGGGAATTTTCTCTTCGGCGCACAGATCAAGGACGAACCGGAAATCGTCCAGAATGCGTTCCTGTGGGATGTCACCTTCGTAATTGCAGCCAAACGCCGTCATCACATAGGCCGTGTCAACCGTATAGCCTTCTTCCTTGTAGAGTTTCACCCACTCGCTTTGTTTATCGCGCATTTCCATTGACGAGGCGTTGTTGTTACTACGTGAAAAGGCATCTGATGGATAGAACAGCAAGCGCGGATCAATATCGACCTCATGCGCCGTCAATGCCTTGCGAAAACCCCTGTCGTTGAGCCAGAGTGTGGTGTATTTCACCCCCGGCACGCGCTTGATGCGCTGGAATAGTAGGCCTGTGTCGGCCATTTGCGGCACGTATTGGGGGCTGACAAAGCTGCCTACCTGAATACGCTTCAGGCCCGTGTCGCTGAGCATATCGATCAGTTCGATCCGCTCCTCGATCGGATAGATCTCCTTTTCGATTTGAAAGCCCTCGCGTGGGCCTTCCTCTCGAAATTCAACAAATTTTGGAAAGTCACTCATATTACTACTTCCCTCTAAGGTCAGATAAGCTCAGCAATAGTACACCTACCCCAGCGCCTTGACAGCGAAGTCGGTAACACCCTTGTAGTCCGCCTTGCCATTGGGCGCACGCAACGCCACCCCTGCGGACAGAACCCGTTTTGGCGCCTTGTAGGCGGCGAGATGTTTTTTCACGTGGTTGCGCAGCGCCTCCTCGTCGAGCTGACTATCCGTCGCGAGCACAACCACACCCGTGACCGCCTGCCCCCAACGCTCATCCGGAATCCCGACGACCAGAGCGTCATCCACGCTCTCATGCGCCTTAAGCGCTTCCTCGATCTCCTCCGGATAGATTTTCTCACCACCGCTGTTGATACACACCGAACCGCGCCCCAGCAGCGTCAACGTGCCGTCGGTGTCCACGGTGCACCAGTCGCCCGGAACGGAATATCGCACGCCATTGATCACCGGGAAAGTGCTGGCTGTTTTTTTCTCGTCCTTGTAGTACCCCAGAGGGATGCCGCCGCTACGGGCGGTGAAACCGGGCTCGCCGCTACCGGGGACCACCTCGCGAAAATCCTCTGTAAACACTTTGCACTCTTCGCCGATCTGAAACTTGGCTACCTGGGAAGACTCCTCGCTGGTGGTTATCGATGAACCAAAACCCACCCCTTCCGAGGCTCCGAACAAGTCCGCTAGCACCATATTCTGGTTGTGCTTCAGGAGCCCCTGCTTGACCTCCGGCGACCACATCACGCCCGAGCTGAGCATGCCCATAACGGACGAAATGTCGTACTCGTCCGGGTTATTGTCGAGCTCGCGTAACATGGGCTTGGCGAAGGCATCGCCAACGATCGCCATGGAATTGACGCCATAGCGTTCCACCGTCCGCCACATCGCTTCAGTATCCAGGCTCATTTCCGGCATGGTGACGACACAGCCTCCCTGCGACAAGGTGCTGATGGCTCCGAGCAGGGCGGTGCCATGCATGAGCGGGCAAGCTGCCAGCAAGCGCCCGCGCATCGGGGCAGCGGTGACTCGAGCGGTGTGCTCAGCGATAGTAACCGGCGGTGCCACACCCTCCGCCAGAAGTGATGATCCAGATCCCAGCGCCTCCCAGAAGGTCTCGTTCTCCCACATCACAGCCTTGGGCATGCCGGTGGTTCCCCCGGTGTAGATAAACATCAGATCGCTACCGAGCCGCTCGATATCGAGTTTGCCGCTATCCCCCTGGGCGATGGCTTCGTTGAAATTGGTCGCAAATGGAGCGCTGCTCCATGGTTCGTCCGAAAAGTACGGGGGCACCTCGATCCAGGCCTTCACCAGCGGCAGCCTGTCCTTCAGCGCCTCTACTTGCGGCCTGAATTCCGATGCGAACACAACCGCTTCGGAATCCGAGTTTTCCATAATGTAGTGCAACTCGTCGTCCAGGTACCGGTAGTTAATGTTGACGTGCACGAACCTGCCCTTGAACGACGCCACAAGGCTCTCAACGTAGGCGGGGCAGTTGCGCATGTAGTGCGCCACCTTGGAGTCCGGCTGCAAGCCGGCTTCCTGAAGAAAACGCGCCAGTCGATTCGTCCGCCTGTCGAATTCTGGCCAGGAAATGACCAGGCCTTTGGATCCGCCGGGACCCGAGTGAATCAGGGCCGGGTCATCCTCGGTGCATACTTCAACAACCGCATCATAAATGTTACCTATGTTCCATTCCACCTTCCGCGCTCCCAATTTCCCAGAGTGAGGCATCACCTTATCATAAAAACTCAGCAGGAATACCCAGCGCTTCGGGTTCCTGGCGCCGGTGCCACAAGACTGCCCAGCCGGTATAGCAATCTGGCGCCGGTTCGGGCATTATCCTGCTGCCGATTTAGCCGATACTGTGTTCTGCGACTGAAGTTACAGCTAAAATCACTAACGAATTTCCGCTATGCTGGAGAATCAACAAGTTAGACCCCTCAAGTGGCCTTTAGTAGGGGCCACCACTGACAAAAGGAAAGCTCATGCCTGTTATTACCCTGCCTGACGGCAGCCAACGTTCATTCGATAACCGGGTTTCGGTACACGATGTTGCCGCTGATATCGGTCCCGGCCTCGCCAGGGCGGCGCTGGCCGGTGTGGTTGATGGCAGGGAAGTGGATACTTCACACATCATAGAAAGCGACGCCTCCCTGGCGATTATCACCGAGCGCGATGATGCCGGTCTGGAGGTCATTCGTCATTCTACGGCCCACCTGCTGGCCATGGCCACGCAGGAGTTGTTCCCGGGGGTGCAAGTCACTATTGGCCCGGTGATAGAGGACGGTTTTTTTTATGACTTCGCCACCGGCAATAAGTTTACGCCGGAAGATCTTCAGAAGATCGAGAAGCGTATGGAAGAACTGGTGGTAGAGGACTTACCGATACAGCGTGTTGTGACCAGTCGGGAAAAGGCGATAGAACTGTTTCGTAATATGGGTGAACACTACAAGGTGCAGATCATCGAGGACCTGCCTGAAGGTGAAGAGATATCCATGTATACCCAGGGTAGTTGGGGCGACCTTTGTCGCGGCCCCCACGTGCCCGGTACTGGCAAGCTGAAGGCGTTCAAACTGACCAAGGTCGCTGGCGCCTACTGGCGCGGCGACTCCAGCAATGAAATGCTGCAGAGGATCTATGGCACAGCCTGGGCCAACAAGAAACAGCTCAAGCAGTATTTGAACCGCATATCCGAGGCGGAAAAGCGCGATCATCGCAAGATCGCTAAAAAACTGGATCTGTTCCACACCCAGGAAGAGGCGCCGGGTATGGTGTTCTGGCACCCGGCGGGGTGGAGCATTTACCAGACTATTGAGCAGTATATGCGCCAGGCTCAGCGTGAAAATGACTACGATGAGATCAAGACGCCGCAATTGGTGGATATGTCCCTGTGGGAAAAATCCGGGCACGCCGACAAGTTTAGTGACGATATGTTCGTGCTCGAGGCCGATGGGCGCGAGTTGGCGGTGAAGCCGATGAACTGTCCCTGCCATGTGCAGGTGTTCAACCAGGGCCTTAAATCCTACCGGGATTTGCCCCTGCGCCTGGCGGAATTCGGTTCCTGTCATCGCAACGAACCTTCTGGTTCACTGCATGGCATTATGCGTGTGCGGGGTTTTGTACAGGATGACGCGCATATTTTCTGCACCGAGGCGCAGATCCAGCCGGAGGTTTCCAGTTTTATCGACTTCCTGCATGCGGTTTATGAAGACTTTGGTTTTAATGACGTGATCTATCGCCTGTCCACCCGCCCCCAGCAGCGGGTGGGCTCGGACGTGGACTGGGACAGGGCCGAAAAAGCCCTGGCGGATGCCCTGGATGCCCAGAACCTGCCCTGGGAAGAGTTGCCGGGAGAGGGCGCTTTCTACGGCCCCAAGATTGAATTCTCACTCAAGGATTGCATTGGCCGGGTATGGCAACTGGGCACTATCCAGGTGGATTTCTCCATGCCGGGACGTCTCAATGCCCAATACGTGGCGGAGGATGGCTCACGCCAGGTGCCGGTGATGTTGCACCGGGCGATACTGGGTTCCTTCGAGCGTTTTATCGGAATTTTGATCGAACATTACGAAGGCGTATTTCCCACCTGGTTGGCTCCCACGCAGGCCGTTGTGCTCAATATCACCGACAAACAGTCCGAATATGCGAAAAAAGTGGAAGATTCCTTGAAAAACAATGGCTTTCGGGTCATTTCGGACTTGAGAAATGAAAAAATCGGCTTTAAAATCCGCGAGCACACAATTCAGAAGGTTCCGTACCTGTTAGTGGTAGGGGACAAAGAAGTAGAATCACAGACTGTGGCCGTGCGTGCCCGTCGTGGTGAGGACCTGGGATCCATGGATCTCGATGCGTTTATAGCGCACCTCACGGACGATGTAGCGCGTCGCGGTCGTATTGCAATGGAGAATCAGCATTAAGAGAGACAGTGGCAAAGGCGCCGGCAAAAAGGCGATCATTAATGACCAGATTACCGCGGATCCGGTGCGTCTGGTTGGAGCCGAAGGTGAACAGATCGGTATTGTGCCCCTCAGTGAGGCGATGGCCGCAGCGGCGGCGGCGGGCATGGATCTGGTGCTTATTGCAGATTCAGATCCTGTAGTTTGCAAAGTGATGGACTACGGCAAGCATATATTTGAAGCAAAGAAGCAGAAATCTGCCCAGAGAAAGAAGCAGAAGCGTACACAAGTTAAAGAAATGAAGTTTCGTCCAGGGACGGAGGTGGGAGATTATCAGGTAAAACTACGCAACCTGACACGTTTCCTTGAAAACGGCGATAAGGCCAAAGTTACACTGCGTTTTCGCGGTCGTGAAATGGCTCACCAGGAAATTGGCATGGAGCTACTCAAACGAGTAGAAGCTGATCTGGCCGAGTTGGGCAGCGTCGAGCAATTCCCGAAAATGGAAGGCCGACAGCTCACTATGGTTATCGCCCCCAAAAAGAAGAACTAGTAGCCCGTGAATGCTCTAGATTCTATTTATTAACTTTCAAATGCGGAGTATTTGATATGGCAAAAGCAAAA
>QNFS01000150.1 GCA_003646415.1 Gammaproteobacteria bacterium
ATCATGAAGATCGGTCGTTTCAAGACGCACTTCACCGGGTATCTGCCCCAGCAGCGGGCAACCCAGGAGTTTTGTGAAGATATTCCAACGATAGGGGATAGCATCATCGTTATCGATTTCATCAGTGATGAACTGCGCGACATGGATGTGAATTTTAGAATCATTAGAGACGTCAACGAGATTGGTCTACAGGCTACTTATGAGGATCTTGGGAGCCAGGGCGAAATCGAGCAGGCATCCCTCCATTATCTTGAACCCACACAGTACCCGCAGGGCATCATGACGGTGCGATACACTTTCGAGGAAATCGGCAACTATATCGGGATTGTCGAAGTCTGGAATCCGATCTTGAATAAATCCTATCAGACAGTGTTTCCGTTTCAGGTGGGTAAGACCGATTATACTCAGTACGCGCTGTACTACATTGTATTATTTGTAGGTTGTGGGCTGTTCATCTATCTGGCTGGTCGCCGACGTTTTTTTGGCGACCACTGAAGGTTTTTCAGCGAGTTGCCACTGGCGCGTTTTTAAAAAAAACTGAATGGGGTCATGCCGGGTTCCCGGCCACCGTATATGCCCGCCCTGGCCCTCGCAGTATTGAATGCGCACATCCCGGGCGCATCCGGGATAATGGATACAACCGTCAGTCTGGCGTGTGGCGGCGGCAAGGTCACAGTGTTGGCAAGCCGCCCACCAGCGCACGGCCTCGGCGCCAAAACCCGGAAAGTGCGTGTCGTCGACGTTATGCAAAATCATCACGTCGGTGGCGCTCGGGCAGCTGAACTCAGCCAACGCCGTTGCATCCATTCCCATGGCGCTCGGAGCGATGGCTCGTGGTTGGATTTTCGCACCCGGCAGGAGCGTCAGAGCCATGGCGACGGTGCCTCCGTCGGAATGCCCGGTGTAGTAGATTGCTTCAGGGTTCACGCACCATCGATCGATAATAGTGCGGGGCACTGTTTCCAATTCAAGAATCGCTCTCGTGCTCAAGCGAACGCTGGCCACGTGTGCAATGATGAATCCTTTGCCGGTAGCTCGGCGAGTTAATCCGGTTAGCCGCTCATTTAGCCAACTGCCGGCCATCGAAGGCGCCCAGACGACCACTAACGGATGCGGGACGTCTGGCCGGAAGTTCTTGGGAGTAGTCAATGTGTAGCGCAACCCGGATTCGGTTTTCATCGCTTGATGGTCGGCTGCTCCCGCTTTGTTTTTGCATTGCTCGCTGGCGGAACGATGACCGTAATCAAAGCTCGCCTGCTCCAGGGGGGCGCCGAACACAAGATAGCGGCTGAAGTAGACTGTTGC
Organism: Gammaproteobacteria bacterium; assembly: GCA_003646415.1. Taxonomy (GTDB): domain Bacteria; phylum Pseudomonadota; class Gammaproteobacteria; order Pseudomonadales; family Halieaceae; genus JBALVO01. The sequence continues at coordinate 1,306 of QNFS01000150.1, forward strand.
GATACCGCATACGAGAATGAGAAAAAGATAGTAGAGATGAGTGGCTTTCAATGCTTGGCCCATTCGTTGCCTGTCAGGGGGTCTTTGCGTAATTGTACGCGTCATCACGACAAAGGGTAAAGAAAGTACGCGGCGAGCAGTTCGTAATCTTCTCAGGTTCAGCAACTAAACTTCACAGGCAAATCCGATCCCCACACCTGGTTCATTTGTCTTATACTGGAACCGACGAGGGACTGACCAACCGATTAGGTGGGTGGAGTTTTGAGTTGTGTCCTTATGCCTCCCAAACTTCAGGTGAACATGGCGCCAGTGTGATCAACGTTGAATTCTCTGTTACCGATCCATTCAACTTAAAAGGTTAAACATGAACTTTTCTCATACAGACGATCAAAACAGCATTCGTGAGTCAATCCAGAAAGTTTGCCAGGCATTTGACGATGACTATTGGCTGCAACGTGATACTGATGGCATCTTTCCACACGACTTCTACAATGCGATGGCCGGGGGAGGCTGGCTCGGCATTTGTATTCCTGAAGCCTATGGCGGCTCAGGCCTTGGTGTCACCGAGGCGGCTATTATGGCCAGCACCATCGCCCAGTCCGGGGCTGGTATGTCGGGTGCGTCAGCGGTACATATCAATATTTTTGGCCTGAACCCGGTTGTGGTGTTCGGCACAGAAGAACAAAAACAACGTATGTTAAGGCCAATGGCTGAAGGCGGTGTAAAAACCTGTTTTGGCGTAACAGAACCCAATACCGGCCTGAATACAACCCAACTGAAAACCATGGCTGTTCGCAAAGGGGATCGTTATATTGTAAATGGTCAAAAAGTCTGGATCTCTACCGCGCAGGTGGCCGATAAAATTCTGCTGTTAGCACGAACGACACCGCTGGAGGAGGTCAAGAAGTCGACTCATGGCCTCAGTCTTTTTTATACTGATTTTGACCGCAGCAAGATCGACGTGCGCCTCATTGATAAAATGGGCCGTAAATGTGTTGACTCCAATGAGCTATTTATCGACGGCCTGGAGATTCCGGTTGAGGATCGTATTGGTGAAGAGGGTCGTGGCTTTGAATATATTCTGCATGGTATGAACCCGGAGCGGGTTTTGATTGCCGGGGAGGCTGTCGGGCTAGGCAGGCTGGCAATAGAGCGAGCGACAAATTACGCCAAAGAGCGTATCGTCTTTAACCGTCCGATAGGCCAAAACCAGGGTATTCAACACCCGCTGGCTAAATGTTGGGCAGAACTGGAGGCCGCCTGGCTGATGGTGATGTCTGCAGCCTGGCAATATGATAATGACCAGCCCTGTGGTGCGGCTGCCAACGCGGCAAAATACCTGGCTGCTGAAGCTGGATTTCATGCCTGTGAAACAGCCGTCATGACACATGGCGGCTTTGGTTACGCAAAGGAATATCACGTTGAGCGTTATTTTCGTGAAGTCATGGTTCCACGTATCGCACCGATCAGCCCACAGCTTGTGTTGTCTTATCTGGCAGAAAGAGTACTCGGGCTGCCAAAGTCGTACTAAAAGTTGACAGCCTCAATAGGTCTCGACGCTGTTCTCAAAGATAAATCCGTCTTTCGCCATAATCATGCGATGCCGGTCGCCTTCTATACACGCATCCCAGTCGTTGTAGCCCACGTCGCCGCGCCACAGTGCGACACGGTGACCCTCTTCGGTTATACCCAGGTGGGTTTCATAGATTTTCGGCGGCACTGAGACGAAGTGAGCCAGCAATTCATTAACGGTGCCACGACTGGCCAGATAATGAAGGGTCACCCAGGTTGGTGGCACGAAATCGATTTCACGGGCGGCATGTTTTTCAATGGCCCGTGCCGGATTAATCCACTGATGATCGTGAATTTCCCCATCATCGATAACAATTTTCTGGTTGCCGTTAACTCGTGCCGCGAAGAACCAGGTGGTGAAACGTTTCGGAATGACGGGCGGCGGTGTCCAGTGGGAAAACCAGACAAAGTCTTTGGGGTCGGCGTGTATGCCCGCCTCTTCATGGGTTTCCCGCGCCGCTGCGGTGCGAGCCGCTGTGGTTTTGTGGTCATCGGCGGCAGCGGTGGCGCCGTCGTAAGCGACATTGTCGCCAGGGTCGCCATTGGGGTAATCGGCCCGGTCGATACGCCCGCCAGGAAACACCCACATGCCACCAAAGCGGATTTCCTTGTTTTTACGCAACATCAGGGTTTCGACCCCGTCGGGGCCATCGCGCAGTAAAACGACCGTTGCCGCCGGGACAGGGGGTTCAGTGATGGGCTCGCCCTCATCGGGCATACGGAGTTTACCGTAGGGGTCACTCTTATGTTTCGATTCTGGTTTATCGTTGCTGCTCATTGCGCTCAACCTCTGGCCGTCACTATCACTTATCAAGTGGTTGGAATGCCAGTGTAACCTACTCGGCAGTGATAGCCACTTGGCATTTCCCGGTCGGTAAAAAGATTCATAATGACCCTTTCTTTATATCGCAGTTACACTGTGCGTTATTCGTCTATACTCGCATGACTACTTAAAAATGAAGGGAGGCGGAGATGACCCCCGTTAAAGAACAGTTGATTGATATTGAAAATGGTGAGCTATTTGTCAACCTTTGCGGTACAGGCCCTGCCCTGGTGCTGATTCATGGCATGGCTACGGATGTTCGACTATGGACTCCGCAGATTGACGCCCTGGCAGCGCATTTCCAGGTAATCAGCTACGATATGCGTGGTTTTGGCAGATCTTCCCGACCAGAAGGCCCCTATCGAGCCGAAGATGACCTCGCCCGGCTGCTAGAGCAGTTAGATATTCCCGCAGCACATATACTGGGGCTTTCCCTGGGTAGTTCTGTGGCGAACCGGTTTGCCCTGGCCTACCCGCAGCGGACCCGATCACTGACGGTGGTCGGCCCGGTATTGCAGGGCTATGTCGATGCAGAAGATTTTATGCAGGGCCTGAAATACATCTGGGCAGTCGCCCGCGAACACGGGGTTGATGAAGCAAAAGCCGCCTGGTTGCAACTGCCGCTGTTTACCACCCTGCTCAACTCACCCGCATGGTCAGCCCTGGGCCGACAGATGATCAATGACTATGATGGCTGGCACTGGCAAAATCGCGATCCAGAGGTCTGGCCGGAGGTGATGCCGGCAGAGCGCCTGGCGGAAATCACCGCCCCCACCCTGATCATCATTGGCGATCAGGAAATTGAAGGTCTGCGCCGCATTGGCGCATTTATGGCAGATAAAATTCTCGATGCTACTACGATGACCATAAGCGACGCCGGCCACATAGTTAACCTGGAGCAACCCGAAGAATTCAACCGGGCGGTAATCGATTTTTTAACCCAACGCCGCTTGATGTCAGGTGATGGTCAACCTGCCTAAAACTAAAGCAGATTATGATAAATAACTCATAACTTAATGATATTCAATGTATATTTATTTGCACGATTAGCAGCCTTGCATGCCCTGCGACGGGCTTGTATGCGACCAGTTGGGCAATTGCCAGGATTATAAACTCGACATGTGCTTTATTCGCCTTATACTCTGCAATCGACATCGGGCCGCGGGCCTGAATTTACTGTAACAGGAGAACGAGACCATGGAATTGAGAGAAGCTATTGGGCGCAGGCGGTCTATCCGCTTTGTCCGTCCCTACAAGGCGGTGGAACCAGAAAAAATCCAGATGATGTTCGAGGCGGCCCGCATCGCTTCGCACTGGGGTAATGTGCAGAGCCTGCGTGGTATCGCGGTTTTCAAGAATACCGCGTCACCGGAAATTATCGAGGCACTACAGGCCCCGGTTGCCGGTTGGCAGATTCGCAAGGCGCCGGTGGTGATCGTGTGGTACTGCGATCCAACTGCGGTCGATGAGCAGTCTGATCGTCTGCACGAGCTGGTGGACGTGGGCGCTCTGGGCTTTGGGGGTAAGAAAGAGAGAGTCCGGGCACTGGATGAGGTTTTGCTCCCAATCTTCGATGGCATCAAGGATTTCCTCAAGGAGCCCGGCCTCAACGAGATCGACTGTGGTCAGGGTATTGCCCAGGCCACCTTGATGGCCTACGAATTGGGGCTGGGCACCTGTTGCCTGGGCGGCCCGGAGGGCGACCGGATATTGAAGGGAATTGGAGTTCCCGATCACTGTAGGCTCCTGCTGCTGCAAACCGTCGGCTATCCGGCCGAGCACTGGGAGGCAGGTGGCCAGCGGCCCCGGCAGCCTTTCGAGAAGCTGTTTTCCATGAACCACTACGACGAGCCGTTTCCACGCAGCGAAGCGGTGGTGGAAGAGTTGACACGGGACAAGTTTTTCACCCAACCGGCGCCACTGCCCGAGCGGGAGGAGGAACTGGAATTCCTGCAGAGGGCGCTGGATGTTGATCCCCCTGGCTTGATATAGCACCCTATCCCATGCCGATTTTTGCCGACAGCGCCGTCGCGCCGGCTATTGCGTACTTGTTGAGTGTCTATCGCCCACGCCAGTCAGGTTTACGTTTTTCCGCAAACGCTTTTGGCCCTTCAACAGTATCCTCTGCCCGCTTCCAGCGATAAAAAGCCGGATAGTCATCCTGACTGCTCATTGCCATTGCCAGGCTTGGTTCATCCAAACCGCGCATCATGACTTCTTTTGAAGCGGCAATTGAAAGTGGCGCACAGCGCAGAATGCGTTCACACCAAGCTGTTAGTGCCGCTTCAAATTTATCCTGGTCCGTCACTTCGTTAACAAAACCCAATGTCAAGCCTTCAGTGGCAGAAACCCGCTCTGCCGATAAGACCATCCCCATGGCCTGCTTTAATCCAATTTGCCTGGCGAGTCGATGCAGGCCACCGCCCAAAGCGACGGCTCCGACCAGTGGTTCGGGTAAACCGAAGCTTGAGCGGTCTGTTGCGATAATGATGTCACAGGCCAGGGCGATTTCAAAACCGCCACCGAGTGCAAAACCATCAACTGCGGCAATAATAGGCTTGTTTAAATCAAAGCGCTCAATAAATCCTGCGTAGCCGTTCTTTGGATAGGGCGCCCTGCCGCCGGTGGCGATTGACTTAAGATCGCTACCTGCGCAAAAGGCGCGATCTCCCGCGCCACGAATAACACACAGATATTGATCGTCGGCTGCGGCAAAGTTATCAAATGCATTTTGAAGTTCCTCATGCATTTGTGAGTTGATGGCGTTCATGACGTCGGGTCGGTTTAACGTGATGGTTGTCACATTG
>QNFS01000151.1 GCA_003646415.1 Gammaproteobacteria bacterium
AGTAGTTTTCTCAGGTAACTGTCACCCCGTTTACTGATGCCAAGTAGCCGCTCTTTGCCTCCCGTACTATGTTGACGTGGGGTGAGCCCGAGAGACGCAGCAAATTCTCGTCCTTTGTTGAACACAGACCCATCGCCAAGAGCACCAGCAAGAACACTGGCAGTGAGAGGGCCAATACCCCCAGTTCCAACAATCGCTGCGCCACAGGATTCTCCTTCACGCTCTGCGCAATCTGTTCATCAAGGTCTGTTATGCAATTATCAAGGCTCCGCAGGTCTTCAGTCAGGCCTGCGAGTAAGGTCCGAAATGCATCGGCAAGCCCATTCTCTGCGTCCTCAAGCCACCAAGGTAGTACGTCAAGGATGGCAAGCTCAAATACGCTTATAACTGGCTGGCTCACGAGATATACACGATAGCGGCAGACGAGGCTCTTCCCGAGGGCAAGATCACCGTGAGTTTCGACTTCGCTTACGATGGTGGCGGGCTGCACAAAGGAGCCGAGGGCACGCTGTATGTGAATGGACGGCAAGTCGGTCAAGGGCGCATTGAACACACCATGGGTGCGGCCTATTCACTGGCCGGAGATACCGCGGACGTCGGCATGGACGTATGGTCGCCGGTTACCGACGACTACGATCCATGGGATAACGCATTCAGTGGCGCTATCGACAAGATCACAATAGAGCTAAAGTAGCGGCTCAGGCATACCTCACAGTCACCGATCCTCCAGCGACATCAATTTAAGTATGGTCTCCGGGCATCGGGCATGCCCCTTTCTCGTTCATTTAACCTTGCATTATCGGAATCAATATACGAATATGCAAGGTATGATAAGCAGGTGGATTAGCAATAAGCTAGAGCAAACCATGCGGCGTGTACCCGCTGTGGCTTTATTAGGGGCACGGCAAGTGGGTAAAACCACCCTTGCGCAAATGATCGCACAGAGCAGAGAATCCATTTATCTGGACCTTGAGTCATCGGCGGATTTAGTGAAATTAAGTGATCCGGCACCTTACCTTTCCCGGCATAGCGATAAACTCATTATCCTGGATGAAATCCAGCGTGCTCCTGACCTTTTTATGGTTTTACGCGGCTTGATTGATCAAAACAGGCGCGCGGGCCGCAAAGCGGAGCAGTTTCTTCTATTAGGTTCCGCGTCGATGGATTTATTGAGGCAGTCCGGTGAAAGCCTGGCGGGTCGTATCAGCTATATCGAGATGACAGGCTTTAATTTGCTGGAAGTCCCCGCTGAAAACCCTGCGGACATCCACAGGCTTTGGTTGCGAGGGGGGTTTCCAGAAAGTTACCTGGCCCAGACCAATGCCTTTGGCCTGGCCTGGCTGGAAGACCTGATCCGTACCTATCTGGAACGGGATATCCCGCAGCTGGGCTTCAGGATTTCCGCGACCAGGCTTAGAAGGCTATGGACAATGCTGGCGCATATGCAAGGCGAAAACGTCAATTTCTCGACGCTGGCCGCAAACCTTGAAGTCGATAGCAAGACCGTTAGCCGTTACATTGATATTTTAGTGGATCTGCTGCTCGTGCGTCGATTAGAACCCTGGCACGTTAATGTCAAAAAGCGCCTGGTTAAATCACCGCGATTTTACGTCCGTGATAGCGGCATTCTTCACCGGCTTCTTGATATTACTGATTATGATGCGCTTCTGTCTAATCCTGTTCTTGGAAAAAGCTGGGAAGGCTTTGTTATTGAAAATATTTTATCAATCCTTCCAGCGACTATCGGGGCCTATTTTTATCGCACAGCTGCCGGGGCGGAAATTGATCTGGTGCTTAAAATTTCCAGCACGGAAATATGGGCGATAGAAATAAAATCCGGCTCAGCGCCCAAAATAAAACCCGGCTTTTATACCGCCTGTGAGGATGTACGAGCGACGCATAGGTACATTGTTTACGGCGGCGATGACGAATTTCCTGTCAAACACAATGTCACAATGATTTCTTTGCGAAAATTACTGCTGAAACTACAAGATAAGTAAATTGCCCCCCGGAATTCACACAAGCGTACCGTTTTGCCCCCGCTTAATGCTGCAGCAATAAGTAGACAAAACTGTAGTGTATGGCGGCGCGCGCCGCGAGAATTGACAAAGGCAGACACATTGTTGACGTTAACGGACAGGCTTTCCGCACTCCATCAATGACCAACAACCTGGGAAAGTTTTTCTTGCACATAAGCATTCAGGCTCTGTCCAGAATGTCTGGCCTGAATGAATAACGCTCGGTGCAGCTGCGGTTCCAGGCGCAGCACAAACTGGCCAGAGAACGGTTTTTCGGCTTCCCGCCCTTCATTTTCGCAATCCTCCAGATATTCGTCGACAACAGCATGGAAAGATTGCTCGACTTCGGTAACGTCATTCCCATCAAAAATGAGTATATCGCGCGTGTTAATGACTTCACCGACAAATGTCGCGTCTTCATCGCTGTATCTAACGATAGCTTCATATCCTTTGTATTTCACGATTTAACACCTCCTTCAATAAATAAATCTCGCAGTTTACGGACTTGATAGGGTTTCAACTCTTTTTGTGGGTGTGGTGTGTGCATGTTCAGCGACACTCCGCCCACGACAATTCGAACTCTGGAACCGTTGCCCTGGTTAATCGTTCCTTCCAGAGCAAACACCAGCTTCTCAACATCACTCCATTGAATATTCTTTTTGACGGGGTTCTCAAAAATGTTCTGAAGTGTTTTGCGGTTCTTATTGTTCATTAGTGAATGATACTATTTGGCAGTATCATAATCAACCGGGAGTTGAGGCGCCTTTTTGGGGTCCACGGTATTATAGGGATGTGTGTAACGCGCGCAGCGTTTCGAGGGAGAGTGGCGGAGAGATGCTGGCCAGCGCAGAGCAAGTATTTCCGGGGACACAATACTTAATTCATAAATATCGCGCGGGTACAAAGTCCTGCTCGGTTGAATTAAGTATTGTGTCCCCGGACGTCGTTTGGCAAAAACGTTACTGCTTCACCATTTCACCGGGTCTCCATTTCTGGTCGAAGAAAGCGACCTCGGTGCCGTAGAGACGGACAACCCCCATGAAATCGCGGCCTTCTATGGTCTGGATCCAGTTTGTTTCAGCCACACCGTCCGGCTGCTTCGGTCCAAGGTAGATATCCACCGAGCCGTCGCTGTTCTTGACGATGCTTTCATTCAACGAGTTCTTCGACGGGAAGGCCTGTGAGGTCTTCGGCATGGTACCGTCCGTGATGTTATAGGCGGTTACGGCCCAGAAGTACGCGGCCGGAATACCGTCGGGCAGGTGCAGTTTGTACGTGTCGCTGCCGTGCAGGTATTCGCCCTTTGAATCCACCACATACAGCGGATACTTGGAGCCTGCGTTGATCGTCCGCATCACCATCGCCGGAGCCGAAGAATAAGCATACTGGAAGAAAGTCGCACGCTGGTCGATATCCAGATACGTCTCCTGCCACCATTCCGCCGTACCAGCGGCCCAGGCGCGGCGATGGTTGCCATCCTTGTAATAGAGATCCCTCTGGTCGGCACGTGGCACCATGCGCTCGGCAAGAATCATCCGTGGGGCAACGTCCACGGCCTTGTTCAGCATATCCTTTTGCGCGTCTGTGGGCTTGAATTCCTGCCCCTTGACGATACCGATCGAGGCCAGTACGCCCCGTGTTTCGGGTTCGAACGCATCTATCGGCTCGTAGTCGACAAATTTCTTGAGCTTCGTCCAGAATTCGAAATCGGTCGGATACATCATGTTCACTTCTTTTCCCGAGCCATTCGGGAACTGCATGGGTTTGATGTCCTTCTCCTGTTCCCAGAGCGGATAGATGCGGGTTTGCTCTGCCGTGGCCACAGCCACCTTGGGATCGGGGGCCGTTTTGCCCTTTCCCATCACTGTTCGGAAGAACAGGAATACGTTGTAGGTCGACGAGTGGAAAGTGAAATAGCCGTTTGGAACATGCCCCTGATAGTCCGGCGGCAGCAGCAGGTAGAGCCCGCCGCGGGCGCGGTCCGGCCCGATGGCACCGACATCGGTAATGGTTTGCTGATAGAAGTCGGTGAACATGCCGATGACGTGGGGCGGAGCTGCCACAACAAGCGGTCCGGTCTTTTTCAGGTCGAGATAGCTCATCGAGTAGATCACGTCGGCGTTGGGTGTCGGAATCCAGGCGTCCGCACCCATGCGGTCCTTCCAGATCGGCAACACGTTGTAGCCTGCCCCGAACTCCTCGGCTGACCCGTCGCGCATGCCGATCGTGTTCAGCACCGGCAATGTCATCATGTAAGCAAAGATCGCGCGTTGATAGAACAAGTCGTCGCGCAGTTTCTGACCCTCTTCAGCACTGGGCCAGTTGCCATCGTAAAGCTGCCGGACAAGCGGTGGCGCGTCGGGCCTGCCCTTTGCCATGACAGGTCCGGCGATCATAGAAATGGCAAGTGCAGTCACGCCAATCAATTTGGCAGCTTGTACAATGATTCTGGTCATATTATTTCCATCCACTAAATGTCTGAAAATGCGTAAGTCGCATACATATAAGGTCCGGACGCCTACCCGGACCCTGCTCCTCTGCCCTCGCCCTATTCGCTGTAGCCTTCCACCGCCTTGATTTCAAGGAAGTCGGTGAAGCCGTGGTGGCCCCACTCGCGACCGTTACCGGACTGCTTGTAACCGCCGAAGGGTACGTCGAAGCCACCGGCGGCACCGTTGATGTGGACGTTACCGGCGCGGATTTTCGACGCCACGTCCCGGGCATGATCGATGTCCCCGCTCTGCACATAGCCGGCCAGCCCGTAGGGCGTGTCATTGGCGATGCGAATCGCTTCCTCTTCACTGTCGTAGGGAATCATGGTGAGTACTGGCCCGAAGATCTCTTCCCGGGCGATGGTCATCTCGTTGTTGGCCTCGGAGAACACGGTGGGGCGTATAAAATAGCCCTTGTCCAGGCCCTCGGGCCGACCGGGACCACCGGTTACGACTTTGGCCCCCTCTGCGACGCCGGCCTCCAGCAAACCCTGGATCTTGTTGAACTGGACCTCGGAAACCACGGGACCCATGGTGGTTCCCTCGGCACTTGGATCGCCCACCACTACCGACTCGGTAACTTTGGCGGCAATGGCCTCGGCTTCCGCCAGTTTGGCAGCCGGTACCAACATGCGCGACGGCGCGTTACAGGACTGCCCGGTATTGACGTACATATGCATGACACCGCCGGTCACCGCGGCCTCCAGGTCGGCATCATCCAGTACGATATTGGGCGACTTACCACCCAATTCCTGGGTGACCCGCTTGACGGTGGGCGCAGCGTTCTGGGCGACCAGAGTACCGGCCCTGGTGGAGCCGGTGAAGGACATCATATCCACTTCCGGGTGTCCGGACAGTGCGGTTCCCACCACAGGGCCATCACCGTTGACCATATTAAACACACCGGCGGGAACACCGGCCTCATCCATCACCTTGGCGAACAGGTAGGCGGAAAGCGGGGCCACTTCGCTGGGCTTGAGCACCATGGTGCAGCCCACAGCCAGCGCGGGAGCGACTTTGCAGGAAATCTGGTTTACCGGCCAGTTCCAGGGCGTAATCAGACCACAAACACCGATAGGCTCCTTGAATACCCGGTGTTTGCCCAGGTCTTCCTCGAACTCGAATGTCTTGAGTATCTTGGCCGCTTCCTGCAGATGGCCCAGGCCGCAGAAGGCCTGTGCACCCGCCGCCAGTTCCTGGGGCGCGCCCATTTCCTCACGAATCGCATCGGCGATATCGTTGTAGTACTTCTGGTAGACCTCGGCACAGGACTCCAGCAGCTCTATCCGCTCCTGCCTGGACGTGCGGCTGAAGCTGTCAAAAGCGGCCCTGGCGGCTGCTACAGCCTTGTCGACATCCGCCTCTGAGCCCAGGGAGATTTGTGCGCACACCTCTTCGGTGGCGGGGTTGATGACGTCAAAATCGTTCGGTATTGCCGGGTCTACCCACTCGCCGTTGATATAAAATTGTTTGTAATCGCGCATTATTACTCTCCGGGTTACTTTGGAAAAAGGGGCCTAAGTTTAGCACTATCTCCTTAATTAAGTGCAATGGCCACCGCTCCACTGGCAATTTGTGCGACGGATAAAAACAGATCAGTTCAGTATAGACAGTGAAGTTCCCGATGCACAAGGATGACAAACGCGGATCACCACCACCCACCCCAGTTCGGAAGCTGCTCGAAGTTCGGTTTTGAAAACCCCTTCAAATTCTTCAACTTACTGCCCAAATCCACCACACGCCACCCGACTCTGCTGGAGAGATGAGTGACCATTTTTGGGCGGGGAAACTGCGTATACTTGAGGAGTTTCTGGAAGAGATGGGGCTACAAATGGAACAGATCGTAGTCCTGCGCAGCCAGACCATATTCCGCTAGTATGGCCCTGAGTTGTGCGCCCCTGACAACGGAACCGGCTTATCAATTAGCTACAGCAGCAGTGACTCGTCAATCGGTATGAATGTGGTGGCTTGCTC
>QNFS01000152.1 GCA_003646415.1 Gammaproteobacteria bacterium
GAAGCCCATATGGATCTCGAGACACTGGAGGAGGAACTTAAACAGTTGGGGTAGTTAATCCAGCGCCTCCAGCGCCTCACTCAATTTCGATACGGCAATGACCTGCATCCCCATAATCTCACTCTTGGGCGCATTGCCCCGCGGCACGATAGCACGCTTGAAACCATGTTTGGCGGCTTCTGACAAGCGCTCTTGCCCGCTGGGCACGGGGCGGATCTCGCCGGACAGGCCGACCTCACCAAAAATCACCATATCCCGGGGCAGTTGCCGGTCGCGGTAGCTGGAGACGATGGCCGCCAGCAACGCCAGGTCGGCGCTGGTCTCCAGCACTTTCACACCACCCACCACATTGGCGAATACATCCTGGTCGCCCACTTGCAGGCCGCCGTGGCGGTGCAATACGGCCAGCAACATGGCCAGGCGGTTTTGTTCCAGCCCCACCGCAACACGACGCGGGTTGCCCAACTGGCTGTCGTCCACCAGCGCCTGGATTTCCACCAGTAGCGGACGGGTACCCTCCCACACCACCATCACGACGCTGCCGGAGGCCGGTTCACTGCTGCGATCAAGAAAAATAGCGGAGGGGTTTTTTACCTCACGCATGCCCTGCTCGGTCATGGCGAAGACGCCGAGCTCGTTCACGGCGCCAAAGCGGTTCTTCTGGCCGCGCAGGGTGCGAAAGCGGGAGTCGTCATTGCCCTCCAGCAGGATGGAACAGTCAATCATGTGTTCCAGCACCTTGGGGCCTGCCAGGGAGCCATCCTTGGTGACATGACCCACCAGGAACAATACGGTGCCGGTCTGCTTGGCATAGCGGATCAGGTAGGCGGCACATTCGCGCACCTGGGATACGCCCCCCGGGGCGGATGTCAGCTCGTCGGTGTGCACCACCTGGATGGAATCCACCACCAGTACTTTTGGCTTGAATTCCTGGGCGGCGGCGACAATGGTCTCCACGTTGGTTTCCGACATCAGGCGCAACTTGTCGGTGGGCAAACTCAGGCGCCGGGCGCGCATCGCCACCTGCTGCAGGGATTCCTCGCCGGTGATGTACAGGCCATCCATGGTGGCGGCCAGGTGGCACATGGTCTGCAACAGCAAGGTGCTCTTACCGGCACCGGGGTTGCCCCCCACTAAAATGGCCGAGCCGGGCACCAGGCCGCCCCCCAGCACCCGGTCGAATTCTTCAGCGCCACTGGAGAAGCGCGGCAAGTCATCCAGGTTTATATCCTTGAGCACCCTGGCGCCGCCCAGGGCACCGGCGAAGCCCGCCTTGTTGGCGCTGGTGCGCGCGCCGGCCCGGCCCGAGCCCTGGGCGGGGCCGAGTTTTATCTCCGACAGGGTATTCCAGGCACCGCAGTCACTGCACCGGCCCTGCCATTTGGGGTAATCCGAGCCACAGTCATTGCACACAAAAGCGGTTTTTTGTTTTGCCATTGGTTTTTCCATTCGGTTAATGCGGTATCCTATCAAACTTGCGACAGAATGCCGGTACAACGATGTCAGGTTCCTCCCTAATCCCCGAGCGCCAGCTCCTGTTTTCACCCGGCCTGGCGGCGACTATCGGGCTGGAAGAGGCGATCCTGCTGCAGCATCTGCAGACCCTGTTCGAACACCACAGCGCGCAAATCAGGGATAACCACGCCTGGCTCAGCGTGGAACGTGACTTCCTGCTGCGCGCCCTGCCCTTCTGGGACGCCGAGGACCTGCACCGTATCAGTCGCAACCTGGTCGACAAAGGCGTGCTGCTCATCGAGTCACCGCCCCTGCACACCACCAACCGGCTGTTATTCACCGTCAACGAACCGGTGCAGCAGACACATATCGCACCCCAGCGCGCACTGCAAACAGCACCAACACCAGTACAACAGCCTGCCGCGCCGGCGGTCCCACTACGGCGCAGCGCCGGTTTGCTGCCGATACACTGGTCCCCCAGCGAAGATCTGCTGCAGTTGCTGGGCCTGAACCACAACATACCGCGCCAGTTCGCCCTGGACCAACTGGAAGATTTCATCTTTTACTGGCGCGAGCGCGGCGAGACCAGCCACGCCTGGGAGAATAAGTTCCGCCAGCACGTAACCGCCAACTGGCGGCGTCACCAGCAGCATCAGGCTGAGCCCTTCCAGGTGCCGGAAAAAACCACCCTGGACAACAGCTGGCGCCCCAGCCTGGACGCCCTGGAGATCATGGAGCGCGGTGGTATAGACCGGGACTTCATCGATCAGTCCGTTCCCGAGTTCATCCTGTACTGGCGCGAACGAGGTGCGACACCCAAAGTACTGAATTCAAAATTCATCCAGCACATGCGTATACAGTGGGCCAGATACACCTCCAGCCTGGAACACAGCACCGAGCCCAAGCGGATATCAGACCACTGGCTACCCACTGAGGATGTCTACGATATCCTGCGCATGTCCCACATCGACACGGAATTCGCCCACGCGCTGCTGCCCGAGTTCATCGTATACTGGAAAGACAGCAACCAGGCGCAAACATCCTGGAACAGTAAATTCCTCAAGCATGTAAAGTATCACTGGGCAAAACGCCACCAGATTGAACAAGCGGGAACCGACAATGCCGGACAGCAGAGATCGAATAAAACAGGTCGCACAAGAGATCGAAGCCTCCAGGAAGACCTCACCGACACCTCGTGGGCAGACTGAAGCCTCCCGCAAGGCCGCCACAGAGGCCCACATCGAGGCCATCAACCAGGTCTTCGCCCTGTTCCGGTTGAACTACCACAACCAGTACTACGCCGCTTTCCCGGACGCGGAGCAGCTCAAGCAGATCAAGAAACTGTGGCTGGATTCCCTGGCGGATTATCCGGTGGAACAAATCCTGAAAGGCGCCAAACACGCCATCGAGCACAGCGAGTACCTGCCCACGCTCAACCGCATGCTGGAATGCTGCCAGCAAGGCCTGTCGGACTTCGGCCTGCCCTCTGCCCATGACGCCTACGTGGAGGCCTGCCGGGCTCCCTCCCCGAGATCTTCCCAGCGCTGGAGTCACCCGGCGGTCTACCTGGCGGGCCGCGACAGCGACTGGTTCTTCCTCACCAACAATACGGAGCGCACCAGCTGGCCGGTGTTCCGGGAGCACTACCAGCAGTATTGCGCCAGGGTGTTGCGGGGAGAGTCGCTGGAAGTGCCGGCGCCGGAAGCGCTGGAGCGGCGGCATGGCGCACCTCTCTCACGGGAGGATCAGTTGGCAGAACTGCGGAAACTTAAAGACAAGGCCGGGTTTTAGTACTCGTCGTAAGACCCACGAGCCAGGTTTTCGAAGCGGGTGTGCTGCCCGATGAAGGCCAGGCGACAGGTGCCGATGGGCCCGTTACGCTGCTTGCCGATGATGATCTCGGCGACCCCCTTGTCTGGCGAATCCTCGTTGTAGACCTCATCCCGGTAAATAAACAAAATGACATCCGCATCCTGCTCGATCGCGCCAGATTCGCGCAGGTCAGAGTTCACCGGACGCTTGTTGGGACGCTGCTCCAGGGAGCGGTTGAGCTGAGACAGGGCCACCATCGGGCAGTCGAACTCCTTGGCGATGGCCTTGAGGCTACGGGAAATTTCAGAAATTTCCGCCGTGCGGTTGTCTGTGGAACCAGCAACCTGCATCAACTGCAGGTAATCCACCATGATCATGCCCAGGCCGCCGTTTTCCCGATACACCCGGCGCACGCGACTGCGGATCTCGGTGGGGGTGAGTGCGGCAGTAACATCGATAAACAGGGGCACGTCCTTAAGCTTGGTCACCGCGGTGCTCAACTTGGGCCAGTCCTCCTGCTCCAGCTTGCCATTGCGGATGCGCGTCTGGTCGATGCGACCAATGGAGGACAGCAGTCGAATAATCAGCGAATCTGCCGGCATCTCCATACTGAACACCAGTATGGGTTTGTCCTGCGCCAGCACCGCGGTTTCCACCATGTTCATGGCGAAACTGGTCTTGCCCATTGAGGGCCGCCCGGCGACGATCACCAGGTCCGAGGATTGCAGGCCGGAGGTCATGCCGTCCAGATCCTTGAAACCGGTGCTGAGGCCGGTAATATCACTACCGGAGTTGAACAATTCCTCGATACGCTCCAGAGCGGACTCCAGCAGAGGATTCACACCCTGCGGCCCACCCGCCTTGGGGCCCTGCTCGGAGATCTGCATAATGCGGCGCTCGGCCTCATTGATCAGTTCGTCTGAGGTGCGCCCTTGTGGGCTAAAGCCACTCTCGGCGATTTCCTGGGCGGCCTCGATCAATTTGCGCAGACTGGCCCGCTCACTCACCACCTGGGCATAGGCGCGGATATTGGAGGCGCTGGGCGTATTCTGGGCCAGTTCCGCCAGGTACGGTAGTCCGCCCGCCGCCTCCAGGTCACCACTGGCTTCCAGTTTGTCCGCCAGGGTGATCACGTCCACCGGCTCCAGGGCCTCAGCCAACCTGGCGATCTGGCGGAAAATCAGGCGGTGGTCGGGGCGGTAAAAATCACTGGCGGTAACCGACTCCGCCACCGAGTCCCAGCCATCTGCCGACAACAGCAGGCCGCCCAGCACCGACTGCTCCGCTTCAATGGAGTGTGGCTGCATTTTGATCCGTGCGATATCACCGTCGCCGGGATAGCGAAGTTCGGATACGTTGCCGGGATATTCGGGGTCGGCCATTATCAAAAGTGTTTTTTATGAGGGCTACACAGGTTATCGGAATTCATCCTTCAGCTGAAGTAAAAAGACTCCGACAGCCACAGTAGAATAGATTTTATGCTCGATGCAGGCCCGGCAGGCAAAACAAAACACCAAACAATAAAAACACACCGACCACAATGGACCGGTGCATTTTCAAATTTGATCAGCCAGCTCAATGCGGACAATCAAAATTACTTACTCGGGCACAACCGCAATAGCAACAGCCGCCGACACGTCACCGAACACATGGATAGCCACTTCGTATTCACCCAGTTCACGCAACGCACCTTGTGGCAGGCGAACTTCAGACTTCTCCACATCACAGCCGGCAGCCGTTAGAGCCTCCGCGATATCGCGGGTGCCCACAGAACCGAACAGCTTACCTTCCTCGCCAGCGTTGGCGCTGATTGAGATCAGGCCCATGGCATTGATTGCCTTGGCACGTACCTCCGCAGCGTTATGCGTTGTCGCAGCCGCCGCTTCCAGTTCAGCGCGACGCGCCTCGAACTCGGCGGAGTTGCCCTCGTTGGCATGTACGGCCTTGCCTTGTGGGATCAGGTAGTTGCGGCCAAAACCGGCTTTTACATCCACCTTGTCACCAAGACCACCCAGGTTGCTGATTTTCTCCAGCAAAATGACTTCCATCTTACTTTCCTCTTCCAGGGGAGTTGCCTCCCGCTACTATTGTGTCTTAATGTTCGTCTTTATCTTCGTCATCATCTTCACCGTCTTTGCGCTTATCAGCCTCACTGATGCCAGTACCAGACTTCCCGGTCCAGCGCTGGCGAAAATTGAACCAGCTGTCAGCGATCGCCACAAGCACGACCAGAAGTTTTATCGGGTCAAAGAGCAGCCAGGCCACATAAAAGCTGATCAACCACCCCCTGCCCGGCCCACGCGACTGAGAGTAGGCATGTACCAGCGCCAACCCGGCAAAGGTCAGCGGTAACAAACAAATCACCACCCATGTACGGTAATGCGTACCCAGGCTGGCCAGGGCTATCGCGGCCACCGCCAACGTCATGCTCACGGTGACCGGGTAATACAGGGCTTTGAACTCCTGCCCAAATCCCCCCGGGTTATACAGCGCCGCCTGCCAGTATCGCGCCAACAACAGGCACAGCACCGACGTCAAAGCAGTGCCGGCGCCCAGCATGCCGGCAATCTGCCGCGCATCGGGCCTGGCCAGCACCACTGGCGCACCACTCTGGGACAAATATTGCTCCAGTGTGGCCAAAAACTCACCAAAAAAAGCCACAATCTGGCCCAGGTACTCTCCACCGAAGGCCATCAGGCCCAGGCCGGACAATCCACCAACGGCCACGCTTGCCAGTATCGCCAGGGGCAAACTCACGGTGCTGCGCAACACCAGGGCAAGGAACATCGTCCCCGCCAACGAGGCCAGCGGCCCGCTGTCACCAGAGACGTACAGCAACGTTCCTGCTGGCAACAGTGCCCACAAAAACAACCAGGCACCAGCCCTTGCTCCTTTGCGCAGGGTGACCAGCGCCACCACGGCGGCGCTGATCCAGCAAAACATCAGGCTTCCGGCGCCGGCTACAGTAACCAACAGCGCCTGAAAGCGGCCACGCATAACGAATTCAGCCAGACCTTTCAACGCAAACCTCGTTCAGGCAAGATGCGAATCAGCAAATTCTTACTGGTGAGAATCCGTGTAAGGCAGCAGCGACAGGAAGCGCGCACGCTTCACTGCGGTAGCCAGCTGACGCTGGTACCTGGCTTTGGTGCCAGTAATACGGCTGGGTACAATCTTGCCGGTTTCGGATACATACGCCTTCAGCGTTTCCA
>QNFS01000153.1 GCA_003646415.1 Gammaproteobacteria bacterium
CGTGTCGCAGTGGGCCTGGAACATGTGGACGATTTAAAAGTGGATCTGCAGCGAGGCTTTGCCGGCCTGAGCTGACAGTATTTTACACAGCCCCGGGGCAATAATAATGCAACTACAGGGTGTGATTGACGCGGCGGTAGCCGAGGTGGGGCAGGTTCTGCTGGGTAAGGATCCCCAGATCAGGTTGGCGCTATGCTGCCTGTTCGCCCGTGGGCACTTGCTGATAGAGGACTTGCCCGGTATGGGTAAAACCACTTTATCGCAAGCCCTGGCCGAGGTATTGGGATTGTCGTGGAAGCGGGTTCAGTTCACCAGTGACCTGCTACCGGCGGATATTCTCGGGGTCTCGGTGTACGACCGCAACGACGCCAGCTTCAGTTTTCATCCCGGCCCCATCTTTACCCAGTTGTTGCTGGCAGATGAAATTAATCGCACGACACCGCGCACCCAGAGTGCCTTGCTCGAGGCCATGGCGGAAGGGCAGGTGACGGTCGAAGGGGAGACCAGACCATTACCTGATCCCTTTTTTGTTGTCGCTACACAAAACCCCATTCATCAGTCGGGCACCTACCCGTTGCCGGAATCACAGCTCGATCGTTTCCTCATGCGACTGGAGTTGGGTTACCCGCACCCCAGGGCCGAGAGGGAAATGCTCCTGCGCCCACAGGTAACGATAGCAAACCGTAGCAGCCTCACCCAGCGCATAGACAGCGCGCAGCTGGATGCCATTCGCAGTGCGGTGAACCAGGTGCACGCCTCAGATAATCTGCTGGATTATCTGCAGCGCCTGGTGGCCTATACACGCCAATCGGCTGAATTCGAGGTCGGCCTGTCGCCGCGCGGAGCGCTGGCTTTACTGGAAAGCGCCAAAACCTGGGCGGTGATGCACAATCGCGGGCACGTGGTGCCCGAAGACCTGCAGATGGTGTTGCCCGCGGTGGCCTCTCACCGCCTGGTGCCCAGTGGTGATTACACCGGTGATGGCATGGCGCTGATAGATTTACTGCAGCGCAATGTGGACGTGATCAGGCCTTGATCGGGTAAGCCGGTGCAAACCAGAACCGAGCAAATGCAGAAGCAGAGTATCAGGCAGCGCCTGCGCACCCGGTTCCGCGCGTGGATCAATCGCCGTATCCCGCCGGCCCGGGTGGTCACGCTGGATCAGAAGCGCATATTTATTTTTCCCAGTCGGGTGGGCTTTTTCTTCGGTTTTTGCCTGCTGATTATGTTGATGGCGGCCATCAACTACCAGAACAACATGAGTTATGCGCTGACGTTTTTGCTGGCCACTCTGTTTGTCATCGCCACCCTGCATACCTTTGCTAATCTTTCCGGCCTGACCATTCGCGCCCTGCGCGCGCAGTCTGCATTTCCGGGTCAGCAGTCGAAGTTTGATGTGCTGATTGAAAGGGGTAAACAGCGGGATCATTTCGCGTTGTATATGACCTGGCCTGACAGCACGGACGCGCTTGTGAGCCTGGTGGGCGAGGACAGGGTGCAGGTGCAATTGCACACAGCAGTTGGTAAACGCGGTTGGTATAGTCCCGGGCGTTTGCTGTTGGAATCCACCTATCCCCTGGGCCTGTTGCGCTGCTGGACCTGGATAGACCTGGATCTTTATGCGCTGGTCTATCCACAACCGCAGGCCTCAGCACAACTGTCGGGTTTGGCTACCGACAAGCCAGACGGCGCTGCCGTGCCTGTCACCGGCAGTGATGACTTTTACGGCTTCAGGGATTATCGGCGAGGAGATTCCCTGCGCCAGATTCACTGGAAAGGACTCGCCAAGGGGCAGGGTATGCAAAGCAAGCAGTACGCCGCCTACGCAGATCGAAGTGTATGGCTGGAGTGGGACATGTTTGCCGGTTTGGGTGTCGAACAGCGTCTGTCCCATTTGTGTTACTGGGCGCTGGAATTTGAGGGCCGGAACGAGGAATACGGTTTGCGGCTGCCCGGCGTTGTGGTCGAGCCGGGTATGGGAGACAAACACCGTGACAGGGTACTCAAGGAGTTGGCCCTCTACGGTAAGGGGGACAAGCGCCAGTGAAACCGCAGCAGCAAGTGCCGCGCAACGCCCTGGTGTGGATGATCATTTGCCTGTTCACGCTGATGGCTCCCCATGCCGCTCGAATACCTCTGTGGATTTTGGCTGTGTATGTCTTTTCCGCTGTGTGGCGCATTCTTGTATACCGCGGCCGCTGGTCATTCCCAGGCCGTTGGGTGAAGGTGTTGTTGACGTTGAGCGGCTTCGCCGGAATTTACCTGAGTTACGGCTCCCTGATAGGCCTGGAGCCTACGGTGGCCCTGCTGTTGACAGCCTTTGCCCTCAAGCTGATCGAGCTGACGAGCCGCAAAGATGCCTACGTGCTGCTGTTTCTGGGCTACTTTATTTGTATCACCGAATTTCTGTTCACCCAGGACCTGCTGATTGTTGTGTACTCACTACTGAACGTGCTCCTGATAACTACTGCCCTGGTGGCCTTGCATCAGCCCGGAGAGCACCAGTTCAACCGCAAAACTATCCGTCTGGCCGGTATCATGTTGTTGCAGGCCATGCCACTTATGGTGGTGTTGTTTTTCATGTTCCCCCGCATAGGTCCACTGTGGGCCGTGCCGGCTAAAAGCCACTCTGCCAAAACCGGAATGAGTGACTTCATGAAACCCGGCGATGTTTCCCGGCTCAGTCAATCTGCCGATGTCGCCTTTCGGGTAAAATTTGACGGAGAAATTCCAGCCCAGTCAGAGATGTACTGGCGGGGGCTGGTTTTTAGCATGTTGCAAGAGGGCGCCTGGCGCAGTCTGCGCTACTACGATGTCCCCGCGGCCGAGCGTCGCCCGCAAGAAGTCCTGACCAGCGGCGATCCGCTGAATTACAGCATTATCATGGAACCCACCCAGCAAAATTGGCTGTACAGTCTGCGCTACGCTCAAGCGGAACGCCTGGGGGTGATGGCGGCTGCGGATTTTCACCTGTTTTTACTGGTGCCGTTGGAAGATAAGTACAGGTACAACGTCAGCTCCTGGCCTGAGGCGCTGCTGGAGACGGAGCTCTCTGACTGGCGTCGTAAAACCGAACTGCGATTACCGGCACAGGACAATCCGCAGACACGACAGTTGGCACAGGAACTAAGGCGTGGTGTGGCCAGTGATGGGGATTTTGTCAAAGCGGTACTTAACAAATTTAATACCGAACCCTATGTCTACACGCTGCAACCCGATGCGCTGCCGGGAGAGCACCCCATGGATCAGTTTCTGTTCCGGACGCGGCGTGGGTTCTGCGAACATTACGCCTACGCTTTCGTTGTCATGATGCGCGCCGGAGGTGTCCCCGCGAGGGTGGTGGCCGGCTATCAGGGTGGTGAGGTAAATCCGGTGAACAAAACGGTGGTCGTGCATCAGTTTGACGCCCACGCCTGGGCGGAGGTGTGGCTGGCGGGGCAGGGCTGGGTGCGGGTAGATCCCACCGCGGCAGTTTCCCCCGAGCGCATCGAGTGGGGCTTGGAACAAGCGCTGGCGGGGGAGGGCAGTTTTCTGGAGAACTCGCCGCTTTCTCCCCTGCGCTACCGCAGTATCGCCTGGGTTAATTTGTTACGCCTGCGCTATGATGCTCTTACCTACAGGTGGCAGACCTGGGTGGCCAGTTTCAATAGCGACCAGCAATTTCAGTTACTGCAGGATGTATTTGGCGATATCAGTGCGCGCAAGTTTGCCGCGGTGCTGCTTGGCAGTTGGGCCCTGGTGTTGATTCCCGTGGCAATCTCACTGCTGCGCAAGCGTGACACCCATCAATTGAGCCCGATTGACAAGCAGTATCTGATTTTCTGTCATCGCCTTGCCGCAGTGGGTATAGACCGTGAGCCAGGAGAGACGCCGCATCAGTTGTCGAACCGGGCGCGACAGGCGATGCCGGCCCTGGCATCGCCTGTCGATCGGATCACTTTGTTGTATACAGACCTGGCCTACAGGGAAACAGCGGCTTCCCGTGAGCTTGAAACCGATCTGCTGCGGCAGTTCATAGCAGCTGTTAGGGGCTTTCAGCCCGGCAGACGGCGGGGCTGGCGGCCTACTTATGGTGGTGGGACAGGAATCAGGCGCTAAGCTCCTGGATTTCCACCGCTGCAATGCGCTTGCCTTCTTCCGCGCTCTTTTGAAACTCCACTATCTGGTCAAAATTCATATAGCGGTAGATCTCGTCAGACATGGAATCGAGATCGCTGGTGAAGGACAAATATTCCTCGGGCGTCGGCAGTCTGCCCAGAATAGCGCCCACTGAAGCCAGTTCCGCTGAGGTGAGATACACATTGGCGCCATCGCCCAGGCGGTTGGGGAAGTTACGGGTGGAGGTGGACAGGACTGTGGAGTTGGCGGCCACGCGCGCCTGGTTGCCCATGCACAGGGAGCAGCCCGGCATTTCAGTGCGTGCGCCTGCGGAGCCGAAGATATTGTAGTAGCCTTCCTCCATCAGCAGGTGCTCATCCATCCGGGTTGGGGGGGTTATCCACATGCGTGTGGAGATGCCACCTTTGTGTTTTTCAAGCAGTTTACCGGCCGCGCGAAAGTGTCCGATATTGGTCATGCAGCTGCCGATAAAGACCTCGTCGACCTTGTCACCGGCAACGGCAGACAGCAGGCGGGCGTCGTCCGGGTCATTCGGTGCACAGACGATGGGTTCTGTGACATCAGCCAGGTCTATTTCGATAACCGTGCTGTACTCGGCATCTGCGTCCGCCTGCATCAGGCTCGGGCTGTCCAGCCACTGTTCCATCTTGCGTGCGCGTCGTTCCAGGGTGCGGGGGTCACCATAGCCCTCGGCGATCATGGAGCGCAACAATACGATGTTGGAGCGCAGGTATTCTGCGATCGTGTCCTTGTCCAGGGCGATGGTGCAGCCCGCGGCGGAGCGCTCGGCTGAGGCATCGGACAACTCAAAGGCCTGCTCTACGGTCAGGTCGGTAAGGCCTTCTATTTCCAGGATACGACCGGAAAAGATATTCTTCTTGCCCTTTTTATCGACAGTCAGCAGGCCCTGCTCAATAGCGTAGTAGGGAATGGCGTGCACCAGGTCGCGCAGGGTAATGCCGGGCTGCAGCTCCCCTTTGAAGCGCACCAGAACGGACTCCGGCATATCCAGCGGCATGACGCCTGTGGCCGCGGCAAAAGCCACCAGACCGGAACCCGCCGGGAAAGAAATACCCATTGGGAAACGGGTGTGGGAGTCGCCTCCGGTGCCGACGGTGTCTGGCAGCAGCATACGGTTCAGCCAGGAGTGGATGATGCCGTCGCCAGGGCGCAGTGAGACACCGCCCCGTGTCATGATGAAATCGGGCAGCGTGTGTTGGGTTTCGATATCCACCGGCTTGGGGTAGGCCGCCGTATGGCAGAATGACTGCATGGTCAGGTCGGCGGAGAAACCCAGACAGGCCAGGTCTTTCAACTCGTCGCGGGTCATGGGGCCGGTGGTGTCCTGGGAGCCAACGGTGGTCATGCGTGGTTCGCAATAAGTGCCGGGGCGAATGCCGTCGGTACCGCAGGCCCTGCCCACCATCTTTTGCGCCAGGGTATAGCCTTTGCCGGTGTCCACCGGTACGACCGGCTTGCGGAACAAGTCAGACTCGCCCAGGCCCAGTGCTTCCCTGGCGCGGGTAGTCAGGCCGCGGCCGATAATCAGGTTGATGCGGCCACCGGCGCGGACTTCGTCCAGCAGTACGTCGGATTTCAGTTCGAACTCACTCAACACATCGCCGGACTCGGACAGGATCTTGCCATCGTAGGGACGAACCTCAATCACGTCGCCCATGCCCAGGTCATCCACGGGTGCTTCAAATACCAGTGCGCCGGCGTCTTCCATGGTATTGTAAAAAATGGGTGCGACTTTGCCGCCAATACAAATACCGCCGCCTTTCTTGTTAGGTACACCGCTTATGTCATCGCCGAAAAACCACAGTACCGAGTTGGTGGCGGATTTGCGCGATGAGCCAGTGCCGACCACGTCACCGACAAAAGCCACCGGCAGACCCTTGTTCTGGATCTCCCGCACTTGCGCCATGGGGCCTGTTACACCGGGCTCTAGTGGCGTGAGGCCATCCCGGGTCATCTTGTACATGGCCAGGGCGTGCAGGGGAATGTCAGGTCGTGACCAGGCATCTGGAGCGGGGGACAGGTCGTCAGTGTTGGTCTCTCCCGTCACCTTGAATACGGCGACCTTGATGGATTCGGGCACCGCGTCGCGGGAAGTGAACCACTCCCCATCGGCCCAGGATTGCAGTACGGCCTGGGCGTTATCGTTGCCCTCTCCGGCCAGCTCGGCCACATCGTGGAAGGAGTCAAACATCAGCAGGGTGTGCTTCAGCTCCGCTGCCGCCGCATCTGCCAGCTCTGCGTCATTTAAAAGTGATACCAGTGTCTCGATGTTGTAGCCACCGTGCATGTTGCCCAGCAGCTCTACGGCCAGCCGGGTGTTGATCA
>QNFS01000154.1 GCA_003646415.1 Gammaproteobacteria bacterium
CAACAGCTACAAGCGTCTGGTTCCAGGCTTTGAAGCGCCGGTTATGCTGGCCTACTCCGCCCGCAACCGCTCCGCGTCTATTCGCATTCCCTACGAGCCCAGCCCCCGCGGCAAGCGCGTGGAGGTTCGCTTCCCCGACCCCACGGCCAACCCCTACCTGGCCTTCGCCGCCATGTTGATGGCGGGCCTCGATGGTATCGAGAACAAACTGCACCCGGGCGATGCGGCGGACAAGGACCTGTACGACCTGCCTCCGGAAGAAGGCCGGGCCATTCCGACAGTAGCGTCCAGCTTTGAGCAGGCGCTGGCGGCACTGGACGAAGACCGCGGCTTCCTCACCGCTGGTGGTGTATTCACCGACGACATGATCGACGCGTTTATCGAGCTGAAGAGCGAGGAAGTAGAGCGTTTGAACATGACCACACACCCGGTTGAGTTCGATATGTACTACTCAGTCTAAGGCCTGGCGATGTATACCAAAGGCCCGCTCAAAAGAGTGGGCCTTTTTTTATGTCCATGGATGGACGGTACGCCGCGAGAGCCATGGATGGCGGCAGCGGCGAGCCTAAGGTGTAGCACCCAGCTTTAATATAAGGCAACCCCAACGGAACTCTCACGCTCCACACTTTTCTGATACTGTACAAGCATTGACCACACACGGTGTTTCCCATGGCCAAACCACTGCTGCTCGCCCTGCTACTCACACCCCTGGCGTTTTTCGCTGTATCTCCCTCCGCACAGATCTATCGCACCACCGACGAACAGGGCAATGTGGTCTTTACCGACAAGCCTCCGGCGGGTGCAAGTACAACAGAGCGAGTCGAGCTGCCGCCCACTAACACCACGCCAGCACCAGCGCTGCGGCCAACGCCAGAGCCGGAATCAGGGGAGCCGGACAAAGACACCCCTGCCTATAGCATTGTGATAACATCCCCGGCAGACGAAACGTCGTTTCCGATGGGTCCGGGTAATTTTTCTGTCAGCGCGAAGGCACAGCCCTCCCCGGGGAAAGACGAGGCCCTGCAATTGTACATAGACGGCATTCCCTGGGGCGACCCACAGCAGGGTGCATCGTGGGCTCTCACCAATGTATTTCGCGGCGAGCACAAGCTCACAGTTGCCATTGTCGACGCTAAAGGTGAGCAGTTGGTAAGCTCCGCTCCCATCCGTGTTTTCGTACACCGCCCCTCAATAAACTTCAGAAACAGGTGAGCAACAGGCTGGACAGGCTCTGTCAATCAGTGCACCATAATGGTGCGGCTGTTGCTGGCCTCACTTCTATTCCCGGGCACATGGGTAACCCCATCGTATTTCATCCACAGCAGCCTTAATAGAAGTAAGCGCTCACTTGCTCTGAGTGCCTGATGTTTCGGCATATCTCATTTTTTCATCGCCGTTGTTATATTTAGGCTCTATTTTGGCCCTATTTTTGCTAATAGCAGGTAGCCAGGAAGTAAGGGGCGAGAATGGGTACAAACCGCGCCCCCGGGGCCAAACACGAGGCAAGGATGAAGCACAACCTGGATATACTGGGTAATCTCAGCACAGGTATTATAGTGTTGGATAAGCAACTGTGCGTCACAGCGCTTAACGGCTCCGCCCAGGCCCTGCTGGAGACTTCTGAGTTGCGCGCTATTGGGCTGCATGTCCGCAAGCTGGTGCTATATTCAAATGAGTGGCTGGCGGATCTGGAACAGGTGCTGGCCAGCAACAGCCCATTGGCAAGGCGCAGCATGTCGCTGGCGCTCCTTTCGGGACAGGAAATTCACGTTGATCTCATCATTACCCCGTTTACCGGGGGCAGTGATGAGGCCAGTCTGCTGGTGGAATTACAGGGCGTTGACCGACTCCTGAAGATCAGTCGGGACGAGAATCTGGTGCACGCCCAGGAAACCACCCGGGCGGTCATCAGGGGGCTGGCCCACGAAATCAAGAACCCTCTCGGCGGGGTACGCGGCGCCGCACAATTACTCGCCAGGGAACTGCCCGACGAACACCTGGCGGAATATACACGCGTTATCATCCGCGAAGCGGATCGTTTAAGGGACCTGGTGGATCGATTGCTGGGTCCCAACCAGCAGCTTGAGCTGCAACAGCTCAATATCCACGAAATTCTGGAGCACGTACGTAATCTTATCGTCGCCGAAACAGGTAACCGCGCCACTATTACGCGCGATTATGACCCCAGCCTGCCAGAGCTGCCCGGTGATCGAGCGCAGTTGATCCAGGCTCTGCTGAACATCATGCGTAATGCCCTGCAGGCGGCCGAAACCCCGGACAAATGTAAAATCACCCTGCGCAGTCGCTCCCAGCGCCAGTTTACGATCGGCGCCAAACGTCACCGCCTGGTTTGCAAAATAGATATCATCGATAACGGCCCCGGCGTCCCTGAAGAAATATTGCACGACATTTTCGCACCAATGGTCACGGGCCGCGCCGATGGCACTGGCCTTGGGTTGTCCATAGCGCAATCCGCCATCAATCGTCACGGGGGTCTGGTGGAATGCGAGAGTAAACCCGGGCGCACCCGCTTTACCATTTACTTACCCATGGAAGAACAAAATGCATAGGCACGCCATAGTCTGGGTAGTGGACGACGACAGTTCGATCCGCTGGGTTCTGGAACGCGCCCTGAACCAGGCGAATATAGACAACGAGAGCTTCGCAAGCGCAGACCAACTGCTCAGCCGTATCGCCAGCGAACAGCCGGATGTCATCATCAGCGATATTCGGATGCCGGGTACGGACGGGCTCGAGTTGCTGTCACAGATTAACGAGACATACCCGCAGCTACCGGTCATTATCACCACCGCCCATTCCGACCTGGATAGCGCCGTGGCCTCCTACCAGCGCGGTGCTTTTGAATACCTGCCAAAACCCTTCGATCTGGACGAGGTGATCGCCATCACCGAACGAGCCCTGGCCCACGCCCGGGAAAATCGTGGCGACGCGCCTGTAGTGGAAAAGCTGCCGCCCACCGAGATCATTGGTGAGGCCCCTGCCATGCAGGAGGTCTTTCGCGCAATCGGCAGACTGTCCCACAGTAACATCACCGTATTAATCAACGGTGAGTCCGGCACCGGTAAGGAACTGGTGGCTCATGCCCTGCACCGCCACAGCCCGCGCTCCCCGTGCCCCTTCATTGCACTCAATATGGCCGCCATTCCCAAAGACCTGATGGAATCGGAATTGTTCGGCCACGAAAAGGGGGCATTTACCGGCGCCAGCAGCAAAAGGGAAGGGCGCTTTGAACAGGCTGATGGTGGAACGCTATTCCTGGACGAAATTGGCGACATGCCGGCAGAGACCCAGACCCGCCTACTGCGGGTATTGGCGGACGGCGAGTTCTACCGGGTAGGGGGCCACACCCCGGTCAAAGTGGATGTGCGCATTATCGCCGCAACACACCAGGACCTGGAAGAACTGGTACGCCACGGCGATTTCAGGGAGGATTTGTTCCACCGGCTGAACGTGATTCGCATCCACATCCCCAAACTGGCAGAGCGCCGCGAGGACATACCGCGCCTGATGCAGTACTTCTTCCAACAGGCGGCGGAGGAACTGGGCGGCGAAACGAAAATCCTGCTGCCGGATGCCGAGGCGTTCCTCATCGGACTGGACTGGCCGGGCAATGTACGTCAACTGGAAAACACCTGCCGCTGGATCACGGTGATGGCAGCCGGTCGTGAAGTACACCTCAGCGACCTGCCCCCAGAATTGGGCAGGGGTACGGTCAAACCCCCGGATAATGACCCGTCGGACTGGCGTGAGCTACTGTACCATTGGGCACGCAATGAACTGGTGCAGGGCAAGCATCATATTTTGCAGGAGGCCACACCCGCATTTGAGACAGTTATGATCGAAGTGGCCCTGCAGCACTCCCAGGGCCGCAAACGGGACGCCGCCGAGTTGCTCGGCTGGGGTCGCAACACCCTGACGCGCAAGATCAAGGACCTTGGAATCTAACTTGCCAGGTGGCTGGAGCACTGTATAAACATGCTCAAAATAGTTCTGTTTCAGCCGGAAATACCCCCCAATACCGGCAATATCATCCGCCTCTGCGCCAATACCGGCTGCTCTTTGCACCTGATAGAGCCTCTGGGCTTTGACCTGGACGACAAAAAAATGCGCCGCGCCGGCCTCGACTATCGGGAGTTCGCAGATATTGCGCTGTACCCGGACCTGGCGAGTTTTAAGCGACAACAGCATAACCCGCGGCTGTTCGCCGCCACGACCAAAGGTGCCACCCCCTATCACCAGATTGCCTATCGCGCCGGAGACGCCGTACTATTCGGCCCGGAAACTCGCGGCCTGCCCGAAGAGATTCTGGATGACCTCGACCAGGATCACAGGATTCGTATCCCCATGAAACAACACAGTCGCAGCCTCAACCTGAGCAATGCGACCGCGCTGGTGGTTTATGAAGCCCTACGCCAGCTGGGCTTCCCTAGTCTTGAGTAAGCACTTACTATTTATAGAGGCCTGAAAAAGGGGCCTAAGCCCCTTCAATTATCAAACTTTTCCCGGTTAGTGCGTAGCTGCCTTATCACCTTCAGGTGCGGCTTGCGCTTGCGCCAGTGCCTGCTGGTACAAGGCGTCGAAGTTGACCGGGGCCAACATAACGGGGGGGAAGCCACCCTTCACACAGAGTGAATCGATGCTTTCACGCGCATAGGGGAACAGGACATTGGGTGCCGCGGTACCGAGAATACGGCGCAGGTCCTCACCCTCAAAACCGGTGATGAAGAATATGCCCGCCTGCTGTACTTCAATCAGGAAGGCAGTATCATCTTCGACCTTGGCAGTGATGGTAATGGTCAGCACTACTTCAAAATTGCCCTGCTCGTCAATTTTTTCACTTTTGGTATTGAGATCCACGTTGACCTGTGGCTTCCACTGCTTCTTGAAAACCGCCGGTGTAGCGGGCGACTCAAAGGAAATATCCTTGTTGTAGATACGCTGCATTGCAAACTGCTGCTGTGGCTGTTGTGCTGCTGCTTCTTGTTCCTCGGCCATTGGGCCATCCTCCATTTTCTATGTTAAAAACTGAACGTTCGAGACACCGTCACCGATGAGTGTTTTAGCTGACGGTCGGGAGCCGCAAGTTGCTCCACTCCATCATGCCACCGGTCATTTTGTAAACCTGTTCAAAGTTATTGCCCTTGAGTTGCTTGCCAGCCACACTAGCCTGCTGGCCCATTTTGCACACAAGGATAATGGGCTTGTCTTTGTATTTTTCAAGCTCCGCCATCTTTTCAGCCAACTTGGCCGATGGGATGTGCACCGCATCGACGATATGACCCCGCTTGTAATCCGCCGCATCGCGCAGATCCAGGAATACACCCTGCTCGGCGTTGACCATATTGATCGCTTTCTGGGGGGAGATAGATGGCCCGGATTGACGGGTCTCATGCACGAAAAGCAGAATGATAACAGCCAACAACGCAGCTGCCAGAATCCACTGCTGGGTCAGAAATTCAAGAAATAATTCCATGGTATCGCTTGCTTGTACCTATCAGGGAACGGCCGGAATACGGACGATTGTGAGTAGCCACCGGCGCGCCTGTAACAAGCGCCTTCCGACAAAACGGCGCCAAGTATACAGGGTCTGGGGATGCTCAACCAGCCCTGTTACCACGGCCTGCTGCAGGCGCCATATCAGGCTTGTGCAGATGTGGGCACTGCCTCAGATAGACAATGCGCTGCCACCCCGGACAGGTTAAAATGCGGGGCTCGAGCACCGACATAAATACCCTGCCCAATCTGGAAATTACATGAACGATAGCGACAAAAAGCCCACGGTTTTAATTGTACTGGACGGCTGGGGCTACCGTGAGGAAACCCGGGATAACGCCATCGCCAACGGCGCCACTCCAGTGTGGGACCGCCTGTGGGCACAGGCGCCCCATACCCTGATATCAGCCTCAGGGCTGGATGTGGGCCTGCCCGAAGGGCAAATGGGCAATTCCGAGGTGGGGCATATGAGCCTCGGGGCCGGTCGTGTGGTCTATCAGAATATCACTCGCATCGATCAGGCTATCAGCGATGGCACATTCGAGCGCAACACCGCCTTTACCAGGGCCATAGACAAAGCGGTAGCCGCGGATGGCGCGGTTCACGTGTTCGGCCTGCTGTCCTCAGGGGGCGTACACAGTCACGAAAAACAAATCTTTGCCGCCCTCCGCCTGGCGGCCGGCCGCGACGCACAACGGGTATATTTGCACGCGTTCCTGGATGGCCGGGACACCCCTCCACGCAGTGCGGGGCCGTCCCTGGCAAGCGCCGATGCCCTGTTCGCCGAGCTCGGCTGTGGCCGCGTCGCCAGTATCACCGGCCGCTACTATGCCATGGACCGGGATAATCGCTGGGAGCGCATTGAACGGGCATACCGGCTGCTGACCGAAGGCAAG
>QNFS01000155.1 GCA_003646415.1 Gammaproteobacteria bacterium
CCCCAGTATATCGTGTGGCGGCCGGCCCTGACACCGACGGCGGCATCGCCGATATCGAAGTTGGCGAACACAAAGGCGTCCAGAAATTCACCACCGGCGTAGTGCCAGTCTTTCGCCTCGTGGTTGTAATCACCCACACTGGCGCTGGGTGAGGACCAGTTGGCGTTCCGTTCGGAGGGATGATCATTGTTGCTGCTTTTGTACTGGGGGTCGTACCAGCCGCTGCCGCTGACGCGGAACCCAAATCTGTCCTTCCAGATCACATCCAACTCGGACAGCACGTCCATACGGGTGCTGACCAGTCCGCCGCCACTGCGATCGACTGACCAGTCCGAGTCCCTGGAAAACATCGAAGAATCACTGTCTTCCGTCACTTGTTTATCCGCTTTGTTCACCCTGGCCATGACATTGGCCTTGAATGTGTTGTCCCACCGGATTTGCCAGTCGTCCGAGGTATCAAACTCGAAGGCCGAGGCCTGCGAACTGATAGCGGCCAGAACCGATATTGCGAGCAGCTTTTTCTTCATTTTATTATTCCTCTGAGAGTTTTTAGTTTTGCTGTTAATTATAATGAGGCTCTCGGGCCACGGTTATTGTTATATATCAACGCTATTCTTATATTTGTCTCTCTCACTGATTGTTGTAATTACTCTATTAATCAGTGTCAACCAACCCTTATGCGGGCAACTCAACTAACCCATACCGCACCGCCAAAGTACCTGTATTTAAATTTAGCGTCTAGTACCTTGATTTTGCCAACGATATTTCAGTGTAATTTTCACAACAGACCCCGCCCCGGGCAAGGAGCAAATGTCTCTATTATCAGAATTTCTCCCGTCCTGATCGACAGCCCTCTCGCGGCAGAGGGTGAAGGCGGGGGATATCTGTTGATATTGGTGCTGATAGCGGTACATCCTTCCTCTGCCGGAAAAGCGTCCCGGCATGTCCAATCATTATATTATGTACCGATCATATCAGCTTAATAGTTTAGAACAATACCCCTGCACCATTGATTTACAAAATATTTTGCGACATTTGCCCACCCTGGGTCAGT
The DNA here is from genome assembly GCA_003646415.1 of Gammaproteobacteria bacterium. GTDB lineage: Bacteria > Pseudomonadota > Gammaproteobacteria > Pseudomonadales > Halieaceae > JBALVO01. The sequence goes on from QNFS01000155.1 coordinate 1,055, forward strand.
TGCAGCGCCCAGGTCGGCCCCTTAGCTGGACTTGTTTAACAACCAGGCTAAAGCAGGCAGGAACAGCAACGCCCCAAGCATGTTCCAGAAAAACATGAAAGTAAGCATCAGGCCCATGTCAGCCTGAAATTTAATGGGGGAGAATATCCAGGTACCGACACCCACGGCGAGAGTGAAGCCGGTAAACGCCACCGCTGTGCCACTGTTTTGCAGCGCCATAAAATATGCCTCCTGCAAGGCGGCGCCGCGTCTCAGGTAATCCTGCAGGGCACTGTAGATATAGATGCCGTAGTCCACGCCTATACCCACGCCCAGGGCGATTACCGGCAGTGTCGCCACTTTTACACCGATACCCAAAGCCGCCATCAGGGCCTGACCCAATATCGAGGTCAGCACCAGGGGAGTGATAATGCAGGCGGTAATTTTCACCGAGCGAAAGTTGATCAGGCACAGCAGGATAACCACGCCATAGACCCACAGTAACATCCTGGTCTGAGACTGGCTGATTACGATATTGGTGGCCGCCTCCACACCGGCATTGCCCGCCGCCATGCGCAACTCCAGTTCATCGCTATTGTGCTGTTCCGCGAAAGTGTCTACCGCATTGACCACAGTGGCCAGTGTATCGGCTTTATGGTCGTCCAGAAACAGTATGACAGGGGCCATTGAACAATCGGTATTGCGCAAACTCGAGGTCCCCCGACTCAGTGAATTGTTAAGAATATACTGATTTCTACTGATATCGTGCCATTTTGGGCTGCCCTCATTCATCCCCATAATCACCAGTTTGGACACATTCACCAATGACAGGGCCGACTGCACCCCGGGCACCGACTCCATTACACCCTGGAAATAATTGATGCCGGAAATAAAGTTGTATTCGCCGCACTGCTGTTCACCGGTATAGGCCATCACCACAAAAACATCGGTACTTGTTGAATAATTGTCAGTCAGGAAGCTGTTGTCGCGATTGTAGCGTGAATCCGGCTGCAACTCCGGCGCACCCGGATCCAGGTCGCCAATTTTCTGGAACTGCTTTCCATAAATTCCCACTGCGAACAAAACCGTGCAGACGACCAATATGGCCAGTGCCGGCCCTCTTTCAGTCACCCGCGCCAGGCGACGCCAGTGGCTGAAGTCACTGTGGTCCTTGACATTGCGATAAGTCACGCAACGAACACTGATACCCGTGAATGACAAGACCAGCGGCAATAGCACCAGGTTGGTTACCACGAGAACCGCGATGCCCGTGCTGGCGACGATAGCCAACTCCTGGATAACCGGGATATCGATGACCCGTAGTGTCATGAAACCCACACCATCGCTCAGCAGGGCGATAAAGCCGGGCTTGGACATTCTGACAAAGGCTAACCTGGCGGCATCCACATTCGAAAGACCATGGTGCACGAGGTCGCCAAAGCGGTTGATAATCTGCACGGAGTGACTGATACCCACGGCGAAGACCAGAAACGGCACCAGCATCGAGTAAGGGTCAAGCCCCATACCCATCACCCGCAACAAGCCCAGTTGCCACACTACGGCCACAGTGGAACACAGAAGCGCGCTGAATGTGAGCCAGCCACAACGGGAATAGGCAAACAACATGATCGCTGTGATGGTGAAGGCGACCAGAAAAAATAGCCCGACCAGCGTGGCGCCTTCAATCAGGTCGCCAATCAATTTGGCAAAGCCGGTAATATGTATTTTTATTGTGTCCGATTGGTATTTGTCGCGTATCAGCGTCTCCAGTTGACGAGAAAACTGCACGTAATCCAGTTGCTCCCCGGTGGAGGGGTCGATTTCCATCAGTGGCGCCGCAATAATTGTAGACTTGAAATTATTGGCGACCAGGCGGCCTATTTGGCCGGATTTCAGCGTGTTCGCTTGCAATGTCTCCAGGGTTCGTGTGGAGCCGTCATAATCGTCCGGGATAACCGCACCACCGACAAAACCCTCCTCGGTCACCTCCGACCAGCGGACATTGGGGGTCCACAGGGACTGTAATCCAGACCGGTCTACGCCATTGATGTAAAAGACTTCATCCGTCATGTCCTTTAGCAATTCCTGGAACCCGGCGGTGAATATATCGCCCTCGGTCGTTTCGACGATAATGCGCACCGAGTTACCCAGGCCTTTCAAATCATCCCTGCTCTCCAGAAAATTGCGAATATAAGGGTGTGAAACAGGGATCATTTTTTCGAAGCTGGCATCCGGCTTCAACTGCGACATCTGCCAGGCGAACACGGCCGTGAGCAGGGCGAACAGGATTACCAGGGGCAGGCGGGCCGCCAGCAAGCGTTTACCCAGCCAGGGGCGGAAACTTCCATCCTCGGGGCCAATCGCGGCAGAGTTGAGTTCAGTCATCGCCGCGCAACTCCTTCATATCCAGAAGCCGCAGTCCGTTCATCCCCACAGCCAACACCTCCCCGCCTCCTCCCCCAATTACGGCTGAAAATGTCGTGCGTGTCGCATCATCGAACGCGCTAAAAGCGCCACCGGCACTTTGCGCCCGCAACACCAGCCCGCCGGAACCGAGCAGTACTACCTCACCACTGGCGAGAACCGAACCGCCATAAAGACTATTTTCAGTGGGATTATCCACCCTGGACCAGATATAACCCCTGTCATCACTGCGAAAGATATTGCCGCGCAAACCGAAAGCGATAACATAGTCATCCTTTGTAAGCAGGCCGAACAAACTGCCCTCATAGAGACTTTCCAGCCGCTGCCACGATAACCCGCCATCGGTGGAGCGGTAGAGCAGACCCGCCTCGCCACTGAGATATAAAAGCCCATCCTCTGTTTGCGCCAGGGAATAGTAATGGTAGCGGTCGATATTCTCGATGCCGCCATAGAGCGCGCGCCAGGATGTTCCCGCGTCTTCAGTACGATAAATCATGCCATAGGCGCCCACGGCAAAACCCCTATCCACGCTAACAAACAGGACATCGAGAAAAGGATCAACGGGGCCGATCTCCAGCGCTTGCCGGGCATCTTCTTCAGCATAAACGGCATCTTCGAGTGAAAGCTCCATTTCTCTCAAAAGCGAGCTCGATGCGTCTGTTGTGCTGGCATCCGCGGACCGCTGCAGCGCATCCACTTCACCCTGAAGCCTTTCCCGCTCGGAGCGCGTGAATTCAAGGTACTGTTTGTTGACGGCCACACCATCAAACTGCAGTTGCCAACTGCCACCCCCATCGTCACTGTGCAGGATGGTGCCCGCATGCCCCACCGCCCAGCCCTTATTCGGCGTGGGAAAGGAGACGGCGGTCAACGTCGCGCTTACCGGTACAGCGGCTTGTCGCCAACTCTGGCCATCATCATCGCTCACGATGACCAGGCCGCGCTCACCCACCGCTACCAGGCGCTCTCCCGCCCGGCTGATATCAGTCAGCGGCATCGTTGTGACATCGGCAAAAGGAATCGCCGGCGTGAATACAAAGTCCGCAGTGGCGTACACGGGAGCCGCCGTCACCACAAAACACAGGGTGCAGAGGGCAATTAATCGACGAGCGACCATTTTTCCAATCCCGTTTTTGTTACCTTCGACCGGCGCGTCGCAATGCTGCCGGCGTAAAATCTTCAAAGCTGCCTTTGTAGTCGAAATTATACTGATAGCCTTTTTCTTCGTTGTCCAGGCCGATCAACAGATAACGGGACGATATCAGGTCATGGAGAGAAGAAACGGCCAGCCAGGGGACATCGACCTGGTAATGCGACATCTCATGGCCCTCTTTAACACGCCACAACTCCCCCCTGCCGTCGTAGATATCGATAATACTTATCTGCCACGTATCCTCATCGATGTAGAACTTCCGGCGTGCATAGACATGCCTGGCGCCCGGTTTCAATTTCGCATCCACCACCCAGACCCGGTGTAATTCATAGCGCAGGTATTGTGGGTGCATATGTCCAGGCCCGATGATGTCCTTGTAACTCAGGTCGCCGCGACGCAACTGGTAACTGTTGTAGGGAATATACAGTTCCTGCTTGCCGACCAATTCCCAGTCATAGCGGTCTGGCGAGCCGTTGTACATATCCAGGTCATCCGCCGTACGCAACCCATCCGCGGCGGTGCCGGGGCCGTCATAAGCCACATTGGGCGCGCGCCGAACACGTCGCTGCCCCGCGTTATACACCCAGGCCGCCCGGGGCTCCTTCACCTGATCTATATTTTCGTGAACCAGTAATACGTCTCCCTCGAGCCGGGCGGGCGCCATAACCCGCTGCAGAAAGACAAAAAGGCGATTGGGATAGGGGTTGTCCGGCACCCGGCTGGCGAAGATTGTTTGATCCTCAAACAACACCGGGGAGAAGCTGCCACTGACCTGCACCGGTATCTGGGTATAGCGGCGCTGCATGCCCAGGTTTGTACGATAGCGTGTAATATGATTCCAGATGACCTCTTTACCCGTCCCGGGTATGGGGAACGGTATATCGCCATTAAAATTTACCAGGCCATTTCCCCCGGATACGGTATCGGTCGTGGTCGCGCCCTCCTTGATCAACTCATACTCCTCCTGTGGCAGGCGGGCACTGCGGTGCGTGGGGTAGACCGGCATCTTGAAGGTATCCGGGTAGCGCTCAAGCAGCGCAATCTGGCCCGGGGATAATTTGTCCTCATACTCCTGGTAGTTTGCAGCTGTTATGGTATACAAAACCTCATCCGCAGCGAAGGGGTCTACCAGTCGCCCCCCCGGCTTGTAATTCGCGGGCAACTCCTGCAAGCCCCCGGTCCAGGGCGGAATTGTCCCCTGGGCATTACCGGCGCGCTCCGCCCCTATTGGCGTCAATTTCTCGCCACCCAGGGTGGCGGCCTGCTCTGCGCTAATCTTTGCCATCGCCGCGGGAATCGTCATGCAAAATACAGCAGTGACAGCTAACGCAAGGTTTTTCCTGGACATAATAAATCTACTCCCGATTATGCACATGTGCTTAAAACGCTACTGAAAAACTCAGGGATATAAAATCCCGATCTTCTAATACATTGTAGTCCGCATTGAAAAAAGTGGTGTAGGAAAGGTCGGCCTGGTAAATGTTCATGTAGTCCGCACGAACGCCCA
>QNFS01000156.1 GCA_003646415.1 Gammaproteobacteria bacterium
AAATTCCTTACTCAATTTACTACCAGAGTAGCCAATAGCTACTGACCAATGCTGTAAATTTGTACATAATAAGACCTCAAAGCATCTGGCGGATTTTTGTATGTCGCTTATCCTGGGAATAGACCCCGGTTCACGCAAAACAGGCTTTGGCATCATCAATTATGTGTCCGGGCGTAGTGAGTATGTCACCAGTGGTGTCATCCGCCTACCCGGTGGCGAGCTGCCGGAGCGACTGCGCATTATCTATAACAGTGTCACTGAGTTAGTCGACCTGCATTGCCCGCAGGAGCTGGCTATCGAGCAGGTGTTTATGGCAAGAAGTGCCGGTTCGGCCCTGAAGCTGGGCCAGGCGCGGGGCGCGGCGATTGTGGCTTGCGTGGCGCGGGATATGCCGGTGTCAGAATACTCCGCCCGCCAGATCAAGCAATCCGTGGTGGGTACCGGAGCGGCGGACAAGGCGCAGGTACAACACATGGTCAAGGTGTTGCTCAAGCTGCCAGGGGAGCCGGCTGAAGATGCGGCTGATGCATTGGCGGCGGCCCTGTGCCACGCGCACACACAACAAAGTATGATAAACATGGCCGGTGCCAGGTCTGTGCGCCGGCGACGACTGCGATAGGGTCCACAGCAGATGATAGGTAGAATTAGAGGCGTCCTGGTTTACAAGCAGCCCCCGGATATCCTGATAGAGGTCGGTGGGGTCGGGTATGAGATCCAGGTGCCCATGACCACCCTGTATCAGCTGCCGGAGCTGGGTTCTGAGGTGTCACTGGTAACCCATTTTGTGGTGCGTGAAGACGCCCAGCTGCTGTACGGTTTTATCGATGAGCGGGACCGTGGCCTGTTTCGCCAGTTGATCAAGGTCAGTGGTGTGGGGCCAAAACTGGGGTTGACTATCTTGTCAGGTATGGATTCCAGCAGTTTTGCGCGCTGTGTGCAGCGCGATGACATCTCGTCTTTGATGGCCTTGCCCGGGGTTGGCAAAAAGACCGCCGAGCGTTTGCTGGTGGAAATGCGCGACAAACTGAAAGACTGGCTGGTGCAGACAGATGCAACCGGGCAGGCCGGGAGCGGCATCGCCCTGGCGCCGGTCACCGATATCGTGGCTGATGCGGAGGGTGCACTGATCGCGCTGGGTTACAAGCCCCAGGAAGCCGGCCGGGTGGTGGCGGCGGTCAATGATGACAGTATCGCGGACAGCGAGGAATTGATCCGCCGCGCCCTGAAATCAATGGTCAGTGGTTGAGGTACACTAGAGCATGATAGAAACTGATCGCCTGATCGCTCCCCAGGCCGAGAGCCCACGGGAAGATACCATGGACCGGGCTATCCGGCCCAAAACGCTCGATGAATACGTGGGTCAACATGTGGTGCGCGAGCAGATGACCATCTTCCTGCAGGCGGCCAAAGGCCGCGGCGAACCCCTGGACCACACGCTGATTTTTGGCCCGCCGGGGCTGGGCAAGACCACTCTGGCCAGCATCATTGCCCATGAAATGAGTGTCTCCCTCAAAACCACCTCCGGCCCGATACTGGAAAAAGCGGGTGATATCGCCGCCCTGATGACCAATCTGGAGCCCGGCGATGTACTGTTTATCGATGAGATCCACCGCCTGAGCCCTGTGGTGGAAGAGATACTGTACCCGGCAATGGAAGATTATCAGCTGGATATCATGATCGGTGAAGGGCCGGCGGCTCGCTCCATCAAACTGGACCTGCCGCCTTTTACCCTGGTGGGGGCCACTACCAGGGCGGGATTGCTGACTTCCCCGCTGCGGGATCGATTCGGTATTGTGCAGCGCCTGGAATTCTATGAGGTGGCCGACCTGGCCCATATTGTCAAGCGTTCTGCCCACATACTTGATATCGGTATCGACGTTAAAGGGGCAGCGGAGATCGCTCGTCGCTCACGGGGGACACCGCGCATCGCCAACCGTCTGCTGCGCCGGGTGCGGGACTACGCCGAGGTGAAGGCGGACGGCTATATCACCGCCGATATAGCCGATCGCGCCCTGGAGATGTTGAGTGTGGACCAGCGGGGCTTCGATCACCTGGACCGGCGCCTGTTACTGGCCATGATTGAAAAATTTGATGGAGGACCGGTGGGCGTGGAGAGCCTGGCGGCCTCTATTTCTGAGGAGCGCGGTACCATCGAGGACGTACTGGAGCCTTATTTGATCCAGCAGGGCTTCATGCTGCGCACTCCGCGGGGCCGCATGGTGACGCGCAACGCCTACCTGCATTTCGGTTTGCCCCAGCCAGGTTCTGCCGGTACCGATGTGGGCAACAGTTTGCCTCTGGATCTTGATGAAGGCGGAGAGTCTTAGTGGCAGGGGGGGAATTTTCCCTTAAGCTGCGGGTCTACATTGAGGACACCGACGCAGGGGGTATTGTCTATTACGTCAATTACCTCAAGTTCATGGAGCGGGCGCGCACTGAATTCATGCGCTCTTTGGGGTATGGCAAAGACTACATATTCAACCACGACCTGATGTTTGTGGTGCGCGATGTGGGGGTGAAGTACTTGCGTCCGGCCACATTGGACGATGAACTGGAGGCGACGGTCAGTGTCCGGTGCGCGCGTGGGGCGGTTATGATTCTGCGGCAGAGCGTACGGCGCGGTGAAGAGATACTGGCGCAGGGAGATGTGACTATCGCCTGTGTTGAGCGCAGCGTGCTAAAGCCGCGCCGCCTGCCGCCGGAGATGGTGGCCAGGTTACAGACACTGCAACAAGAACAAAAGTAATTCTGGGGAGAAAAGCAGTTGCAAGAACAATTAAGCCTGTTAGACCTGGTGCTGGATGCCAGTTTTACCGTGCAGTTGGTGATGGCCATACTGATGTTGGCATCCATGCTGTCCTGGTACATGATCGTCAACCGCTTTCTGTATTTCCGCAATGCCCGGGATGAGATGTATCAGTTCGAGGAGCGCTTCTGGTCCGGTGTCGATTTGTCACAGCTCTACCGGGAAGGCAATGAGAGGGCCGCTGACGACCATGTCCCGCTGGGGATGGAGAGTATCTTTCGCGCCGGGTTCAAGGAGTTTTCGCGCCTGGCCCAACAACCGGAGATGGATGCCGAGGCGGTGATCGAGGGCTCCAGGCGAGCCATGGGGGTGGCGACCATGCGTGAGGAAGAGCGCCTGGAGCGCCATCTGGCATTCCTGGCATCGGTGGGCTCCACCAGCCCCTATATCGGCCTGTTCGGTACGGTGTGGGGCATCATGCATTCCTTTCGTGGCCTGGCCAATACCACCCAGGCGACCCTGGCCACTGTGGCGCCCGGTATTTCCGAGGCGCTGGTGGCGACCGCCATGGGACTGTTTGCTGCGATTCCCGCGGTACTGGCGTACAACCGTTTCGCGTCCAAAGTTGATGTACTCAGCAATCGATATGACACATTCATGGACGAGTTCTCCAGTATTCTCTCCCGCCAGGCCTACGCCTTGCGTACGCATGAGAAGCAGGCACACTAGGTGGCTGGAAATCGTAACAAGCACCGGCCGATGGCCGAAATCAATGTGGTGCCCTACATTGATGTGATGCTGGTGCTACTGATCATCTTTATGGTGACCGCCCCCATGTTGATGCAGGGGGTGAAGGTCGACTTGCCCGAGGCCAGCGCCGACCCGGTGGAAAATCAGGACAGCGAGCCGGTGATCGTGTCGGTTAACGCCGCCGGGCAGTTGTTTCTCAACCTTGGGCAGGAGGACCAGGTCCTGTCTCTATCCACTATCAAGGACCGGGTGGCGGCGGTCATTCGGCGCAGCCCCAAAAAGCCAGTGCTGGTGTGGGGTGATAAAGCGGTACCTTACGGTGAAGTCGTCAGTGTCATGGTAGCTCTACAGGAGGCGGGTGCGCCCAGTGTTGGCCTGGTAACCGAAAATCCCCAGTGAATACTTCAATATATGCCATGCCTGCTGCACCGCGTATTGTCGTAAGGCCGGTTCTGGCGACCCTGGTGTTACATGGTCTGATGCTCTATTTCCTGACTGCCAATTGGGCGGGTAGTGAGGTGGAGGTCACCCGCGTGAAGCCCGCCCCCCGGGTGATTAACGCCCACCTGGTGGATGTTAGTGATTTCAAGCCCAAACCAAAACCCAAGCCTGTGGCAAAACCGAAAACCAGGACAAAACCGAAGTCGAAACCCAGGCCTGTGGCAAAATCGAAGCCCAAGCCCGCTGCCAAGGTGAAACCGGCGGCGAAACCGAAGCCTGTCGTTAAACCCAGGCCGAAAGCTGAGCCGCGAATATCCGAGCAGGAACTGGCGGCAATGGCTCGCGCTGACCTGTCCAGGGCGATGGCGGAAGAAGAGCAAGTGCGGGCCACCGCCACCGCTGAGGAAATGGCCGCCAGTTACGCCGCCCTGATTCAGCAGACCGTGGTAAATTACTGGAGTCGCCCCCCCAGCGCCCGCAACGGCATGGAGGCCTTGCTGGCGATTCAATTGATTCCCACCGGTGAGGTGGTGAGCGTGACCGTGCTAAAAAGCAGCGGCAATACCGCGTTTGATCGCTCGGCTGTTAACGCCGTGGAGAAGGCCGGCAGTTTCCCCGAGCTGCAAAGCCTTCCGACCCGGGAATTCGAGAAAACTTTCAGGCGTTTTCGCCTGCTGTTCAGACCAGAGGATTTGCGTTACTGATGAAATGGCTTGTATGTGTCGTATTGAATGTCGTGCTGCTGCTGGCCGCCTTGAACGCCCGGGCCGAACTGACCATTGAAATTACCCAGGGGGTGGATAATCCCACCGCCATTGCCGTGGTGCCTTTCGCCTGGCAGGGCGCCGGATTGGCGCCTGAAGATATCGCCGCAGTGGTCGATGGTGACCTGGCCCGCAGCGGCCAGTTTGCCCCTGTCGGACGCGCTGACATGCTCGGCAGGCCCAGTACCGCGGCGGAAGTCTTCTACCGGGACTGGCGCGCGCTGGACACCGAGTACTTACTGGTCGGCCGCGTATCCGTGACCAGCCAGATGCGCATTGAATATGAATTGTTTGACGTTTTGCGCCAGACCAGCGTTTACTCCGGTGTGGAGACCGGGCCGGTGAATGAGGCCCGTATGCTGGGTCACCGGGTGGCCGATGCAGTTTATGAAAAACTCACTGGTATTCGTGGCGCTTTTGCCACCCGCTTGCTGTACATCTCGGTTACCCGGGTCCCCGGGGGCAAAGACTACTCGCGGTTGACTCTGGCGGATTCCGATGGCGCCCGTCCCATCGTGCTGCTGGAATCGCGTGAGCCGATGCTGGCTCCGACCTGGTCCCCGGACGGCAAGCAGATTGCCTATGTCTCCTTTGAGACCAGCCGCCCGGCCATTTATCGCCAGGATCTGGCAACAGGCCAGCGTGAGCAACTGACTAATTTCAAGGGTCTCAACGGTGCCCCGGCCTGGTCACCGGACGGCAACACCATGGCCATGGTGTTGTCCAAGGACGGCAGCCCGGATATCTACTTGATGAACCTCACCACCAAGCGTCTCACGCGCATCACCCGCCACTACGCTATCGATACCGAGCCCGCATGGATGCCGGACGGGAAATCCCTGCTGTTCACCTCCGATCGCGGGGGTAGGCCGCAGATCTATCGCTATGACCTGCGAACCGGGGCCATTGAACGGCTCACGTTCGAAGGCAGCTACAATGCCCGCGCCAGGGTCGCCCAGGATGGTCGCAATGTGGTGATGGTGCACCAACAGGGTGGCCGCTTTCATATCGCACTGCTGGATCTGGTGACCAACAGGACGCAAGTACTCACCTCCACTGAATTGGATGAAAGTCCCAGTATCGCGCCTAATGGCTCTATGGTATTGTACGCAACCAAGTACGCGGAGCGCGGTATCCTCGCCGCTGTGTCTGTGGACGGGGGTGTGAAATTCCGACTACCTGCGCGAGAGGGTGATGTGCGGGAACCGGCATGGTCGCCTTATATGAGTCGCTGATCGCAGCATGGAAACAATGGTATTTAAACAGAATTTGAAGGGAAAATTATGAAGCATCTACCTATCGCCGGTAAGGCTATTACTGTGCTGTTCACAGCAGCTCTGCTGGTTGCCTGCTCCGGTAGCGATACTAAAAAAGAAGATGAAGCGGCGGCGGCCGCAGCCGCAGC
>QNFS01000157.1 GCA_003646415.1 Gammaproteobacteria bacterium
ATGAGCAGAGCGTATCAGCTGTGCAATATCGGAGCATCGAGTGAGGTGAATACATTCATATACAAGCGCATGAGAAATTTATAGGAGGTGAGTTATGTCTGAAAAATTTGAAGCACTTACCGATAAACATATTGAGTTTATAAAGGAGCAGCATCTATATTTTATCGGTACGGCGGGGGCAGAGGGCTTTGTAAATGTTTCTCCCAAGGGCATGGACAGTTTTAGAATCATTAATAGCTCCAAAGTGGCCTGGCTAAATTTGACTGGCAGCGGTAATGAAACAGCGGCACATGTGCTGGAAAATGGCCGAATGACTGTGATGTTTTGTTCCTTCGATAAGCAGCCGCTAATTTTAAGATTGTACGGCCAGGCTACCGCTGCTCACCCCCGTGACGGGAAGTGGGGGGAGCTGGTGGCGCTGTTTCCCGAGTATGTGGCCACCCGGCAGATATTCGAACTGGAGCTCGAGTTGGTGCAGGCCTCATGTGGTTACGCCGTGCCATATTATGAGCTGAAAGGTGAGAGGCCAACGCTAATCAAGTGGGCGGAAAAGCACGGGGCACTCCGTGTTAAAGAATACTGGCAGGAAAATAACACCAAAAGCCTGAACGATAAAGACACAGGCATTTTATAAGGCGTCTTGCAGTGCCATTGCCGCTTGCGGGGAAAAATGAGGGGTTAACCCGGTGGTTTGATGTATGGAAGTACAGTGGGTGGTTGATGCGACGGGAGATACAGGTGGCGGGTGAGCTCAGGCAAACACCCCGTGGATATACCATTGCCGGGCCAGACGGTCGCGAAACACCCAGTAGTGTTGGCCGCCGTTGTCTGCGGCGATGTAATAGTCCCGGCTGACCGCTTCGCGCCACCAGTTGTCCTCGATACGCTCCGGTCCGTACACCAGGCTCAGGGCACCGTTCCAGTACAGGCGGTTATGATGTTGCCGCAGGGCCCGTGGCTGTGGCATCAGCCAGAAAGGCCGTTGGGCGCAGTGCCCGCTGGCGCTCTGTTCGTCACCCGGGTGGTCGCTGCCGATATGCACTGCAAATTCCGGCAGGTGCTCGTCCCTGCAGCCAACTTTCTCGATAGCTTGCAGGCCCAGGCGACTGCGCAGTCTGTCCAGCAGGCTAGCCAGGGGTTCGTGTTGGTTGCGGGGGCTGAACAGGTCGATACTTTCCTGCTGACCGGCTCGCAATTGCTGGCAGTTCAGGGCCAGGCCCTCCACGCTGCTCACCAGTTGTAACTGCTCGAAGCGAATACAGGTAAGCTGGTGCCAGTTTTTCCAGTCGCTATGGCTGGAGGTGCTGCGCACACACACCTCGCGCAGCTCGTGGTCTATACCAATCAGCTGCCAGTTGATCTCCACTGTTTGCAACTGGGTATTGCGCAAAAAGCGGCACAGGGACTGTAGCAATAACTGCACCACCGGCAGCAATTCCTCGTTGGTTTTCACCTCGTAGCCAAACCAGTACTCATCGCTAAATGTTGCGGGGGGCTGGTAATCCGCCTGCAGGTCTTCCCGCTGTCCCAGTACCTGTTGCAGGAAGTGGGTAAATTCCACACCGCAACGCCGGCTCAGTGCCGCAGCCGGCAGCGCCAGGACATCACCCAGAGTATGCAGGCCTGTCCGGCGAAGGGAATTCACGGCGGCGGTGAACTCATCCAGCAGGTTGAGTGGAAGGGGGGCGAGCCGTTCCTCCAGCGGTTGCTGTATGGCCATAGCCGTATCACCTGCCGCAAAAGACAGTAGCCAGGCAGCCCTGGGTGTCGGTGCCAGCCCGTACTGTGCCTGGTATCCACGGCCGCCGATGCCACTGGTCACTTCCGTCAGCAGGGTGTCCAGCCCCCGGAACAGGTTCAGGCAGCCGCCAATTTCCAGTTGCAGGCAGTCCTTGCGCCAGATATGCAGGGTAGGGGTGATGCTGTAGGCCCAGCAACACAATTGCTCCAGGCAGCGCTGTTCGGCGCTTTCATCCCGCTCCAGCAATTGCACCGGCTCGGCGTCTGCCAGTGTTCGCAGCGTTGCTGTGCCCATGCCCGGGCGTATGCCCAGCACGGTGGCGCAGTCGTTGGCGCACACCACGCGCTGCCTGGCCAGCACCGCCACCGGTTGTTCCTCACAGCGGTTCAGGCAGTGCAGGGGCAACTGCTCGAAGCGCAGGCACAGCCATAGGCTCACGGGATTATTCCGCAGCGGGAGTCTTTATCCAGCGGGGGCAATATCCCCATTTTATAACTAATACTGTACATATGTACAGTATTATAGATATGGGTGTGCTTGTCTACTTATTGCCGCTTTATACGCCCGCGTTTTCCGGCAGGTAGGTGATTACGAATTTGAGCAGGAAGTCGAAAATACCTATGGCCAGGCTGATGTACAGGATCATGGTGCTGAACTTGCCGGCATTGCTGCGTTTGGCCAGGTCTCATACGATAAAAATCATGAACAGAATGAAGGCGCCTACACCCAGGGTCATGCCGTATTCAGTGAGCCATTCGTCTATGGCGGGCTCCCGGTTCAGGATTCAACGATTACCTCAGTCAGCAGCTCGGTTTCGGCCAGCAGGGACTGGGTGACCAGGCAGCCCGTCTCGGCCCTGCGCAGCAAGCGCTCGGCTTTGTCAGGATCAGTGCCGGGTGGAACCGTCAGTGTGACATTGATGGTAAAGCTGGTGAAGCGGGTTACCTTATCAATCCGTTCCAGCATGCCCATGGGGGAGCAGTCCAGGTGTGTCCACTCAAGGCTGGAGTTCCTGGCGATGGCCCGAAAAGTCAATATAAAACAGTTGGCAACGCTACCGACCAGTAAGTGCTCGGGGGACCATAGGTTGCCCGGGCCTCCGAATTCCAGGGGAGCGGCAGTGATAATTTCGGGTAAATCACAGGCGTTCATGGCGATGTGGCTATCGGCTGAGGCCTTGGCTGAAGCGTAGTAGTGGTGGGGTAGGTCTTGCATGATGAAAACTTCCTGTTCTCCAAGTGAGTATGGGAAGTATATACGCTTTCACTATTGAGCAATATCGATAGAGCTACTACGGGAGAATTACCCTGTTCATTCAGGCCACCGGTGACGCTGCCCCCAATACGGCATCGTGCTGGCCATTGGCCGGCCAGGTCGGCAGCTCCCACAATTGCGGCTGCTGTGGCACATCTTCCGACGGGGGCAGGTCCACATCGATAGACTGATTGCCGCCGCGCTGCTTGAGGATGTGCACCTTGCGGTACTCGCGCATCTGCAGGCGCAGGCCGGCGGGTGAGTGGTTGTGGGCGGCCTGGTTGGGGCGAAACATTACCGCCAGGCTGTCGCCGCTGGCGGCGGCCAGCTGCAGTTTGCGCAGCTCGGTGTAGCTGTATTGGTGTGTCCCCAGCCAACTGAACACGGCGCTGGAGGTGGTGCTGCGCAGAGCCTGCTCGGTGCTCCACAGCAGGTCCTGGCGGTTCTGCGGGTGAACCAGCAATATCTGCCGGGTGTCGATGCCCCGCGCCGCCAGCAGGGGGGCGTAGGGTATATAAGGTGGCGCGATAAAAACCTGCCAGCGGCCCTGCTCGCTGAGGGCCTCCATGGCGGGCAGGAACAAGCCCATGGAGCCCAGTCCACAGCCGTCGCTCAATACTTCAATAGCGCTGCCTGTGGGCCAGCCGCCCTGCTGTAACTGCGTATTCAGTGTTGTGTAACCCGTCGACAGGCCCTCGCAATTGTGCAGATCGCTGTTCGCTGAAAAGAATTGGCCCTGGAGGTGGCTGTGGCGGCCGCGCCAGGTGTCGCTGCGGTTGATGACCTGTTCCAGCATCTCATTCATGGTTTTTGCCTCCAGAGAGTCACTCACTCAGTATACTGTATAAATGTACAGTAATCCTGTCATGAATCGAATGCAAGTGCTATCGACATGCAGGTGGCAGTAGATTAAATTGGTGATCCGGCGCAATGTGGCATGCCACGTAAGCGGGTATGGAATTTATATTGTGCCAGTGACTGAGTCATTTGCGCGTTGATGCCGGCATATTAGTTACCGACATAGTTAGTTACCGACATAGTTGAGAGGTTGTGGCCAGGAATGGAGTTCAAGGACTACTACAAAATACTTGGCGTCGATGCCGATGCCAGTGAGAAAGAGATCAAGTCAGCCTATCGAAAACTGGCCCGTAAGTATCATCCGGACGTCAGCGATGAAAGTGGTGCGGAGGAGCAGTTCAAGGGTGTTGCTGAAGCTTATGAGGTATTGAAGGACCAGGATAAGCGCGCGGAATACGACACGTTGCGGCAGTACGGTGGCGAGCGCTTTGAACCGCCTCCCGGGTGGCAATCGGCTGCCTCCGGGGCCTCCGGTGGTGAATACGAGGGTGGATTTTCCGACTTTTTTGAAAATATCTTTGGCCAGGGGGGGCACGGTTCTCAGCAGGGCTTCTCGCGGCAGCAGTTTGCCCAGCGGGGAGAGGATATCGAAATGGGCCTCTCCATCTTTCTGGAAGAGGCCTACCGCGGCGAGACCAGGACGATTACTTACCGGGTTCCCAGCTTCGATGAGCAGGGTCAGCTTTCTCGACAGACCAAAACCTTGAATGTGAAGATACCGGCCGGAGTTACCTCGGGAGAGCGCATGCGCCTGCAGGGGCAGGGTGCGCCCGGTATTGGCGAGGCCCCTCCCGGCGATTTGTACCTGGAGATCAGGATTGCGGATCACCCGCTGTACGAGGAGGAAGGTGTCAACCTGTCACTGGCGTTGCCCATCAGCCCCTGGGAAGCGGCGCTGGGCTGTAAGGTGACCGTGCCGACCCTGGACGGCAGGATAAACCTGTCGGTTCCCGCCGCCAGCCAGAATGGCAAACGCCTGCGGGTCAAGGGCAAGGGCCTGGGTAAGGCAGGCAAACGTGGTGACCTGTTTGTGGTGCTGAATATCTCTATGCCCCAGAGCATGGATTCTGAGGAATCGGCCCTGTGGCAGCAATTGTCTGAAAAATCAAGCTATAACCCACGTGAAAATTGGGGTGAGTAATATGACTGATACAAGCTACTATCTGACATTGACTGAAGTGACCCGGTCTATCCGCATGCCGGAACAGACGGTCATTACCATTGTGGATCACGGTATCGTGGAGCCCATGGGCAAGCGGCCGGCCGACTGGCGCTTCGATCCGCCCATGCTCATTACCATTCGCAAGGCGTGCCGTCTGCAGCATGATCTGGAACTGGACTGGCCGGGCACCGCATTGGCTCTTGAACTTATCGGGAAGGTGCAACAGCTGCGTGAAGATAACCGGAGACTGCGCCGGCAACTCGATCGATTGATGGGGTAAATTTTATTTGACTCGAATGGGGCCACTCTTGGTTAGGAACTCCATGCCCTCTGACCCTTTGGGTTTTGAATGCTGCCGGAAGTAGCGGGACATACCCTGAGTTAAAGCCATTCCTCTTTGGCCCCACCTACCTGGCAGAGATCGGCAATAAGGGTCTCCAGATTATCCCAGGGCTTACCACCGGCATAACCTTTGATGCTGCCATCTACCGCGGCAGCCTGTTCCAGCAGGCGCGACAGAGAATCCGTATTGTGCCGGGACAGGGCAGCCTGCATCAGGGGCATGCGGTTGTTCCACACGCGTCGGGCACTCAGGGCCTGTTGTGCGCTCTTGCCTTTGTCGCAATCCATTTGTGCCTCGTACAGGGTGCGGATCTCCCGCGTCAGGGCCCACAGTGCTACCGGGGGTTCGGTGCCCTCGCCACGCAGGCCGTGCAGCATACGCAGGCTGGCGGTGGCGTCACCCCTGAGGGCGTTGTCGGCCATATCGAACAGGTTGTAGCGGGCATTGTCAGATACTGACTCGGTAACCGTCCGGGCGGTGATCCGTGAGTCTGTTGCCAGCAGCTTGAGTTTCTCTACTTCCTGCACCGCCGCCAGCAGGTTGCCCTCAACCCGGTCGCACAGCAATTGCAGGGCATCGTTGTCTATGCTCATACCAGCGTTGCGTACGCGCTGTTGCAGCCAGCGAGGCAGTTCCCGGGCATCCACTGGCCATACCTGGATAGTGGCGCCGGCCTTATCCAGGGCCTTGTACCACTTGCTGTTGGTGGATTGTTTGTCGATTTTGCCGGC
>QNFS01000158.1 GCA_003646415.1 Gammaproteobacteria bacterium
CCACCTCTGTGTCGAATGCGAGCCAGCTGTCTGAAAGATACTTACGCTGGTTTTCGCCGATGGCAGCGATGGCTTTGTCTATCAGGTTACGCAGCTGTGGCTGGTCTGCCGCTACCATAATATGCAATTTGTCTGGAACACCACCTTCCCCCAGCCGGATGTTGGCATGATATTGCAGGTCGTCCAGAAAATAACTCCGGGCGGTATAGCGCATGATGACCTCGTTATCGAGGGCGGCTACGGCCTCTCCAGCCAGCACCAGTTCCAGTGCATGTAAAGTGGAGTTGGTTTCGATAATGCCGATCTTTGGAAAACGGGCGCGCACTACAGGGATGATTGACCAGCCTCTCGGAATTGCCAGGGATTTTCCGTCCAGTTGTGATAAGTCTGTAAAGGCGCCGGTATGTTCTTTGGTGACCAGTGCATAAGGCAATTCAACATAGCTGCTTCCGGGTAAGCCCCACGATTTATTGTTCTGTGTGAGAATAACCGACTGCAACAAGTCGATTTCACCCTTTTTATACTGTGCAACCAGCTCTGGCCAGCTGTGCCCATTGGTAAACCGGATCTTTAATCCGGTCATTTGTGCGATCATTTCTATGACATCTACCGAGTAGCCCCGTGGCTGCCCGGTTTGGCTGTAGTCGAACGGCGGCCAGTCCAATTCATTGGATACCGTCAGGGTCGGCAGGGAGCGCACAAATTGTTTTTCGTCCGCCGTCAGGTTCAGCTCCGGTACTGGCAGCGCGGGTTTGGCATAGTAGTTGTCCCGGCTTGAAGCAATCACTTGCCCATCGCCGGTATACAGGTACACATCGCTATGGCTTGCTAAATCGTGTTTAGTGAGGAATTTTGAGATCGACGACAGGGTCATATCTATCGCTACAACCGTATCACTCCCGAGGATGTGCTTGGACACGGTTTGTCCTGTAACGCCCAACTGGGCGAAAAGATATGGGTCTGTTCTCTGTACGGCACTTGATGCCATGGCACTTACGTACCAGGGACGGTTTCGGACATCGTAGTCGGTGGATTCTGATCTGGCGAGCCGTGGCGCCAGGTGCTCATCGAGATACCGGTAGTGGCGTTCACTGCCGTGTTCCCCGTGTCGCACGGTAATAATCAGCCAGCGGTCTGTAGGTAGTGCCCGCAACATTTGCCTGGCATTGTCACTGGTATCGAGATTAATCACTTCGAAAAAACTGCCGTCACTGCGGCCAAGATAGATACCGTAGTAAAGCGGATTTTTTTGCAGTACCTTGGTGAAAACCTCCAAATGCTCCAGTTCGGTATTCGGGTCGATAAGTGTTGTATTGTCTGCCAGTAAGTCGATAACGTTGGCGTTTATCCGGCCGATGTTGACCAACTCCGCAGTAATACTGGAAGAGGCAGTGGAGTATAAATTGGTGGCGGCCTGCCGTGCCATGGATTGGCCGAAGTAGTATTGCAGCCCGATAGCCAGCGCCGCTGTAAGCGTTGTAGCGAGCACAAACACCGCCACCACGGTCAGGCGGATAGTTGTGCGAATGTTGCCAAAGGGGTTTTTCATGGAGGGTCCGGTAGTTTCGGTGAACTCATCGATACAGAATAAAGCACATGGCACTTAAGGTTCACTGGAATTCATCGGGATTTGTGATTTGCGTCCTCCATATACCTGCCCGAGGCAAGAAAAAGGCCGGGTAGAATCATCTACCCGGCCTTTTTTATCTATGAGCTTTTCTGATTGGCCTACCCATTGCTTTCAGACTGAAGTCGCAGTCCAAGGGACTCCTTATCTGCGGCAACCATAGATTTCCGTGTAGTCTGCTCCTTCTTTGGGGCTCAGCGTGATGCTGAATGTTCCTGATTCCGGGTCATTCGGGTCTTTGGCAGCTGTTTGCACGGGGATCCCGTAGGCGCCCGGCGAATAGATGTTGGGAACCTCGAAAGAACTCTTACCAAGTACCTCGCAGTTGCCGTCAGCGCTGACATCAACCCCTGATGTCTCCGGCGGCGGGTTGTTGAAGAAGTCGGCGATATATGCGGTGGTGCCCACCAGGTTAATGTCCCAGGAAGGGGCTGCGGACAAGGTCACTACAATATCATCCCACACATGGAGCAGGTCCCGGCTGCACCATACGCCATCTCCTTCGGGCGGGCAGAGGAGGCCGTTATAGACCGCCGGGTCATCGTTGCGGTCGTATGCGTCGTTATTATTGAAATCGATAAACGTTTCCTCGAACCCGGCAATACACTGAGGAGACCCCATCGGGGATGCCAGGCACTCTGGGAGATCGGGTGTGAATAGGTCATCCTCATTGTTGTCTATAAACGCTTCGGTCAAATTGACGAACAGGTCTTTCTCAGCCTCATCCATGATGCCGTTACCGTTCCTATCGATAAATGATTCTTCTCCTATTGTGTGAACCAAGATCGTGGAGCGGCCGCCGCGGGTATAACCCAGGTCTTGTGGGCAGGCTCCCGAGTTGGGGCAGTCAGCAATTGTCTTGACAAAATCATCGCCGGTTTGTGTGGGAAACCGAGGTTCCTGGCTGCGCCACTCGACGCTGCAGGTACCATCGGTGGTGAAGCAAGAACCCACAATCGCGCCGTATTCAGTAGTAAACACCGCTGCCGTACCGTTGACCACCGGGTTGTTGAACTTGTCGGCCATGGAAACTGTAAGTGTTCGCGCTACACCATCCATAGACATACCATTCTCGACAACAAAACCGCCACTCACCGATAAGCTGATGGAGTTCGCATCTGGCAGGCCGGTAGTTACGGTAAGGAGGTCGGACACGGTTGAAACCGGTTGACCGTCGCCATCATCCACAGTGGCTATCACGCGCACCGCCGTAGCGACGTCACCTGCAGAGACGGTCACACTAACCTGACCTTCATCATTGCTCAGGGAGGATGATTTTGACAGTGACAAGCCGCCCACATAAGTACTCAGGGTGAAGTCAACCGTCATTCCCTGAAGAGGAAAGCCACCGCTGTCAATGACCTTAAACACAACGTTGGAAGTTTCATCCCGGTTTTGACCTCCGGTGCCTCGCAGCACGATAAGTTGCGGCTCTGCACTTATAAACAATACAGCGTTTGCTTCGCGTGAGGCGATGTCGATGCTGCCCATGGCCTGGGCGCCGGCGCCCACCAGGCTGGCGGTGATACTATCGCCGCCAGAGCAACTTTTTGCAGTGTACAAGGTTGAGGCCTGGCCGTTCACAGTGGCGACGGGGTTGGCCGGGCTGATGGTGGCTTGACCAGCGGCAATACAGCCGCTGTTAAACCTGACATTTTCCGCTGTCGTAACTCGATTCCCATCCCGGTCGAGAATGACAACCGAGAACTGTGCGTTGCCGCCAGCTGCCAAAGTTGTCTCGGGTTCAATGGAAATTTCATTCTCGATAAAATCCCCATCGTCGTCGAAGTAGCCCAGCCGCAGGCCACTGTCGCCGACCTGGAAGGCAAGGGTTCCTGTCAGCGTTTCTCCGTTTTTGTTTTGCGCTGTGGAGGTGATGGTGCCGGCGCCCCTCTCGACGCCAGCCTCTATCTGGAATGTCGCCACACCGTCTGAGTTGGTCAGTGCCGTACCGCTGGCGGGGAAAACCAGGCCAATATCCGTCGTGGTGGTTACCACTATATCGGAACTACTGGCGGTGACTTTCAATATGCCGGGCGCCGCGGACGTGACTGTATCGGTCTTATTGCCTTCAGTGTCCAGTAGAACAAGCTTCAGCTTTAACTTGCTGCTGCTGCCGCTATCGTCAATGAAGCCATCGCCGCCGCCGCCGCCGCCACCACAGGCTGCGACAGCAAATAGAATTGCGAATATTACAGCCATACGGCCGGTTACAGTGGCGCCCCGAATGATCATTTTAATCCCCTGTTGCCCGCTGTATAGCAGGTCTTATATTGTAATTCTGCGTTGTTTGATTCTGCGGCCTTTGCCCAGAGAGTCAACCCTTGAATTATCTACTTTTTACAGGTTATCACGTCACAAGCCAAAAACTCTATAAATAACATGGTGATAGGCCATTTTTGTGATTTTTTACACAAAGTTGCGTAAGTGGGTTCACAGAGCATTCTGGCTCATGGCGGATATTTATACAATATTTTATTCCAATTAGTTATATCTTATGGGCTGATTGAAGCCCTGGAGCGATAAAGGCGCCGCTTCGAGTCCGAATTGGTCCATATGAGGCAACCATTTCATACCTGATACTGGTGAAACTGCCTTGTCTTGTTGCAGCCCGCCCAACTCCTGCTACCATCTGCACGATGGAAGTATCCCGGCAATCCCCAATGCACCTCTCCGTGTCAATCGTGCTCCACAATAGCCCTCAGGAGTTGTTGCAGCGCGTTCTGCAAAGTTTGCTACGGTCAGCCCGGGTTGCCGCAGCATCCGGTTGTGTGAACCATGTGACAGTCGAGGTTGTGGACAATTCGTCTGACGTGGCCTGCCGGCAGCGGGGCAGGCTAGCCATCTCCGGTTGGCCACAAGAAGATTTTTTTCGCGTATGTTACCGGGCGCTACCAGCCAACTGTGGGTTTGGTGCAGGGCACAATAGCGTGATACCGGCTCTGGATAGTGATTTTCACCTGGTGCTGAACCCGGATGCCGAACTCGCGGAGGATGCGCTGAGTATCGGCTTGTCCAGTCTGGCGGATGATAGTGGCATCGCACTTGTCAGCCCGAAAGTCTCGGGGGATGATGGTCGCCAGGAGTTCCTCTGCAAGCGCTATCCTTCGGTCTTCGCCCTGCTATTGCGGGCTTTTGCTCCCCGGCTCATTCGCCGATTGTTTCGAAAACGATTATGCCGCTACGAGATGCGCGATGTATGCATAGGCGACCAGGAGACGGATATTCTGCTCGCCAGCGGTTGCTTCATGCTGGTGCGCACTGCCGCGCTGCATGCCGTGGGTGGGTTCAACGACAATTATTTTCTCTATTTTGAAGATTTCGACCTGTCGCTGCGTCTGGGCAGCCAGGGGCGGCTGGTATTCAACCCGGCGATGCAGATTATCCATCATGGAGGCTATGCCGCAAGTAAAGGGTGGCAGCATGTTAAGTATTTCATTAAATCCGGCATCACCTTTTTTAACCAGCATGGCTGGCGTTGGATATAGGTCTATAAACAAAGCTGTTAGACTCGTGCGAGATATGGCGATGACCCCCGGAAGACCACAATGAATGAGTTGAAACGTATGGCTTACCTCGATGCTATGGGTATAGACGCCTACGTGTCCCGTGGACAGTTGGCTGGTGCCGCTGTGACCCGGCGACTCATTGTCGTACCAGCCCGGGTAACAGTTCCAGCTACGCAAAGCAGGCTTCCAGTTGCAGACGGCACAGTAGCTGCCGGCGACCCGGTGCCTGAGGCCACAGGGCGGGTTGCGCAGATTGATAATGTCGAAAAATCTCCAGCACCGCCAAAGATTGCCGCTCCCGCATCCCGGCAAGGGGCTGTGTCACAGTTCAATTTGGTCGCCATTACCGCGGGGGGTTGGTTATGGCTGGAAGAGATGGGCGGTATGCCCCTGGCCACAGAACAGGTGCAACTGGTGCAGGCCATGGTGCAGGCCCTTGACGTGGTGGGCCAAACCCGGCCCCTGAAGATGCGTCCCGAGGTAGCGCACTTTGAATGGCCTATTCATACCAATGCGCAGTTGGATTTGGGGGAAGAGGCGGCCCGGGCCAGCGTGGCCGGATTTATAGGGCGCAAGCTGGAACAGCAACAATGCCGTGGCCTGGTATTGTTGGGCGAGGCCTGCAAAGCCCGGGTGCAATTGGCGCAGCTGGACTGCCCACTGGTTGCCAGTACCGTCAGCAGCGCCGAAATGTTGGGCAATCCACTTCTCAAGAAGCAGGCCTGGCGCGATTTACTGCCCCTTATTGCATTGTGAGTGACGAGGTACGCCGATACGTGAGTGGCGCGGCGCGAAAGAGACACAGAGAGTTTTGCCGTGGATGGTAACGTCAGGCCGGTGCGGTCCGGTGATGTAGAGTTTCTGGTGGAAATCGATGGATTGGTCAATGCCAGCCCCTGGAGCCTCGCGCAATTTGAAGTGGCATGTGACAGCGCAATGGA
>QNFS01000159.1 GCA_003646415.1 Gammaproteobacteria bacterium
CACAGGCATTCACACTCGGCCCTGGCGGTACTGCCAGCCAGTATCAGTATTGTGCAGGCCAGGGCGCGCAGCATGTGACTATTGCAGCGCTTTGGCCGCCTCCAGGGCGAAGTAGGTGAGGATGCCGTCGCAGCCGGCCCGCTTGAAGGACAGCAGGGACTCCAGCATCACGGGCTCGCGCTGTAACCAACCTTGCTGGAAGGCCGCCATGTGCATGGCGTACTCACCGCTGACCTGGTAGGCGAAAGTGGGCGCCTGCAATTCATCTTTTACCCGGCGCACGATGTCCAGGTAGGGCATGCCGGGCTTGACCATGATCATGTCCGCGCCCTCGGCCAGGTCCAGGGCACATTCGTGCAGGGCCTCGTTGCTGTTGGCCGGGTCCATCTGGTAACTGTATTTATTTCCCCCCTTGATATTGCCCGAGGAACCGACCGCATCGCGGAAGGGCCCGTAGTAGGAGGATGCGTACTTGGCGGCGTAGGCCATGATCAGGGTGTTGTGATAGCTGCTGCTTTCCAGCTCCGTGCGAATGGCGCCGATACGGCCATCCATCATATCCGAGGGGGCCACCACATCGGCGCCGGCCTCGGCGTGGGACAGGGCCTGTTTGACCAGGACCTCGCTGGTCACATCATTGAGCACGTAACCGGCGTCGTCGATAATGCCGTCCTGCCCGTGGGTAGTGAAGGGATCCAGCGCCACGTCGGTGATCACGCCCAGCTCCGGCAGCGCATCCTTTAACGCACGCACCGTACGCTGTACCAGCCCGTCGGCATTGAAGGACTCTTCCGCCATCAGGCTTTTGCACTCTGCAGCCACTACCGGGAACAGTGCGATAGCCGGGATGCCCAGTTGCTGGATTTCCCGGGCCTGCTGCAGCAACAGGTCGCTACTGAGTCGCTCAATCCCGGGCATGGAGGGAATAGCCTGCCGTTGGCCGTTGCCCTCCAGGACAAACACCGGAAAGATAAAATCTGCCGGCGTCAGCTCACTCTCCCGCACCAGGCGGCGGGCAAAGTCGTTGGCCCGCAGGCGGCGCATGCGGGTCTGGGGAAAGGGGCCGCGCTTAGTTGTGAATGTCATTGGAATTCCTCGGTCAAAGACTGGCGAAGGCCGTTCTGGCTGCCGCGATAGTTTGCGCGATATCCCCCTCGCCGTGGGCGCTGGACATAAAGCCCGCCTCGTAAGACGCTGGCGCGAGATAAACCCCGTGTTCCAGCATCAGGTGGAAAAATTGATTGAAGGCCGCACTGTCACAGGCCATGACCTGACTGTAATTGCTCACGCCCTGTTCGCTGGTGAAGAAACCGCCGAACATGCTACCCACATGGTTGGTGGTGAAAGGAATGCCCGCATCTCTGGCGGCATCGCGTAAACCCTGACACAGCGCCCCGGTGTGGGCGAACACAGGTTCATAGAACCCCGGCTGTGAAATGAGCTCCAGGGTAGCGAGGCCGGCGGCCATGGCGATGGGGTTGCCGGACAAAGTACCCGCCTGGTATACCGGCCCCAGCGGTGCGATCTGTTCCATTATCTCGCGCTTGCCACCAAAGGCGCCCACGGGCATGCCGCCGCCGATGACTTTGCCCAGTGTGGTCAGGTCCGCTTCGATACCGTAGTAACCTTGCGCGCCCTGCAGGCCCAGGCGGAACCCGGTCATCACCTCGTCCAGGATCAGCACCGCGCCATTGGCGGTGCAGACTTCCCGCAGGGTTTGCAAAAATCCGGGCGCCGGTGGAATACAGTTCATATTGCCCGCCACCGGTTCCACGATCACACAGGCGATACGGTCCCCGTATTGGGCAAAGGCCTGGCGCACACTCTCGCTGTCGTTGTAAGTCAGGGTCATGGTGAAGTCTGCCACCGCCGCGGGCACACCCGGTGAGCTGGGTACACCCAGGGTGAGTGCGCCGGAGCCGGCTTTGACCAGCAGGGAATCTGAATGGCCGTGGTAGCAACCTTCGAATTTGACGATGGTGTCACGCCCGGTATAACCCCGGGCCAGGCGGATAGCGCTCATGGTGGCCTCGGTGCCCGAGTTGACCATGCGCACCATGTCCATACCCGGCATGATGTCGCAGATGCGATCCGCCAGTTGTATTTCCAGCTCGGTGGGTGCGCCAAAGCTGAGGCCTTTCTCGCTTTGCTGCACCACTGCCTCGCGCACCGCCGGGTGGTTGTGACCCATAAGCATGGGGCCCCAGGACAAGACGTAGTCGATATAGCGCTTGCCCTGGCAGTCAAAGACATAGGGACCCTCGCTGCGCTCGATAAATACCGGGGTGCCGCCCACGGCTTTGAAGGCGCGCACGGGAGAATTGACACCGCCGGGGATGTGTTGTTTGGCGCGTTCGAACAGTTGTTCTGAGGTGCTCATAGTTGTCTTGTCCTGGGGTAAATTATTGAGGCTAGTGTACCTAAATTGGCAGCCCTAAAAAGGCTTGAGTACCGCCAATATCACGATGCCGAACAGAAACAGCACCGGAACCTCATTGAAAAACCGGTAAAACACGTGGCCGTGCGTATTGAGGTTGTTGTTAATGGCGCGTACATAGCGACCGCACTGTAGATGATAGATAAACAGGAAGCCTACGCCACCCAGCTTCAGCCTCATCCATTTCGATTGCAGGTAGTAGTCCGGGTTCGTGGCGATCATGGCCGCACCCAGGGCGATGGCGATAATCATAAAAGGGGTGACAAAGCGGTACAGCTTGCGCGCCATTACGCCCAGTTGTGCACGAACCACCAGGTGCTCACTGGCGGCGTAGTACACGAAGATGCGGGGCAGGTAGAACAGGCCGGCAAACCAGCAAACAACGAAAATAATATGGAAGGCCTTCAGCCAGAGCATGTTCTGTCCTCTTTAATATCCTGTCACAATCTCGCCAGGGAGAATTTCTCGATACTCTCCCTGGTTACCACGCCGTGCAGTATCCGCTTGCCGGTATTGGCGCTGCGCTCGTAAACGCAGACCGCCTCGGCTGTGCCGGCACGCATGGCGTCCATGGCCTGGCGCAGTGTGGCCTGCATCGGCACCGGTGCGATGGCCCAGCGGCGGATATCAGCTTCCGTCAGGTCGGTAGCTGCGTCGCCATCTATACTCTGCTGTGACAACCAGTCCAGCAACTCGCGACCCTGCACCAGGTAGAGGTCTTCCCCTTGCCGTCCTACCAGGCACCAGGTGGGGGTAAACTCAAGCAGGGGCTCCAGGTCGTCCAACTGCAGTGCGATCGGCACTCTTACCACCCGGGTATCCATGGTGGAATTGACGTCGGTGCGATGCAACAGCTGGTTGAGTGGATCATCGGGAACCAGCCGCTTTAACTGCCTCAATACCGTCTGGTGGGCGGAGCGCTGACGAAAGATGCCGGTGTTGGTGAGGGTGGCGGTCACTATGGCCAGCATAGCCGCCATACTGATACTGATGGACCCGGTCAGTTCTATTACCGCAAGAATGGCCGCCAGTGGCGCATTGAGCACTGTGCCCATGGCCGCACCCATACCGATGACAATATAAAGGGTGGGATCTGAGGCCAGCTCCGGCTGGATCATGGCACCGGCCATGCCCAGTGCCCCACCGATACAGGCGCCGATCAGCAGGTTGGGGCCGATAAGGCCCACGGGCATACCCACGCCGCAAGTGAACGCTGTCGCTATCAGTTTGCATCCGGCGATAACCAGCAGCGCGTTAAGGGCCAGTTCGCCGTGCAGGGCGAGGTTCAGTGTGTCGTAACCTATGCCCAGAATTTGTGGCACTGCCAGGGCCAGCGCGCCGGTGAAGGTACCGGCCAGGGCGAAGCGCAGCGCCACAGGCCAGTGTGACAGGCGTGCGGAGAGTTTGATGATACGGATGAACGCTGCCACGGCGGCGCCGCAACAAAGCCCCAGCAAGATGATATAGGGTATCTCCAGCAGTGAGTTCAGTTGCAACGGGGGAATACTGAACAGCGCGCCCCCGCCAGACAGGAAGTGGCTCACTGCCGCTGCCGAGACGGCCGCTAGCATCACCGGGATAAACCCCACCACGGTGTACTCCGCGATGATCACTTCCATGGCGAAAATCACGCCGGCCAGGGGGGTGTTGAAGGCGGCGGCGATGCCACCGGCGGTACCACAGGCGATCAATATACGCAGGCTGTTGTTGGGTAAGCTCAGCCACTGGCCCAGCAGGCTGTTCACGGCGCCGCCCAGGTGCACCCCGGGCCCTTCCCGGCCCCCGGACTGGCCTGTGGCGAGGGCGAACGTGCCGCCCACAAACTGTACCAGCGCATTGCGCAGGGGCAGGGCGCCGTAGTGGGAGTGCATGCGACTGATGACATGGACAACGCCGGTTTCACGATCTCCGGGTTTGAGCAGTGAGTAGAGAATACCCAGGATGGTGGCGCCACCCGCCGGCAGGGCGAATAGCGCCCAGTGTGGCAGCGCTTCAAAGTCTTCGCCACCGTCGCCAACACCCCACATCCAGGCGACTTCCCCGATGGCCAGTTCAAAGCCCAGTACCACCAGGCCGGAAGCCACGCCCCCTACGATACCCAGCAGGGAGTAGGCCAGGACTGACTCGTAGTTGGTCAGTTGCTGCCTGTAGCTGTTCAGCAGGTTGCGCACATCGGTCTCAAGCGGATAACAAAACACCAATATTAACAGTTATCTCGAGGCTTATTGCTTTTATACTAGCGGGTCGTCCTGTGGGCAGCATTGGCCGGGCCGAATTCATTTGTCCACTGACTATAAACAAGGTTTGGTTAGAGAAAGGGAAAAATAGTGACATGGTAAAAGTAGGCATAGTTGGAGGCACCGGTTATACCGGCGTTGAATTGCTGCGTTTGCTGGCGTTGCACCCGGAGGCGGAGGTGGTGGCGATCACCTCTCGTGCCGAAAGTGGCCGGCGTGTGGACGACTTGTTCCCCAACCTGCGCGGTCATTACGAGCTGGCTTTCACCGAACCCGATGTGCAACAGCTGGCCGCCTGCGACCTGGTGTTCTTTGCCACACCCCACAATGTCGCCATGAACCTGGTGCCGCAGTTACTGGCCGCCGGCGCACGCGTGGTTGACCTGTCCGCGGATTATCGTATCCGGGACGCCGCGCTGTGGTCACGCTGGTACGGTGAGCCCCACGCCAGCCCGGAGCTACTGGCCGAGGCCGTGTACGGCCTGCCCGAGGTCAACAGGGAAAAAATAGCCGGCGCCCGGTTGGTGGCCTGTCCGGGTTGTTACCCCACATCAGTGCAGCTGGGGCTTATTCCGCTGTTGGCGCGTGGCCTGGTAGACCCTGACCGCCTTATCGCCAGCTCTGCTTCGGGGGTGAGTGGCGCCGGACGCCAGGCCAAAATAGATAACCTGCTCAGCGAAGCGTCGGATAGTTTTAAGGCCTACGGGGTCAGTGGACACAGGCACTTGCCGGAAATAGAGCAGGGCCTGTCGGATGTGGCGGGTCAGTCGGTACAGGTGACTTTCGTGCCACACCTGTTACCTATTATTCGTGGTATTCACTCGACCCTGTACGCGCAATTGCATGGCGGTGACACGGAAGATCTGCAGGCTTTATACCAGGCCTGGTATGCAAACGAACCTTTTGTCGATGTGTTGCCGGCGGGGGTGTTCCCCCAGACGCGCACGGTGAAGGGCGCCAATCGCTGCCAGATCGCCATTGCCGTGCCCCAGCAGCGGGATACGGTGGTGGTAATGACGACCATAGACAACCTGGTCAAGGGCGCCTCGGGCCAGGCCCTGCAGAATATGAATATCATGCTGGGGCTGCCGGAGACTATGGGCTTGCAACAGGTTGGTCTGTTGCCCTGAGAGTCGGGAGCGAGCTGCAATGACCTCTCACCGTTATCGCTTCATGGCCACCGGCTATCGCCAGCGGCGCAAGAGAGTTTTTATCCTGATTCTGGCGTTGGCGGGCGCACTGTTGCTGGCGCTGGGCTTCTATCTGGGACAGCGTGCAGCTTACAGTGGCATGGGTATAGACCTGGATGCCTACCGGGCTATGCAGCTGGAACTGCCCGTCGCCCGGGAGCAGCAAAAAGTATTGGCTGGTGAACTGCAGGTGCAGCGCA
>QNFS01000160.1 GCA_003646415.1 Gammaproteobacteria bacterium
ATTTTTCTGCTTCTTTTATACGGCGTTGATGTTCAACCCGGTGGAAGTGGCTGACAACCTGAAGCGTTCCGGTGCCTTTGTGCCGGGTATTCGCCCGGGCCAGCAGACCGCCAACTATATCGACGGCGTGCTCACCCGGCTGACGGTGTTCGGCTCGGCGTATATCGCTCTGGTCTGTTTAATGCCGCAGTTTTTGGTGGTGATGTGGAACGTACCCTTTTACCTGGGCGGAACCTCGTTGTTGATCGTGGTTGTTGTAGTAATGGATTTTATGGCCCAGGTGCAGAGTCACCTGATGTCGCACCAGTATGACTCGGTGATGAAAAAGGCCAATTTGAAAAATTATGGTGGGTCCGGGGGCGCGCGTTAAGCCGCCTGGTTGTCAGACCACTAGTTAACGCAGTACGGAGTGGATGTTATGAAAGTACGTGCATCAGTAAAAAAAATTTGCAGGAACTGCAAGGTAGTTCGCCGCAAGGGTGTGGTGCGAGTGATCTGTGATTCAGACCCGCGCCACAAGCAGCGTCAGGGTTAAGCTGCGGTTGATTTTTAGTAACGATATCGCTAGAATGCTGCGCCTTTTGCGCTACCCCCGGTTGAAGTGTAGGCACATCAGGGGCTTGAGCAGTTTTTGCAGCACAGCGCGACGACAAATGATTGGAGAAAGTTGAATGGCTCGTATTGCCGGCGTCAACATACCAGATAACAAGCATACTGTTATCTCTTTGACATACATCTTCGGTGTAGGTCGCAGTCAGGCCAGGCGCCTTTGCGCCGACACTGGCGTGGCGGAAAACGCCAAAATAAGTGAATTGACCGAACAGGAAATGGACTCCCTTCGCACGAAGGTCGGCGATATGATGGTAGAGGGTGATTTGCGTAGGGAAGTCTCCATGAACATCAAGCGGTTGATGGACCTGGGCTGCAACCGCGGCATGCGTCACCGCCGGGGTCTGCCCCTGCGCGGTCAACGCACCAAGACCAATGCCCGTACCCGCAAGGGGCCGCGCAAACCGATTCGCAAATAAGTTAGTTTCACAGCGAATCCTTTTTAGTGTAGCTGCACCTGAGTGCAGTGTTGATATTAAAGCAGGAAACAAACTATGGCTAAGCCAGGTGCGAAAAGCACTCGTAAGAAAATCACCAAGACCATTGTGGACGGAATCGCGCATGTTCACGCGTCTTTCAACAACACTATCATTACTATTACTGACCGCCAGGGCAACACCCTGAGCTGGGCTACTGCCGGTGGTTCAGGCTTTCGCGGCTCGCGTAAAAGCACCCCGTTCGCAGCGCAGGTTGCGGCAGAGCGTGCTGGTGAGGCAGCCAAGGAATACGGTCTCAAGAATCTCGACGTGCAGGTCAAGGGCCCCGGACCGGGCCGTGAATCTGCCGTACGCGCGCTGAATTCCTGCGGGTACAAAATCAGCAACATTACCGATGTCACGCCGATTCCGCACAACGGCTGCCGTCCTCCCAAGAAACGTCGCGTCTAACTCACAGTAAGCGCACACAGGAAAAATTGACATGGCTCGATATATTGGACCCAAGTGCAAGCTCTCCCGTCGTGAAGGAACAGATCTGTTCCTGAAAAGCGGAGTGCGCTCGTTGGAAAGCAAGTGTAAAGCGGAAGCTATCCCCGGACAGCATGGCGCTCGCCGTGGCCGCCTGTCTGATTACGGTGTGCAGCTGCGTGAAAAGCAGAAAGTACGTCGTATCTACGGTGTGCTGGAAAAACAGTTTCGCAACTACTACAAAGAGGCTGCCAGGCTGAAGGGCGCGACAGGTGAGAATCTGCTGCAGCTGCTGGAAAGCCGCCTGGATAACGTGGTTTATCGCATGGGCTTTGGCTCCACCCGCGCCGAATCGCGCCAGTTGGTTGCTCATAAAGCGATCCTGGTGAATGATACTGTGGTAAACATTGCCTCATATCAGGTGAAGGCAGGCGATGTGGTTTCCCTGCGTGAGAAGGCCAAGAAGCAACTGCGTGTGCAGTCTGCACTGGCCCTGGCAGCCCAGCGTGGCGAGCCCGAGTGGATCGATGTAAACAGTGAAAAACTGGAAGGAGTGTTCAAGTCAGTCCCTGACCGTCAGGACCTGTCTCCCGAGATCAATGAAAACCTGATCGTCGAACTTTACTCCAAGTAGTCCACTGAAGGACTACCCTACAATACAGGTGCCCCAATGCAGACTGCAGTAAACGAATTTTTGACACCGCACGTGATCAATGTTGACGAAAAAAACAACACACGCGCCCAGGTAACCCTGGAACCCCTGGAGCGTGGCTTTGGGCACACCTTGGGTAATGCCTTGCGTCGTATCCTGCTGTCTTCCATGCCCGGTTGCGCAATTACCGAGGTGGAAATGGACGGTGTATTGCACGAGTACAGTGCAATCGAGGGAGTGCAGGAAGATGTCATCGAGATCCTGCTGAACTTGAAAGGCGTCGCCCTGGTTATGAACGGCAAGGAAGAAGCCGAACTGACCCTGACCAGGAAGGGCCCGGGTACAGTGACCGCTGGTGATATCCAGGTCGATCACGATATCGAAATCCGCAATCCTGAACATGTAATTTGCCATCTGAATAGCGATTCCGAGATCAGCATGAAGCTGACTGTGGCCAGAGGCCGCGGCTATTCACCAGCTGATTCGCGAGAAAATCCGGAAGAAGATACCCGCTCTATCGGCCGCCTGCAGTTGGATGCGACTTTCTCACCGGTACACCGCGTAGCCTATGTGGTTGAGGCCGCTCGTGTAGAACAGCGTACCGATCTGGACAAACTGGTACTGGATCTGGAAACCAATGGGACTATCGATCCGGAAGAGGCTATCCGCCGTGCCGCGACCATTCTGCAGCAGCAGTTGGCCGTGTTTGTCGATCTGGAGAGCGAGAGCGAGTCGGAGTCTGTCGAAGAAGAAGACGAAGTGGATCCAATTCTGCTGCGTCCGGTAGATGATCTGGAACTCACCGTACGCTCCGCTAACTGCCTGAAAGCTGAAAACATCTACTACATCGGTGATCTTGTGCAACGCACTGAAGTCGAGTTGCTGAAAACCCCGAACCTGGGCAAGAAGTCACTAACCGAAATTAAGGATGTGCTGGCGTCACGCGGACTGTCTCTGGGCATGCGCCTGGATAACTGGCCGCCCGCTAGCCTGAAAAACGACGATCGGGTTCTGCCCGCCTAAGCTGGTCACCCGAATCACTGCTTGCAAGTGCTGAGATAGCACAGAATATAGGATTGGAAAAATGCGTCATCGCCATAGTGGACGTCAGTTAAACCGCAACAGCTCACATCGCAAGGCCATGTTTCGTAACATGACCATATCGCTGGTAGAGCACGAGCTGATTAAAACAACCCTGCCCAAGGCCAAGGAACTGCGCAGCTATGCTGAGCCGTTGATTACCCTGGCCAAGAAAGACAGTGTGGCTAACCGCCGCCTGGCTTTTGACCGGACGCGCAGCAAAGAGGCGGTTGGCAAGCTCTTCACCGAGTTGGGCCCACGCTACCAGGAGCGCCCTGGTGGTTATATCCGCATCCTCAAGTGCGGCTACCGCACCGGTGACAAGGCCCCTATGGCCTACGTTGAACTGGTGGATCGTCCCCAGCCTGAGGGCTATGAGGACGATGAGGATTAATAGCCTCTAGTTCACACAGCACCATAAAAAAACCGGGCATGTCCCGGTTTTTTTGTGGGCGTCTCTTCAACCCCAGTCGCAGCTCTCTTTCGGAGCGCAGGGTGAGAGCTTTTGAATATATTTTGAACATTTATTGTTGACAGTCAATTAAAATGGGAATAAATTCCCAAATAAGAAAAATATATATAAATTACTGATCAACGACAAGAGTGTGGTGAATCTATGAAAAACCTGTCGCGCCGGCTGTTCCCGGCTCACTGGGGGAGTCTCACAATTGGAATTCTCAGAACTACCAGGACATGTTCGCCTGGTCGGAAAATCTGTTCGCTGACACATTCAAGTAGCTTGCTGGTGGGCGTTTTTCTTTGACAAACTCCATCAATGGGAATATCTTCCCATAAATGGAAAAGAAGTTAAATCAAGTACTTAGCACCGCCGTACTGAAACTATTGCGCCCGCTGGCGAGGGTGTTGTTGCGCCATGGTATGGCTTACGGGACCTTTGCCGAATTGGCCCGCAAGGCGTATGTGGAGGAGGGGTTTGCTCTCTCTGGCGACTCCGGCAAGCGAGCGACCGTATCCAGTGTCTCTGCATTGACCGGATTGACTCGCAAGGAGACCAAGCGCTTGCGAGAGCTGAAGCTGGTGGACGATGAGGCCTCGTCACAACGTTACAGTCGCGCCATTCGAGTTATCAGCGGTTGGACCAGCGACCCGCGTTTCCAGACCGCCGCGGGGGAGCCCGCTGTTTTACCGATGGACGGTACAGCGGCGAGTTTCAGTGTGCTGGTTAAGGAATTCAGTGGTGATATTCCGCCGGCGGCCATGTTATCCGTTCTTCAAAGCAGCGGGACGGTCGCTGCTGTCGAGCAGGGTATAGCACTGCAGGAGAAGGCCTACATTCCCTCGGCAACACCTTTGGAAAAGATCAATATTCTCGGCACTGATGTCGCCGAATTGATTGATACCATTGGACACAACCTGGGTGCCGCACCCGGGGAGCGGCATTTCCAACGCAAGGTCTCCAATGTTCTGCTGCATCCGGATGCGGTTCCCGCCTTCCGGGAGTTATCCACGCGCAAGTCCCAACTGTTGCTGGAGGAGTACCACAGCTGGTTAGCCAGCCATGAGGTCGGCCCCGAAGATGAGTCGTCCGTCCAGCCCCGCTATGTGGCAGTGGGAATTTATTACTCTGATTACCCCGTGACCGGGGAGGAATGATCATGACCAAAGCAGCCCTTTGTCGAATTATAATGCTGGCTCTCGCCGCTTCACTGTCTGGCTGTGGTGCGGGCGGTTCCGGTGGTGGCATTGCCGCGGCTTCCACCCAGGGTAGTGGTGGTGGCATAGGTGGCACCGGTGCCACGTCATCGGGCACTATCGATGGCTTTGGCAGTATTTTTGTCAACGGCGTTGAGTTCGACACCGATGAGGCGGAAATTGAGATTGATGGGAACAGTGCCAGTGAGGACGAACTGGGTCTGGGTATGGTGGTACTGGTTACGGGCACTGTGAATGAGGGCGGTGTCAGCGGCACCGCCACTCGGGTGGTATTCGACCAGGAGGTGGAGGGCCCCGTAGAGACTATCGAGCGCGACCAGGATGGCGACAGTATGCTGATCACCGTACTCGGGGTGAGTGTCATCGCCGAACGCACCGGTACCGTGTTCGAGGCTACGGGCTTTGACACCCTGGTGCCCGGTGATGTGGTTGAAGTCTCGGGCTTCCCCAATGGTGAGGGGCAGTTACGCGCCACGCGAATAGAAAAGAAAGCTGATTTCGTTCCCGGGATCAGTGAGGTTGAGGTTGAGGGTGTTGTCACTGGCTTGACTGAAACCCGGTTTACCCTGGGCGAGATTGTTGTTGATTACTCCAATGCGGACCTGAGCGGTGTGCCCGGCGGGGCCCTGGAGGGGGGCATGCTGGTGGAGGTCCACGGGACCCTGGAAAATGGGCTTATCGAAGCCTTCCGGGTGGAACAGGAAGGTGGTGTTGAGGACGCCTTCGAGGTTGATGAAGAGGTAAGTGTATCGGGAACTATCACCAGTTTCGTCACAATCGGTAACTTCGAGGTCAACGGCGTGACTGTAGATGCCAGCAATGCCACTCTGTGGCCGACGGACATGGTCCTGGGTAATGGTGAGATCGTGCAGGCTGAGGGCAGCTGGGACGGCAGTATTTTGCGAGCCAGGGAGGTAGACGCGCGCCGTGGTCGTATAGAAGTCGAGGCGGCCGTGACCGCTGTGGACGCTGCAGGCAATTCTGTGACTCTGCAACTGGCGGGAGGAACCGTACGGGTGCAGTTGGACAGCCGCACGTTGCTGGAAGACAACACGGGGCTGGCTGAGCCGATGACCATCGATGATCTTCGCACAGGTGATTTTCTCGAGGTAGAGGCCATCATGGTGGGCGATTC
>QNFS01000161.1 GCA_003646415.1 Gammaproteobacteria bacterium
TGGAAGTTCCGGATCAA
Source organism: Gammaproteobacteria bacterium (assembly GCA_003646415.1). Classification (GTDB taxonomy): domain Bacteria; phylum Pseudomonadota; class Gammaproteobacteria; order Pseudomonadales; family Halieaceae; genus JBALVO01. Next base: position 18 of record QNFS01000161.1, read on the forward strand.
GCCCACCAAGGTGGCTATCAACAACTATCCGCCACGTGGCACTGATATCAGTCTGTTTGATTTTATTATGGGTGATAATGGCGGCAGCATGCGGGCGGTGACAGACTATCTGAATCTGTGGGCCACCGAAGCCGACAAGGTCGAAAACTTCCACCTGCTGCGCTATGAAGACCTGCGCAGTGAGCCCCACCGCGAGCTGCGCGCCATGCTGGATTTTCTGCAGATCGATGCCAGCGATGGCGATGTCGATGCGGCGGTGGAGTACTCTTCGTATGAGAATATGAAGAAGATGGAGAGCAAGCAGCAGTTTCGTCTTGCCGGTGGCCGTATGATGCCGCGCGACAAGGACAACCCCAACAGTTTCAAGGTGCGCCGTGCCAAGGTTGGCGGGTATCGTGACTATTTCACCGATGAGGAAGTGGCCGCTATCGACCAGCGACTGGCGGATACCCTGGACCCAATGTTCAGCTATCGCTAGTCTCAGGCGCCAATTAACTCCAGCGCATCCGCGCGCAAATGCCCCCGTGAAATCTCATCCCGGAGTTGGGCTTCGGTGAGCGCGCCGTCTTCGAGCGCACCCCGCACCAGGCCAAAAAAGAAGGCCTCTTGTTGTGGGTCCGGATGGGCGGCATAGGTGCCGGCGAACTTGTAGTCGCCAAACAGGGCGCGACGCCCGCGGCGCAACCAGTGCCTGGGGGGAAACAGCTGGAACGTATCGGCCATGCGATAGTCGATTTTCAGGCCGGTTTTCCAGGGTTGGGTTTTGCGTTTGGTGTTGTGCAGCAGCCTGGTACTGTCAGTCAGGTTATCAAAATCATTCCATTTGTTTTCGAGCAGGCCAATGGTGGACGGGTCTTCCAGTTTTAGTGACACCCAGTCCATGTAATCGCGTTTGACTGGCTCGAACATTTCTGTGAAGTCGTTCTCGAACCGCCAGTGCTTGAGCTGCGCACAGTCCAGTAGCATGACACTGCTGGCGTACGCGCCCTTGCGCCCTTTGCGACCGGACTTCGGACGACACACAATAGCCGACCCCGCCATATCGCGACTCAGCAACTCCCAGATATCGCCGATGGCGAAAACATCGGGGTCTATTACCAACGCGCGACCTTCGTAGTTCATCAGCTCCGGCGGAGCGAAGCGCAGTGGTGTGAAGGATTGCAGGTCCTCGTTCAGCCAGGGACGCATGTCGCCGTCGCGCAGGTAACGTTGCCCCTCGCGCTGTAGTACGCACGGATAATCTTTCACTTCGATAAACTCTACATCGAACTTATCTGCGTGGGTGGAATTTTTCTGCAGGGAATAGCGGCTCACCAGTGCACCCAGCATCTGCTTGTGGTTGGTGTGGATAAAAACGGTGGGTTTCAAAAAGTTTCTTCTCGTGAGTAATTTGTGGGATAGTTTACCGCCAGCGCGGATTTCCATAAATGGCTGGCTTTGGCAATATTTGGAGTGATAGCGTTAGTGAGCGAGGGGAAAATCACAGTCTGGTGCCTGCTGGGAAGAAAGGCCGGTGATAATACCCAGGTGCTTGCCCTGGCTCGGGAGCTGGGTTTTGGCTATATAGAAAAGACCATTGTGGCACGCCCCTGGGAATTGCTCACTCACCTGGGCCTGCATGCCACCCTTGCCGGTATTGAGCGGGCGAACTCCAGCCCTCTCGACGCTCCGTGGCCAGACCTGGTGATCAGCGCCGGGCGTCGCAATGAGCCTGTCGCGCGCTGGATCAAACAGCAATCCGGCGGCAGGACTCGCCTGGTTCACATCGGTCGTCCCTGGGCGCCGCTTTCCACCTGGGATCTGGTGGTGACCACCCCTCAGTATTTCCTGCCACAGCAGGACAATATCCTACACAACACACTACCTCTGCATCGCATGCCTGCGGTTGAGCTGGCCAGTGCCGCTGAGCGCCTGCGCCCGCAAATTGTGGATTTGCCGCGTCCCTGGATAGTGGTTTTGATGGGTGGAGACAGCGGCCGTTTTGTGATGACTGCCGAAAAAGGCGCGCGCCTGGGTGCATTGGCCAATGACCTGGCGACAGTCGCTGGTGGCGCCCTGCTGGTTACGGATAGTCCGCGTACCCCCAGCCTGGCCGGTGACGCGCTGCAGGCGCAGCTGATGGCTCCACATTTTTGCTATCGCTGGGGCGATGCCGGTGACAACCCCTACCGTGGCTTGTTAGCGCTGGCCGATGCTTTTGTCGTCACCGGCGAGTCCATGTCCATGCTGGGGGAGGCGGCGGCCATGGGTGTGCCCCTGTTCATATTTGATGTAGGGGATGGAGATGCGAGGTGGTGGTCACTGGCGCACAGTTATCGGTACAAGCCGCTCAGTCATCGCCTGGCCATGCGCTTTGGCCCGCGGCGTATGCGGCGTGATATCGGCAATATCCAGAGTGCGCTGGTTGGCGGGGGGCGTGCCGCCTGGCTGGAGCCGGCCACGATTCTCCCGGCGGATGCGGTTTTGCAGGCCTCAGATGCGGCAATACCTGCGGCGAGGGGAGCGACGGATGATGAACTGCAGCGGGCGGCGCAAGCTGTCAGGCAGCTAGTGCTTCAGTTTGGTGCAGTCCAGTAGCATCACACTGCTGGCCATACACTTATCGATTAACCCCTTGGGGCCGGAACGCATACGGCACATGTGTTCTGTCGCCTGTGGCAAACAGCTATTTGAACAGGCCGCGCCGGTACAGATCCCAACAGAAGCCCCACAGAAATAGCAGCGGTGCCCGCCTGACCTTGTCGGGAATGACGATTTTTTCTCCGGTATGACGCTCCAGTTTCCACGCGAAGTAGTCCAATGCCCCTTTGAATGTAAATAGCGCTTTGAGCACCCTCAGAATAGACATCAGTTTGCCCTGGCCCCGCCGCAACGACCAGGCCAGCGCGTATAAGCGGCGTTTTGAGCGATTGATCTCACTTTTATACTGCAGCCGTGTGTCACCTTCATACACTACAAAGGGGAATCCGAGGGAGTCAGCATGATGCCGGGTAAGGGTGGTGTAGAGCTCTTGCGAGGATTGGACCAGTTCCCCGGCGCGGCCGCTGCTTTCGGTGCGCAACTCGGTGGCATAACTCAAGGCCAGGGCCTGTTCCCACAAGACTGCCAGGCTGCCCTGTTCCGGCAGGACCGGAACAGCATTCTGCAGGAGGGTGCGAGCCGCCTGCAGGAGTGAATCTTCTATTGCAGAACGCGATTGCTCATCACGGCTGTAAATTATGCTGGTCGGTTGCGCAAAGCGACCCCAGATGTAGGATTCGAAGCGGGTCCGGGAGCAGCCGCGCTGGAAGTCGTGCAGGGAGATGATGGTGACCTTGCAGCGCAGTGTCTTGTCATTCAGCGATTCATCATCCGGTTTCAACTCGACGTGAAACACGTTGGGGGGCAGTATCCAGTTTGCCACCGCCAGCCATGAGCGGCCGTAGGCTGCCCGATAACTGTCGCAAATCAGGTATAGATCCACCAGTCCATCATAAATATTGCCATTGCGCAGGCACGATCCGTACAGCAAGGCGCCACAGATGGCGTCATGGTGGCGCGCGCGCAATTGTTCAATTAACCGCCCCAGCGCGGGCTCTGACTCCACGCTTGGGCCGCTCACATGGGGGTAGGTGCTCACAGTTTCAGGAATTTCAGAGACATGCTGGCGCTGATTTCCACCGGGCCTTTGACCACCAGGATTTCTCCGTCAAGGTTTAGCTTTCCATCAAGTTCGATGCGGATCTTTTGCGCATTGTGACTGATATAGCCAGCGGAGGGAACTGCATTGTTGCTGGGACGGCCGCGTATGATTGAGAAAAATGTGCGTGCAAAGCGGGTGCAGTGTTGTTCTATCAGCGTCAGCTGGATATCGCCCGGCTCCTGTCCCCAGAAGGGGCGCATGCCAAAGGCCAGGCGCTGCAGTGTACTCATGGCCAGGATCAATGTGTTGTGTTGCGCTAGATCAGCATCATCCAGAAACAGGTTGATGGCCACATGCCGGTTATACAGCGGTTCTTTGCGTAGTACCCCCCACACAGTGCGCAGGGTGCTCAACGCGAGGCTAAAATCATCGCGAAAGCCCCGTGAGTGGATTTCCCTGTGTGCATATTCGGTACCCTGGATGATAGCGCCGCCGCCTAGAAACATGCCGTAAAGTGGAGGCTGGCCGTCAACTGTGACCACCCGCAGCAAGGTGCGCTGTGCCAGCTTGTCCGTGGTGTCGCGCCCACTCTCACACCACTCACAAAAGTGTGACGTCGCCTTCCTCAACGAGCCACTGATGCCGATGTCTCCCGCGTTCATGTTAGCGGTGCCGCCGGGCAGCAGAGCTATCAGCGGAGATGTCGCAAACAGTCCGGACTCCAGTAGTTCGCCCAAAACGGCTGATGCGGTGCCATCGCCGCCATTAATGGCCAGCACGCTGATACCCCGGGCCGCCAGTTCAGTGAGTGCCGGCTTTATGTCAGCCGGGCTGTCAGTCACGATATGGTGGATTTGTGGGCATTGCCCAATGCGTGTGCGGATGCGTTCAAAATGGTTGCGATTGTGCCCACTGCCCGGGTTGCTGATTAAACCCACTGGCCCTGTATGGGCCTTCATGGCAGGGACTCCCTCAGCGTAACTGTCTTGAGGTTGATTGCAGTGGGCCCCAACCTTGGCGCTATACCGCGCAATTGCACGGGTATCGAGGATTCCTTGTCAAATAACAGAGTGATTCTGCCGTGTAGCCCCAGCAAGCTGAAATCTGGTTTTTCCACCAGGGGAACCAGTGGGTTGACCTGCAGGGTCACCGTGCGCACGTCGCGCGTGCCGGTGACGTTCTGTCCGCCGGCAACCTGGTAGTCAACAGGAATAGCCGTGTCGGCGCTGTGTGTCATAAGTACGTGATAAAAATTGAAATCGGTAAGAACGACAAATTCGGCAGATTTATCGGATCCCGCCTGAAAGCGCTCTGCGAGCAACAATAACGCGTAGACGTCGGTGATTGCCATACCCTTGGCAAGTTCCGGGTAGGCAATTTTCTTGTGACTTTTGACGGCCCACTCAGTTGATGGCTGATTGGGGTCGTCGCCCGGAGTGCGTCGCTTGCGCACTATATAATCTGCCAGGTAGTCAAAGGTTTTGTAGCGTTGTTGCTTGCCACGGCTCAGGCGTGAGCGCTCGATTACTCGACCATTTTCAGGATCAAGTATCAGTTTGACCTGCTCGGAATTGTTAACAACAGAGCTGGCGGCAGTGAGTTGCCACTGTTGTTCATTGGCCGTATCGCGGTTGATTTCTATTTGAGACCGGGCCGTGGCCCAGAAAGCCCGCTGCTCAAATTCCAGGATTTTCCAATCGGGGAGTGAGAGTGCCGGTGTTGTGGCCATGACTGTAGCGCTCCATAGTCCAATGCCGATTACTAGCAAAAGGCGGCGATTGAACAAATTTCTGCAGTATGAGCGATTCAAGGTTTGTGACCATGATAGTGGACCAGACAAGCGACGTCCCGTCTGGGATATACGGCCATAATACAGGAAATAGCTGACGATAAAGATGGCATTACTACACCATGCCCCCTGTCTGGCAGGAACCTGTGAAAATTACCGATTTTTATGTGGCGGATGGCGTATGAAAGCCGTTAAAAATACCACACAATCTTGAGAACGGCCCTGGCATCCTATACCCTTCGCCGCACAATCCGCCCTGATCAGGGGAATCTATATGCACATGGTTATCAAGCGGCTAATCAAATGGTTGGTACGCGTGATTTCGGTTTTTTTGCCAGAAGAGAAAGCCCATGACCTGCAGCGTTGGCGCCGTGGACGCGAGGAATTCTGGAAGTATAACCGCTGCCAGTATATTTTTGCCTCCTATGGCAAGAGCGGCCGCACCTGGGTGCGAGTGATGATTTCTCGTTACTATCAATTGGTGTACAAGTTGCCGGACAACATTTTGATGGGCTTCGACAACTACGCCCGTTTGAACAAAAGTATCCCCAAAATTTTCTTCACCCACGACAATTACCTGCGTGGTTACACGGGTAACGTGGATTCCAAGAAGGACTTTTATAA
>QNFS01000162.1 GCA_003646415.1 Gammaproteobacteria bacterium
CAATAATGAATTAATGAGTCACTTGTTGTGTCTGAATAGTTGTGACAACTATCCCAACAAGTGCCCACACATCTGTCTTCATCTTCTTGTTAAACAACATCCACTACCGCAAGGGCGCAGATAAGCGGTGAGGCGAGCCTCAACCGCGGAGCAGTATTATACCGATCGCCATCGTCAAGGCAACAATAAATTTGAAATTCTTGCCACCTTACACCCCTCATGCCCTACCCCACATTTGAACCCTAAGCTTTTGAAACTGCTTGAGTTTTCAGGGGCTTAAAAGCCGCCTGTGTGGTGTCGGTCACGCTCGAGGGACGCGAACTATACGCAGAGCAATTTGGAAGCGCAAGCGGTTTGACAAGAAAATTGGGAAATGCGGATTTTTGCCTTTCCCGCAGGAACAGTGGCCGCTCAACCCAGCTCAAACAGGTGATATTTTTTCTTACCCAGCTTAACCAGATAGAAGCGCCCGAAAGCCGCCTCATCAGGCACAAAGCAGCTCACCACATCGGCATTATCGTCCCAGCCTACTACCCGATTGTTCACCGTTACGGCATTGCGACCCAGGGCATCCTTCACCTGCTTGCCAGAGCCCGCCATGCCCGCGTCCGTCAGCATCTGGGTTAAGGTCGGGGGAAGCTCACTGCGAGTCACCGTACTGGCGGGCAAACCATCCTGGCGCAGTTGCAGCATATCGCTCTCAGACAGCGACTCAATAGAACCGCTAAACAGCGACCCGGTTATGCGCACCGCCGCATCCAGCCCATCCTGTCCGTGCACCAGGTGAGTGACCTCCCGCGCCAGCACCATCTGCGCCTCGGGTCGACCCTGGCGCTCGGCATCGGCTCGCTCTATAGCATCTATCTCGGCCACGTCCAAAAAAGTGAAGTATTTCAGGAACTTGTAAACATCCACATCTGCCGTGCCCAACCAGAACTGGTAGAAGGCATAGGGAGATGTGCGCGCGGGGTCCAGCCAGACAGTGCCCGACTCGGTCTTGCCGAATTTGCTGCCGTCCGCTTTGGTAATCAGTGGCATGGTCAAACCAAACACCTGGTTGCCGTGTAGCCTGCGGGTCAGGTCGATACCGCCGGTGATGTTGCCCCACTGGTCAGAGCCCCCCAACTGCAGGCTACAACCGTAACGCTTGTTCAGTTCGGCAAAGTCAAAGGATTGCAGGATCATGTAGGTGAATTCGGTGTAGCTTATGCCGCTGCCGTCCCGCTCGATACGCTGCTTGACAGACTCTTTCTGGATCATGGCGTTGATAGAGAAGTGCTTACCCACATCGCGCAGGAAAGTCAGCACATCCAGGCCGGCGGTCCAGTCCAGGTTGTTCACTACCTCGGCAGAGGCCTCTCCCGCGTCAAAATCGATAAACCGGGAAACCTGTTGTTTAATCTTCTCCACCCAGTCGGCCACCACTTCCGCGGTGTTCAGCTGCCGTTCCTGGGCTTTGAAGCTCGGGTCGCCTATCAAACCGGTGGCGCCACCTACCAGGGCCAGCGGCTTGTGCCCCGCCAGTTGGAAGCGGCGCAGCATCAGCAGGGGTACCAGCGAACCAATATGCAGGCTGTCGGCGGTGGGATCAAAACCGCAATATAAGGTGCGCATACCACCGTCCAGCCAGCCGGGAAGGTCATCTTCTCCGGCAATCTGGAAAATCAATCCGCGGGCGCGGAGATCGTCGAGTAGTGCACTGCTCATTGGGCTTTTTCCAGTCTGCTGGGTTGTGTTCAGTTCAAATGGCGCCAACCATACAACACCGCCTCCAAAATGCAAACCCTGGTATGAATGACACCTGGACAACTCATGGCAGATACATTGCGTAGGGCAAAAAACTCCCGGGAGCAGCGGCACGTAACCACGGACCATTAAGTAAACGCCATTCAACCGAGAGATATATCCTTGCTGTTGAATTTGCTCATTTTTTTATATACTGGCCCTTCACACAGAAAAAGTACCCAGGGAACATGTCAGCAGCGAAACGATCGCGGGGGGCCACCGCACTTCGCAGTGATCAAATGCAAATGCAGCTGCCGCAGCTCAACCTGCCACACAAACGCATGCTGGCAGCTGCAGCAATAATCGCATTTATCGCTATCGCGTTCATTTCAATGCCCTCCGACAACGACGACGATGCCAGCACGCGGGGCGAGCTTGAGGCACAAGCGCGCACGACAGAGTCGCAGCCCACCACGGACGCGACCCCCGACTCAATAGCCGATTCCAGTAGCCGGCAGCGGCTCGCGGCAACACAGCCGCCACAACAGCTCTGGGCAGCGCAAACAGTAAAAAGCGGCGACAGCCTTTCGCTTATCTTCAAACGCGCCGGATACAACGACAGGGACTTGCACCAGATAATCAGTCAGACATCAGACGGCAAGTCGCTGGGGCGCATCTTTCCGGGACAAACCATCGCTTTCCAGGCAGATGAGTCAGGAGGTCTGGCGGCGGTCCGCCATGTTAAATCACCGCTTGAAACGGTGACCTACCGGCGCGGCGTTTCCGGTTTTGACAGCCAGGTACAAATTCGCTCCCCCGAGGCGCGAGAGACCTGGGCTGCCGGCGAAATTACTTCCTCCCTGTTCATGGCCGGACAGGAAGCGGGCCTGTCACAGAAGATGATTATGGAATTGGCCAACATTTTCGGCGGCGTCATCGACTTTGTGCAGGACCCACGCAAGGGCGACACCATCCATCTGGTATATGAAGACCTGTACCTGGACGGCGAGAAATACAAGGACGGCGATATTATCGCCGCCTCCTTCACCAACCAGGGCAAGACCTTCAACGCATTTCGCTATACCGAGGCCAATGGCGACACGAGCTACTACAATGAGCAGGGCGTGAGTATGCGCAAGGCCTTCCTGCTGGCACCCGTGGATTTCACCCGTATCAGCTCTAACTTCAACCCGCGCCGGCTGCACCCCATATACAAGACCAGCCGCCCCCACCGGGGCACCGACTATGCGGCCTCGACGGGCACGCCCGTTTTTGCCGCAGGTGACGGACGCGTATACAAGGCCGGTTACAGCAAAGCCAACGGCAACTATGTATTCATACAGCACGGTGAGCAGTACGTCACCAAATACCTGCACCTGCACAAGCGCAAGGTAAAAAAGGGGCAGCGGGTCTCCCAGAGCCAGGTGATCGGCACCGTGGGCTCTACCGGGGCGGCCACCGGCCCGCACCTGCACTATGAGTTCCTGATGAACGGCGTACATCGCAACCCACGCACCATCCACAAAAAACTGCCCAAGGCCAAATCATTGCCCGCGGCGGAAATGGCCAGGTTCCAGCAGATGACCAACAAGGCGTCCACGCAACTCGCGGCCCTGCGTTCCGATAACCGGCTGGCGATGGCTGATTCCACCCACCCTGCCACAGCCGCGCACTGATCCAAACATGAGCAGCGATGCACTGTTTGTCGGGCTGATGTCAGGCACCAGCGTGGATGCCGTGGACAGCGCCCTGGTCCGTGTTAGCGCCAGCGACGTGGAACTACTGCGCACACACGAGCACGCAATCCCAACGGCGACCAGGCAGCGTATCGTGGCCATCAGCCATGCAGGCTCCAACGAAATCGAGCGTATGGGCACACTGGACCGCGAGTTGGGCATGCTGTTTGCCGAAACCACACAGGCCCTGCTGGCAGCAGCCAATACGCACGCGAGCCAGGTAACAGCTATTGGCAGCCACGGACAAACCATCCGCCATCGCCCGCCATCAGGCGCAACAAACGCCGCCGAGGGTTTTACCCTGCAAATCGGCGACCCCAATACCATCGCCGAGATCACCGGCATTACCACGGTTGCCGACTTTCGGCGCAGGGATATCGCCGCAGGTGGCGAGGGCGCACCGCTGGCTCCGGCCTTCCATGGCGCCGCTTTCGCGAAAAAAGGTGTAAACCGCGCTATAGTGAACATCGGCGGCATAGCGAACGCAACCCTGCTTGAAGGACAGGATCTGCACAGTGGCTTTGACACCGGTCCGGGCAACACCCTGCTGGACCACTGGGTAATGCGCCACCTGGGAAAGTCTTTTGACCGCGACGGCCAATGGTCGGCTGAGGGAGAAGTCGTAGGGGAAGTCCTGCAACGCTTATTGCAGCACCCCTACTTCCAGAGGTCGGGACCACGCAGCACCGGCAAGGAGATGTTCAACCTGGACTGGCTGGATAATTGCCTCACCCGGAATGAGAACCCCTCCCCCCGCGATATACAGGCCACCCTGGCGGAACTCACCGCGATTACCATCGCCAATGCCGTACGCGGCAGTACAGTGGAAGTGTCAGAAATTTACGTCTGTGGCGGCGGCGCTCACAACACAGACCTGATGCGCCGTCTGCATCACAAGCTGGCTCCCGCCAAACTGGACAACACCTCGGTTATTGGTATGGATCCTGACTGGGTGGAAGCCGCCACGTTTGCCTGGCTGGCCGGGCAGACCCTGGGGGGATTGGCCGGCAATGCCCCGGCGGTTACCGGCGCCGCGGGATCGCGGGTACTGGGAGGCATTTACCCGGGTTAAACCAGATTAAAAGTAAATGTAGTTCTTTTCTTGCGCCAGGCGCTGAACCTCAGCAGGCCCATAGGCAACTGTTTCAACAAAGGGTTGTAAATCTTCCTCTTTCACCCCATGGCTCCCCATCCAGGTGCGGCAGGCCTTGATCTCGATCACACCCATGGCCGACAGGCTGGCCGCCAGGTCCACCGTTTTCTTGTTAGCCAGGTAATTCTGGCGCAACAGGTTTCCCACTACCGGTCCATGTAACACGAACGTCACTTTGGCCACATCACCCTGGGGAATCGCACCTTCCAGTAACAATTGCTCCGCCCGATCCAGCAGTTGCCGGAACTCTTCCACAGTTTGCAGCTCGATATCCGCAACGTAGTGCTGCTCCTGTAGGGCCGCTTCCTGAGCCGTCGCCGAAAACACCATTGCCATAGTCATAGCAATAGCCAGCAACAGCGAAACCAATCTCACTGCAGCGTAATTCAATGGCCTACAACATATCAGTGTACTGCGGCGGATAAAGTGCACTAGATGGAGAAGGATGAGCCGCAGCCACAGGTAGTCGCGGCATTGGGGTTGTTGATCACGAAGCGTGAGCCCTCCAGGCCCTCGGTGTAATCTACCTCAGACCCCGCCAGATACTGAAAGCTCATGGGGTCGACCAACACGATGATGCCGTCTTTTTCTATTGCGGTGTCATCTTCCGCGGCGAGTTCATCGAAGGTGAACCCGTATTGAAAGCCGGAACAGCCGCCGCCGGTGATAAAGACACGCAGCTTAAGCTCGCTATTTTCCTCTTCCGTGACCAGGTCGCGCACTTTTTGCACTACGCGGTCGGTGAGGCTTATGCTGGCCGGATTGAATGATTCAACTACAGACATCGGTTGGTTCCGGGGCCGGAAAAGGCCGCCATTGGCTATTGCGGCCGGACATTATCTTAAATCCGACTAATTTAGTCAACTTTAGCTGCCGCAATCGCTATTGCCTCCAACTTCTCACCAGCCTCAGCCACCTCCACGGCGGGTTCGGCGCCTTCTCCGTGGCTATAAGGGTCGTGCCTCCATGCACACTGAACGTGGGTTTCCTACTTCCCAACGCGGGTAAACCTCTCTTGTAATTGCCAGGGGTACCGCTCCCTGACTTCAGCCTTGCGCGGCGTGCTGGAGTTGGCCACCACGCTCACACCCCGGGGCTCAAAGCCCGCCGGCAGTACCAGCTCACCTTCTATAGCCTGAAAATACCGGAAACGCAATGGGTGTACATCATCATCTCCAAATTCAACCGAGAGTTCGGCCATAGGGTAGCTAACCTGCTCCTCGCCCAGCATGCCAAACACCTCAGCGTACAACTCACCCTTGAGTAATTCGTGCTTGCGCGCCTCCTGCTGCACCACAATCCGGTAGGCGTAGCGCCGAGGTTCCTCTCG
>QNFS01000163.1 GCA_003646415.1 Gammaproteobacteria bacterium
AAGGCTGGCGCGCAGGCCATTATTCACGCCGGTGCTGATAGCAGTCAGTAGATTTTCAACAGAAGCCTGTCGGTCCGGCAATCCGAGACGCCCGGGTTCCAGGTAGATCAGTATCGGTATCGGACCTCCCTTACCGCTGCTACCGGCCTTGATTCCCTGGACGATACCCTCCTTGAACAATACCCGTTCAACTCTGCCGATGGGTATGCCACGAAATTCCACCGGCGCGCCCGCTGACAGGCCCTTGATCGACTGGTCGAATGACACGATGTAATTGGTGCCGTACTTGTAGGGGTTTTTGAGGGTGTCCTCGTAGGAGGCGAACAGTTTGAACTCGGTGTCATGCTTTACGGCGTCACCGCTTTCTATACCTTCTGGCACACCGAAGGTCACGCCGCCGAGTAAGATGGTGTCCATCGAAGCGGTATCCACCTTGAAGCCATCCGCACCCGCACTGAGGGATATCCCGCTGACATCCCAGAAGCGCACCGCGCTGTTGACCAGCTCGTGGTAGGGCGCATCGATAAATGCCTTGTAGTGCATTCTGCGATCCGCGGGACTGAACTCCATGGTTTCAACGCGGCCTACCTGGTAGCCTTTGTAGAGAACCTTATCACCCGCACTAACGGAGGAGGTGCGCTCACTGGTCAGCTGTATACGCAGACCGGGCGCACCCGCTGGGGTGAGGGGCGGCTTCTCCAGGGCGACAAACTTCCGCTGCCCCTCCTTGCCGGTACCTGGCGCCAGCTGTATATAGGCGCCGGACAGCAGTGTATCGAGCCCGGTGATATTGCGTATACCCACCTGGGCGGTGACCACCCAGAAGCGGGTGTCGTCGCGCAGCAGGGGCAAGGTCTGGCGATCCAGTTTGATCGTGGCTATGACGCCATCGAATTCATCGTTCAGGCGCACTTCCTCCACCACGCCCATGTCGACACTGCGGTATTTGATTTTGGTCTTGCCCTCTGCGAGGCCGGAGGCGTTATTGAAGGCGATAGTTATCGTCGGGCCCTCCGTCAGCCAGGTGTGGACCACCATGTATACGCCCAACAGCAGAGCGATCAGGGGGATGATCCAGATACCGGAAAAAGACCGGCCCCGGCTTATTTCAGCTTGTTCAGTTGTCACTATTTTTTTCTTCCGTTTTTTCCATTGCGTCCCAGATCAGCCGCGGGTCGAAGCTCTCCGCCGCGATCATGGTGACTATAACCACCCCGGCGAAAGACAGGGCGGCAATACCCGGCCTGATCGCCAGCAGGCCCCCAAGATGCACCAATGCCACCAGTATGGCTACCACAAACACGTCAACCATGGACCACTTGCCGACAAATTCGGTGACACGGTACATAATAGTGCGCTGGCGCGGGCTCACCGGTGAGTGTCGCTTCACTGTCCACACCAGGTAGAACATGGACATCAGCTTGCCCGATGGCACCATGACACTGAAAACAAAAATCACCAGCGCGACCGGCAGCGCGTCGTGATGGATCAACAACAGGACACCGCCCATTATCGTGCTGCCCTCTGAGCTTCCCAGTTGGTCGGTGATCATGATCGGGAACAGGTTGGCCGGGATGTACAGCAGACAGGCCGTGACCAGCAGGGCCAGGGTGCGCTGGATACTGTCGTTCTTGCGCAGGTGCATGGCGGAGCCGCAGCGCGGGCAGTGATGCACCTCGGCGGGCGCCAACTTGCAGCAGACGTGGCAGGCTGACAGGCCCTGGGACGCGGCAGTCGTTGCGGGTGCTGATTCGGGCGTTGTTGCAGGCACTATTTCAGACGCTATTTCAGGCACTATTTCAGGCACTATTTCAGGCACTACGCAGACTCCAATGCTTCAATGCGTTCCCAGCACTGGTAGCGATCCAGATTGGCCAGGGCCAGGGTGAAGCAGATGGCGAAGCCGGCGTAGGCCCAGAAAGAGATGCCGAGGACGATGGTCGCCATGGCGGCGATTTTCACCAGCGAGACGATCACGCCGATGATAAACACTTCGACCATGGCCCAGTTCTGGGCGAGGAAAATCCATTTAGCCGTGGTCACCAGCCAGGGGCGGTAGCGCCCCTGTTGCAGGGGGATACACAGCATTAACAGCATGCCCAGGATGGCGGAGGGAATGACAATAATGAAGGCGGCCACCATTAACGCCACCGCCGGCATGTCGTAATCCCAGATGGCGCGAGGCGTCTGCCGCAGGGTGATCACGCTTTCGAGTCCGCTGGCGGCGAAGGAGAGAAAGGGGAAGCTGTTGGCCAGTATCAGCAGTATCACCCCGGCGAAGGCATAAGCCAGCACCCGGCTGAAGGCGTCGGAGCGCACTCGGGTGAGAAAACTACCACAGCGCGGGCAGGAGGCACTTTCGCCATCCTTCAGCGTCGCTACATTAACCAGCAGATCGCAGCCATGACAGGCTATATCACCCGTCATGGCTAATGGGGCAGTCCTTCTGCTCTCCCTTGCCGAAGGCTCGGTAGAAGCCATTCTCTTGTGTAACACATTCTTCTACCAAGCCGGACTGCGCCCATGTGTGGGCCAGAGGGAGGCAAAATAATAGGGCTACAAGGTGGCCTGTACGGACTGGCTTCATGGTAGCTTGGCCTGATTGACTATCATTTTGGGAGCGATCAGCAGTATAGGGTGCTGCCGCAGGAACGGCAACATCGCGCTGTGGCCACCCCGCTGGCAGATGTGTGCCAAAGCGACAGACCCTGAAAGGGAAAAGTAGACCCCTTACCACAGTAAAAGGGCCATCTGGAAGTGATTGACTAGCCCTGAAACGCCTTGCGCGGAGCCGAGACGCCGGTCGACTCAACACCTTTGAGGTAGGCCATCATCGTATCGGCGTCTGACACTTCAAACGGGTCGCTCTGGCAGTTGTCATCGAAGCCCTCTTCGATGAACATTTTTTCGATCGTGCCATCGTCTACGATCATGGAGTAACGCCAGGAGCGCATGCCAAAACCAACGTTGGATTTGTCTACCAGCATACCCATCTTGCGGGTGAATTCGCCGTTACCGTCGGGCAGCAGGAATATATTCTGGTTGTCCTGTTCCTTGCCCCATTTGAACATGACAAAGGCATCGTTTACCGAGATGCAGACGATCTGGTCCACACCCAGCGCCTTGAATTCGTTATACAATTCGTCGTAGCGGGGCAGGTGGTTGGAGGAACAGGTAGGGGTGAACGCCCCCGGCAGGGAGAAGACAATAACCTTCTTGCCGCCAAAAATGTCCGCGGTGGTTTTCTCTTCCCAGCGAAAGGGGTTGTCGCCCCCTACAGACTCATCCCGCACACGGGTTTTGAATACGGCGTCGGGTACACGATTGACAATAGTCATAACACACTCCTTGGTTTGTGTTCAGAAAGTGGCGCCATTGTAGGGGGAGAAGCCCAATAGGTATAATATATTTATTTAATGCCATCAATAGTATTTATTAATAGATATTTGAGCTGGAAGTGACGGCTGATTTTAGCTGGTGAAATTCAACTACGAGTTTAGGCTGCAATTGCCGCCCCTGCATCCACCGTGGCTGCCAATAGGGTGGCCGTTCGCGATTATTGCGATACGCCAAGCAATCCCTGACGTAGTGCCCTGGCCTGCTGCTTGATCTTCGCGAAATTCTCGGGGCCCATGCGCAGCAGCTGTTTTTGTGAAGCGGTGAGTTGCTCGAACTTCGGGTCCAGGTACTGGAAAATAGCTTCCTTGCGCTGCAGTGCAAGCGGCTCAGATGGCTCCGGTGTCGCCAAAATGTAGTCCAGTGATCTGATCAGTGCATTGTCCATATCCTCCCCGGAATAGCCAAACCCTGCGTAGGCCTGCTCCAATAGGGTACGGTAGCGGTGGAATATCGAAACCAGCAGGTTGACGTCCAGTGAGGCTATGGCCTGGACATAGCTGTCATAGCGAGTGTAGCTGGCCGGGTCTATGTAGGTCAGCCCGTCGGTCTTGACTGTGCTGAACGCCTTTTTCGGTGGCGCCAGTGGCAGCGCCTTGCGTGGAACCAGGCCCCGGCTAAAACCATCAATCATACCCGCGCCGCGCTGCACCAGATCGTTGGCCTCCAGGACTTGTGTGACAAGAGGCGTAGCGCCGGCTGTTGCCAGTAGATTGCGCAGTTCCTGGTCACTATTTTGGATGGTGATTTCAGGTTCCGCGGGTACTGCCTCCCGTAAAAGCTCGGGTGCTGGTGTCGGTGCAGGGTCTGGAATGTCCGGCGCCGCAGGCACTTTTGGAACAGGAAGCGGCGCCACTACCGGGGCAGATTTGTCTAAAAACGGCGGTGTGCTCTTCTGTGTGGAAAAATAAAAACCGGCGCCAATACCAGCAACAGCAATTATCGCCACTGCGGCGACGGCAATACTCCTGGAGAGTGTCCGCTGGCCCTCACTGCCGGATATGCGTTCTTCATGGGATTGGTGGTCTTGAGGATCTATAAGCATATTCGGTTTCCTTGGGAGTCTCAGATACTGCTCATCAAAAAACCGGTCAGAGCCGCATTGTTTGGCGACAGCGAGGGCGCGACCTGCTTTTTTATATCTGCCAACAGGCTCAGATATCCTTTATAAAACGCCCATGAGGGTGTCGCCTTGTACTCCAGGTCGGTAACTTCAAGATAGGAGAGTATACCCTTGGTAGTGGTGGGTTTGATGAACGCTTCTTTACGAGGTGAAAAGTAAAAGGGCACCGCAGAGATGATGGCCCATTTGGCGATGCGGTGATGACTGAGGAATCCAAGGATTTCTTCAAACCCGCGCTGTTTCTGCCGACCATACAGGCGCTTTTCAAAGCTGTCTGCCAGTGCCTGTTTTTCGTGGGAGTTCAAAGACCTGACGAAATCACGGAATTTCGGTTTCTCAAACCGGGAGACCATCGAGGACCGACTCACAATTTTGACCAGGGTTTCCGCGATAAATTCAGGTCGATTGAAGCTTTCACGGGTCAGGCTCTGCTGGGTGAACTCGACCAGTTTTTCCACATTATGCTTTTTCTTGATGGGTTCTATCCCCGGATCTGCAAACCCCCCGGGATAGCGCGCCAGGAAACCGGCCTCGGCGTCTTTCAGCTTCTTGCTGTTCAAAGTATGTCTCCACTACACTGGTTTCAGTGGGCTTGTTCTATCCTTGGAATGATCGCAGCTTACCATATATGATCAGCCTGGCCGGGGCCAAGTGCCCGGGTCTTTCGGCACTAGTGGATGATGAGGTTTTTTTCCAATGAGTGGGCAAGATGACCTCCAGGAGCAAAAACGCATGGGCACGACCATGCAGGTGTTTGCGTGGCTGGTGCTCCTGGCGCTGGGCGTATTCTATTTCAGCGACCTTCTCGATAAGCAGCACAACCCGAACCAGAATCTGCGTACCAGCTATGGGGAGGAGGGCACTCTGGAAGTGGTGTTGCAGCGCAATAAATTCGGCCACTATGTAACCAGTGGCGCAATCAACGGCAAACCTGTTGTGTTTATGTTGGACACCGGCGCCAGTGGCGTCGCTATTCCGGCGGCCGTTGCCAGGCGCCTGGGGATACCGCGAGGTCGGGCTTTTCAAACCCGGACCGCAAATGGCATCACCACCAGCTATGCCGCCAATCTTGAGAGTGTCAGCGTGGGAGGTATCGAACTGCATGATATTCCAGCAGGTATTACGCCGGGACTGCAGAGCGAGCAGGTTCTGCTCGGCATGTCTTTTTTAAAACATATCGAGTTTACCCAGCGCGGCGACACCCTGATTTTGCGGCATTAGCAGGACACCAGTGTACCTCCCTTCGGGCGAGCCGCCAAAGGCCATCAGCTGCGTTGCGATTTCTTGACGTAGACCCGCTATGCCTGCGAAAACGCGCCTTACTGATGGCCTTTGGCGACTCGCTGAATGTTACATTATG
>QNFS01000164.1 GCA_003646415.1 Gammaproteobacteria bacterium
CAGGCGGCAAGCACTACGATTACATTCCCTGCCTTAACAGTTCTCCCGCCCATGTCGAGGCGCTGGCCGCTCTGTCTATAGAGCACCTTGCAGGCTGGCTGGACGGTTGAGACAAAACTAATGGCTTTCACTTGCATCGACGTGGGAATCAAGATGGGCACTGGCATGCTCCACGCTGCCCATACCATAAGCCAGCCCGATACCCAGCAGGAAAGCCAGGGTCAGCTTGGCCCGGTCGTGGCTATGGAAATGCACCTCGGGTAACAAATCACTGAGGGCGATACAGATAAACGCTCCCGCCGAAAACGCCAATGCCGCGGCCACCACATGACTGCGGGTATCCGCCAACAAATCCACCCCGAAGAAGAACAACAGCGCGCCCAGGGGACACATCAGGGCGAACAGTAGATTGGTGGTCGCCCGCGCGCGCCGGCTCCAGCCACCCGCCTCCATAACAGCGGTAATCGACATGGCATCCAGCGGCTTGTGCAGCAGGATGGCGAGAAACACACCAACCCCCAACAGCCCCGACCCTGCGACGCTCTCTCCCTGCATGATCGCACCGAGAGCCACGCCATCGATCAGGGTGTGCAGGGCGAGGCCCAGCGCGATACCAATCCAGCTCAATCTATGGGCGCCAGATTCAGGTGACTGGTGATTGTGGTCGCGATGCTCATCCTGTTCACTGCTGAAATCGTGTTGGTGAAAGTGGAACAATCGCAACAGCAGCAGCATAACGATGAGGCCGATCATCAACCACCACACGGTGGAGTCCACCGCATCGGGGCCACCAACCATAGCCACACTGTGGGGCAGCAGATAGTAGAAGGCGACACCGAGCATCAGGCCGGACACAAAACTCATCACCAACTGGGTGCGGGTATGGGTCATCCGCACCCAGTTGGGCAGCAGACCGCCCACCAGGGAGAAGCCGGCTATCGCAATACAATAGGCAGAGAGTAATAGCGTTGGTGACGCCGTCATGGGCTCTCCTTGTTTTTAAATCGGGAAGCCGCCCATTATTCCACATTCATCCCTGCTTGTATGCGAAGATGTCAGGTGCGTGGCGCGCGGGGGCACCAATCCCCTAAACCAGCACCAGGTTGTCCCGGTGGATGAGTTCCTCGTCCACCTGGTAACCGAGAATTCCCTCGATTTCCCGCGATGGGGAGCCCATGATGCGACGGGTTTCCTCGGCGCTGTAGTTGACCAGGCCACGGGCGATCTCGCATCCGTTGGGGTCACGGCAGGACACCATATCGCCCCGGGTGAAATTACCGTGCACACCGCACACGCCAACCGGCAGCAGGCTGCGACCGGAATCACGCAGTACCCGCACCGCACCATTGTCCAGTTCCACGCTGCCCTGTATCTGCACCATGCTGGCCAACCACTGCTTGCGGGCATTCTGCGGTTGCTTGCCGGTGCGCAGCCAGGTACCCACATTTTCTCCAGCGGCTATGCTGGCAACAATATGATCTACCCGACCCGAGGCAATAACGGTTTCCGTGCCGGAACGTGCCGCCAGCCGCGCGGCGCGCAGTTTGGTGACCATACCACCGCGACCCAGGGCACCCCCCTCCCCGGCCATGGCATCGAGACGGGGGTCGTGTACATCACACAACTGTACCAGTTCCGCAGCGGGGTTCTGGCGGGGATCTTCCCGGTACAGGCCCTGCTGATCGGTAAGCAGTATCAGCGCGTCAGCGTCGATCAGGTTGGCCACCAGGGCGCCCAGGGTATCGTTATCACCGAAGCGGATCTCCTCGGTCACCACCGTGTCGTTCTCATTGACCACCGGCACCACCCCCAGTTGCAGCAGGGTATTGAGAGTCCCGCGGGCATTGAGGTACCTGTCACGAGCAATCACATCATCGTGCCCCAGTAATATCTGGGCGGTGGCGATATCGTGGCGGTTGAAGGCGGTCTCGTAACTTTGCACCAACACCGACTGGCCCACAGCGGCGGCCGCCTGCAACTTATGTATCAAGTGGGGGCGCTCTGTCCAGCCAAGGCGGACAATACCGGCAGCCACCGCACCGCTGCTTACCAACACCACCTCGCAGCCCTGCCCGCGCAGTTGCACCAGCTGCTCCACCAGGGTGGAGATCATACTCTGGTCCAGGCCGCGACCATCATCGGTCAGCAGCGCACTGCCCACCTTGACCACCCAACGCCGGGACGCGGCTATTTCGGTACGTTCAGTCATAGTGTGCCTCGTCGCTCATAATGTAACATTCAGAGCGACGAGGCACACTAGGGCAGATACTCAACTTCAACGTCGAAGTCATCATCATCAAAGTCGTCTTCTCTGGCGTCCCGGGCCTCCCGACGACGCAGTGCACGCAAATCTTCAATACGCTGCCTGGCCTCGTCCTGCATACGGGTTTGTAGCTCACTTTCCATCTCCGCCAACTCCGGATCCGCTATTTCCCGGGCACGGCACGCTTCCAGAGCGGTCATTAAATCACCGCACAGCCTGACCGTGCCATCCCCCCGGATGGCCGCAATTGAGTACACCGGCCCCTGCCAGGCCAACGCCCTCAGCACTGCATCGCGCCGCCGGGCAAAGGTCTCCTCGTCCAGTAAATCACTTTTGTTAAGCACCAACCAGCGCTCACGCTGTGCCAGGGTGGCGCTAAAACGTTCCAGTTCCCGCACAATGGCCAGCGCCGCCTCGGCCGGGTCACTCTCGTCAAAAGGCGCCATGTCCACCAGGTGCAGCAAGATGCGATTGCGCGTGAGGTGTTTGAGGAAGCGGATACCCAGACCGGCCCCCTCAGACGCGCCCTCGATCAGGCCGGGAATATCCGCCACCACGAAGCTGCGGTGATCTTCCACCTTCACCACGCCCAGGTTGGGTACCAGCGTGGTAAAGGGGTAATCCGCCACCTTGGGTTTGGCGGACGATACCGCACGTATCAAAGTCGACTTGCCGGCATTGGGCAGCCCCAGCAGGCCCACATCCGCCAATACCTTGAGTTCCAGCTTCAGGGAGCGCTGCTCGCCCTCGCTACCGGGTGTGGTCTGGCGCGGTGCACGGTTGGTACTGGATTTGAAGCGGGTGTTGCCCAGACCGTGAAATCCACCCTGGGCCACCACCAGTCGTTGTCCCGCAACCGATAAATCACCCAGTACCTCACCAATATCCTCATCGATAATCGTGGTTCCCACCGGTACACGCAGCACCAGGTCCTCGCCGCTGGCGCCGGTGCAATCGCGGCCGGCGCCGGATTTTCCGCTGGCGGCCCGGTAGTTGCGCTGGAAGCGGTAGTCCACCATGGTATTGAGGGCGTCATCGGCCTCGATAATAACGCTGCCGCCATCGCCGCCGTCGCCGCCATCGGGACCACCCCGGGCGACGTACTTCTCACGCCGAAAACTCATGGCGCCATTGCCGCCATTGCCGGCATGTACGGTGATACTTGCCTCGTCTACGAATTTCATCTGTTTCTCTAACCGCCTGATCAGTATATAAAAAAAAGCCCCGTCAATTGACGAGGCTTTTTGGTATTTGGCTTATGCCGCGACTCAGGCGCTCACCACCTGTACATATTTGCGGCTTTTCGGGCCCCTGACCACGAATTCCACCTTGCCGTCAGCAGTGGCGAACAAAGTGTGGTCCTTGCCGATACCGACGTTAGCACCGGCGTGGAAACGCGTACCACGCTGGCGTACCAGAATATTGCCTGCCAGTACCGCCTCACCACCGAAGCGTTTTACACCAAGGCGCTTACTTACAGAATCGCGTCCATTGCGAGTACTACCACCAGCTTTCTTGTGTGCCATTGTCCAAACCCTCCTTTACGCCGAGATACCAGTGATCTTCACTTCGGTAAACCACTGGCGATGGCCAGTTTCTTTCCGATAGTGCTTGCGGCGGTTGAATTTAACAATCTTGATCTTCTTGTGACGACCCTGAGAAACTACTTCAGCGGTTACCTTGCTACCTGCGACCATCGGGGTACCAATTTTGATGTCATCACCGCCGCCAATCATCAGGACTTTGTCGAATTCGACGGTCTCACCCGGGGCGGCTTCAATTTTTTCCAGTTTGAGGGTCTCACCCTCAATGACACGGTGTTGCTTGCCACCGCTCTCGATTACTGCGTACATACACTGCTCCGTTCAGTTAGCCTGCTCGCGTCTGAAAAAACCCTGGTAAATCAAGGGGGCAGAGCCCGGCACTAACAGTTGATTAACACCAACCAGCACTGCAAACGAGTACAGCAGGGGTCAGAGGGCGGCGATTTTACGTAAATCCGACCCCTTGATCAAGGGTTATTTTTTATAAAAACAATGGCTTGCGAGCCACCCGGGGCATGCCGACACAGGCAGCGCGGCTTGACAGGCTGGCAACTGCACCCTAGCATGCGCTGGCACTCTCCAACCCGCCTTAGTTTATGCAACAGATACGCGCCATTGTCGCCACGGAATTCGAGCAGGTCAACCGGCTCATCGTAGAGCAACTCCACTCGAACGTCCCCATGGTGGAAAACGTCGGGCATTATATCGTCGATGCCGGCGGCAAGCGACTGCGACCCCTGCTGGTACTGCTGAGTGCGGCGGCCCTGGGGCGTTGTGACCAGGCGCAGATAAAGCTGGCGGCGGTCATCGAGTTCATCCATACCGCCACCCTGCTGCACGACGATGTGGTGGATATCTCCAGCCTGCGCCGGGGACGGCCCACCGCCAACACGGAATTTGGCAATGCCCCCTCGGTACTGGTGGGCGACTTCCTCTACAGCCGCGCTTTCCAACTCATGGTACAGCTGGGGGATATGGATATCCTGCGCCACCTGGCCGACACCACCAATACCATCGCCGAGGGCGAGGTTCTGCAATTGACCCGGGCCGGTGACGCGGGCACCACCGAAGAGCAATACCTGGATGTTATCACCCGTAAAACAGCTGTCCTTTTCGCCGCAGGCTGCTGGGGCGCGGCCCGACTGTGCGGCCAGGATGAACAGACCCGGCAGGGAATGCGTGAATTCGGGCTAAACCTGGGTATCGCCTTCCAGATGATAGACGACGTGCTCGACTATGAGGGCGACCCCACCACCATGGGCAAAAACGTGGGAGACGACCTGACAGAAGGCAAGCCCACCCTGCCGCTGATACATGTCATGCGGCAAGGTACGGAGGCCGAAAAGGCTTTGGTGCGCCGTGCGATTACTGCAAAGACTGCAGATCAGATAGACGACGTTCTCGCCGCGGTACAGCGCTGTGGCGCGCTGGATTACACCCGAAACCAGGCGCAGCGTTACCACGACCTGGCCCTGGTGCAACTGGCTCAACTGCCTGCCAGCGACGCGTGTATCGCCCTGGAACAGATTACAGACCTGTCAATCAACCGCGATCACTGATCCGCGTGGCCGTACCTCCCACTAATCCAGTAATTGGAGTGCTAAGCGTCGATCAGGTCCAGCAACTCAGCCGTTTTAGCCGCCATCAGCGCACTGTCACCGCGACTCTCAACATTTAGCCGCACCACCGGCTCGGTGTTTGACATGCGCAGGTTGAAGCGCCAATCCCCCATATCCATGCTCAGGCCGTCCACATGCTCTGTGGACTGCGCTTGCTCGCGGTAGACCTCTTCCACCTTTGCCAGTACCGCAGCCGGATCTTCGATTGTGCGATTGATCTCACCACTGCAGGGATAGGCCGCCATGCGCTCGGAAACCATGGCGGAAAGGGGCTGCCCGCCACTGCTGATCAAACCGGTTACCAGCAGCCAGGGAATCATGCCGCTGTCGCAGTAGGCGAAATCACGGAAGTAGTGGTGAGCGCTCATTTCCCCGCCA
>QNFS01000165.1 GCA_003646415.1 Gammaproteobacteria bacterium
CTGCAATATCACCTGTTGTCCGTCTGCTACCGAGAATGTCAGTTCAGATGTCGTACTGTACACCTTGTTCGTGTTCGGTTGTCCTGTAGCGAAGGTGAGAAGCAGCAGTTCTTGCCCTTGCACAACAGAGTGAGACAAGAAAAATAAAAAAAGAAGTGCTCGCAGCAAAAACATGCCAGTCAATATAACACAGCATAGCCTTCGGCTTCATCCAATATCAGTTCCAGGCCCAGCATCGCGATATAATTACGCACCCGTGCCTGCAAATTCAGCAGTTGTGCCCAGTGCTGGGAATCGCCCTCACCTTCTCTGTCGCCGGGGTCAGATCGAATTGTACTTCGTCAGAATCCTGCCGATAGAACTTGCGTAACCAGCCCTTTTTCGGGGCTGCCCAATCGTTCAGGTATTCCACCGCAGATTTGGGAAATGTGCCGGCTCCCAGGATGTCATGTAGATTAAACAGCTCATCTTCCAGCGCCTCCACCAGATCCGCCTCGCCAATTACGCGCACATTTCCCTCTATAAACACGTGGCTGAAAAACTGGCGATTAGCGGTGCGCGCGGGCTGGACAGCAAGCGTCAGGTGGGGTGGCTTTGTCGCAGGGTTTCAAGGTCATGATAATTGAGTGGCAAAGCTTAGTGTTGATCCCAGTGCGCCAATCAATCCCGAGTATAAAACATCAACCAGAAAAACCCGCCAAACCCGGCAATCGCCGAGGCCAGCAAGATGCCGGTCTTGGCCATCAGCAGGTCCTGCGCCATGCCGGCAAAGCCCAGGTCGGCAATAAAGATCGACATGGTGAAGCCGATCCCCCCCAGCAGGCCCACCCCAAAGGTGTGTTTCATATTCAGTCCTGTTGGCAAATCCGCCCAACCCAGCTTTACCGCAAGCCAGGTAAAGCCGGCGATGCCCAGGGGTTTGCCCAGCACCAGTCCGGCCAGCACCCCCAGAGTGATAGGGTGGCCGAGATAGCTGCCGAAATTGGCGAAGTCAATCGGTATGCCCGCATTGGCCAGGGCGAAGATGGGGATAACCAGGTAGGCCACGGGCAGATGCAGAGTATGTTCCGCGCGTTGCGCGGGAGCTTGCACCAGCTGCACCCCATCCCCCAGAGATGACACCAGTGAGCGGAAGCGATGGTTGTGAATGATGTCGGGTGTGTCGGCGATGGACTTCTGCATCTTGACCGTGGTGTCTTTCACCCGGGAAATAAATAGATTGGGTTCGAATTTGGGCCGGATGGGAATCACGAAGGCCACCAGGATGCCGGCGATGGTGGCGTGTATGCCGCTGGCCAGCATGAAGACCCACAACATGATGCCGACAAAAGCATAGGGCATGGAGCGGCGTATGCCGCCCAGATTGAGGAATAGCAGACCGAGGGTGCAGGCAAAGGCATAGGCCAGCGCCTGCAAGTCTATCGATTCCGTGTAGAACACAGCGATAACGGCGACAGCCCCCAGGTCGTCGACGATGGCCAGGGCGATCAGGAATGTGATCAGGTTTTTGGGAACGCGCGGCCCCAGCAGGCTCAGGGCCCCGATCGCGAAGGCGATGTCGGTCGCCATGGGGATACCCCAGCCCTGGGCGCCGCTGCCGGAGGTGTTGAGCACGAAATAGCACAGTGCGGGAATCAGCATGCCGCCAATGGCCGCCATAATGGGTAACAGCGCTTGCCGCGGGGAGGACAGTTCACCCACTAACAGTTCACGCTTCAGTTCCAACCCCATGATCAGGAAGAACATTGCCATCAGTGCTTCGTTGATCCAGTGGTGAATGGATAGAGAAAATGCGCGGCTGCCAAACGTCAGGCTGATCTGGGTGTGCAGGAAGTGTTCGTATTTATCGTGCAGGGGACCGTTGGCGATTATCAGTGCGATAACGGCGCAGATCATCAGCAATACGCCACTGGTGGTCTGGCGGTGGATGAATTCTTCCAGGGGCGTCAGTATCCGGTCGAAGGACTTTTCCCAGGGGGCGTTATAGACACCTTTGCGCTTAGCCATAATAAGGAATAACCTCCGAAAAAGTTGTGGTTACCGCGATTAGCACAGGGCTTCCAGAAACGGCCCATCCACACACAGGCGGCGGCCGTCGGGAGCGGCGCAGGCGCCGCAAATGCCCACGCCGCACTTGGTCAGGTAGTCGATGGCGCTAAAAATCTGCTCAGGCCGGCAAAATTCCCGCTGCAGGGCAATGGCGGCGTGGACCATGGGCTGTGGCCCGCAGTTGTAGAATACCAGTTGATCCTGCTCGTCGGGCGTCATCTCCTGCAGGCGCTCACGCAACAGCTCCGTAACAACGCCCTGATAGCCGGCGCTGCCATCGTCAGTGGCCACGTGTACATCGGCGATCAGGCGGCACTCGTCCAGGTAGTACAGGCGTTGTGCGGTGCGGGCGCCGGCGAAAATCTCCGCGTTGCCGAAATCCCGTGCGATCTGGTAGACGGCGGCCAGGCCTGTACCGCCTGCCACAGCCATGATTTTCGCATCATCAGGGGGCCCTACGGGGATGCCGTGGGGTCCGCGCACATAGGCCTCGGTGCCCGGGGGCAGGTCCATCAGGGTGTGGGTGAATATGCCGACATCAATAACCACCAGGGAAAAAGGATCGTCGGTCAGTGCGGAGAAGGGCTTTTCACCCACTCCGGGCAGCCACAGGAAAATAAATTCGCCAGCCTGCACGTTGATCTTTCGGTCAAAGGTGAGGATGGTGATGTCCTCGCACACCCGCTTGTTCTCCACCAGGGTGACCGGATGAAAGCTCATATCGATATCGTAGCGAATATGGGATTCGGCACTGTTGCGCTCATTTTCAAGGTCGGCGGCCAGCACCTTGAAGTAACCGGCAATTTCGTCAGTGGTGAGCCCGATCAGGCTGGACCCTATTCCCACCACCGTGGCGCCGGCGTCGAAATAGGCGCGCACGTCATCGGCGCTGCTCACGCCGCCACAACCAATGATCGGGCGGTCGGTGACAGCGGCCATTTCCCGCACGCATTTCAGGCCGATGGGCAATACGCCTTTACCAGACATGCCCCCGGCACCATTGCTTAATACCGGGTGGCCGTGGGCGGAGGTGTAGCCCGGGCCAACTGTATTGATGGCGCACAGGCCATCGGCGCCGCCGGCGATAGCGGCCTTGGCGATCTCACCGATATTGGGCGTATTGGGGGTGAGCTTGGGAATGACCGGTATAGCCACCACCGCTTTTACGGCGGCGGTGATTTCCCGCACGACTTCCGGGTCCTGGCCCATGGCCATGCCGTAGCCACTGGCGTGGGGGCAGGACAGGTTCAGTTCCAGCCCGTTTGAAAATGGCGCCAGGATTTGGGCGACCTCTACAAACTCTTCAACGCTGCCCCCGAAAATCGACGTCAGGAGGAAGCGGTCTTCGGGTACTTGCAACTGCGCCAACAGCTCAGCTGATTTGTGGGCACCCGGGTTAGTCAGGCCCACAGCATTGACGAAGCATCCCGGCGCATACTGGCTGAATACCGGTTCGCGGTAGCCGGTGCGAGGTTTCAGGCCGGTACTTTTGGTGGTCACTACGCCTACTTCGGGCATATGGTCGAATATGTACTGAATGATGGGTGTTGCCGTTGTGACGATGCCCGAGGGGATGGTGAAGGGGCCGGAGAGGGTTTTGCCAAAAAATTCTGTGTTCAAGGTAGCGGGCTCATGTGTCTAGTGGATAACCGGATCAAAAGTCGTGTAATTATACTGGTTTGGAGTGGCTTAGACGACTTAGTCCCAGTAGACTTGGTCCCGGTAGCCAGTGTGCGTCCGGAAACTCCCTTTTTTGTCATCCCCGCGCAGGCGGAGATTCAGTAAGCCCTTGATTTTTATGGATTCCCGCCTTCGCGGGAGTAACGACATCGTTGGCAAGCCGGCGTTTCTGGACGCGCACTGGCTAATAAAATCCCTGTTGCCCCAGCCATTGCTGTACCTTGACAGCTCAAATACCGTAACTTATGAATATTATTACACATTTCGGTATTGCAGACCACGGCCGAAATGACTTATCATAGGCAGCCGAACGTGTATTTTTCATGAGGAGTACCGATGTCAGGCAAGATTCCAGCCGTCCTGGTGGTGGAAAAAGACGGTGCGGTGGTTTCCCAGAATAGGGTCGCCAGGCGGCTGCTGGGCAAAAAGACAGGCCAATATTGTTGGGATGTCGTGGGCGCATTGGAAGGTGCTGAAGGGCTCCCCTGCCAGCGCGGTTGTGTCATGCGACTACTCGCTGCCGGCGCGGACAACTCACGCCATACCTCCTTCAGGTACAGCGGTCAACTGCACCACCTGTCCTGTGTTCCGGTAGATAGTACGGTTGTGTGCTCCATGGCTCTCGGCGCGGACGACACGCCGGAACGCTGGCAAACCCTGACTCCGCGTGAGTGCGGAGTTCTGGAACTGCTCGCCGACGGTGAGACGACCGCTTCCGCGGCGACCTACCTCGGTATAAGTGAGGCGACGGTTCGTACCCACGTGGAAAACATGCGCGCCAAACTGGGAGTCAATACTCGCGCGGCAATCGTCGCCAGCGGGTTTCGACTCGGCTACCTGGACTGAGTTCCGGTCAGCCCCGCAGCCACTCCAGTGCGACCCGGTCTGCTCTCCCAGCCAGGCACCACCTGTCAAATAGTACCTAACAGGATCGGTCAAATGACCGATGCGGCGCGCTGGCGGTGCCGCTAACGTATTCCCTTGGGTACTGCGGCGCTGTGGCGTAGGGCTGCCAGTGCATGTCTGAACACATCCGGAGCCAGTTAATGAGCAAAAAAGTGAAGCAGCGCGGGGAGCGCAAACCCTGCGTATTCATCCATGTCAATCACAAACAGATTCTCGGTGCCATTGTGGGCAAGTACGCCCTGGAAGAACACTCTTCCAACGCCGACAAGTTCGATGTGCAGTTTATTGAGGTCAAAGACCAGGACTTTCTCCACGAGAAGGAAGGCCAGCTCTACCTGCGCGATGGCGACAAGCGCAAGTGGCTGAATAATGACCTGCAGTCCTTCACCCCGCTGCGTTTCATGCCCCCGGAACTGATGGGTTACGAGGGAAGGGCGTTGGTCATCGACCCGGATGTCTTCGCCGTCGGCGATGTCTGGGAGTTGCTGAACCGTGATATGGCCGGGATGTCGCTGATGTGTCGCCCGAAATCGGGTAATAAGGGAAAACGCGGCGCGCTGGCCAGCAGTATCATGCTGCTTGACTGCGCCAGGCTCAAGCACTGGAAGACTAAAGAGCAGTTCAACGAGATGTTCGAGTTCAAACGCGATTATATGCAGTGGATCGGTTTGCACCTGGAGGATCGCAGTTGCATCGGCCTGTTCGAGAATGAGTGGAACGACTTCGATCACCTTACCAAGGACACGAAGATGTTGCACACTACCAAGCGCTGGCATCAGCCCTGGAAGACCGGACTGCCAATAGACTTCCGGCCAGCCGATACATTCCGGCTGTTTCCACCCAAGCATTGGATTCGCCGGGCGCGTCGCACCATTTTTGGGGATTACTTCCTGGCGGGCACGTACAAGGCCCACCCTGACCCGGCGCAGGAGCACTTTTTTTTCCAGTTGGTCAGTGAATGCCTGGATACGGGGGTGATCACTGAGACGGACGTGCGCAACGAAATGGCGCACAACCACGTGCGCCACGACGCTCTGGACCTGATAAAGCAATTGGCGGCCTGACCTGGCTCCATA
>QNFS01000166.1 GCA_003646415.1 Gammaproteobacteria bacterium
GTCTTTCCTCTAAATCTCGTTTACTTAACGACCGTTCTACTTCTTACCACGACGGCGTACGATCAACTTATCTGTACGCTTGTTTTTACGTGTCTTGTAACCCTTGGTCGGGGTACCCCACGGACTGACCGGATGACGGCCACCGGAAGTACGTCCTTCACCACCACCATGAGGGTGATCTACCGGATTCATCGCCACACCGCGAACAGTCGGGCGAACACCGCGCCAGCGCGATGCACCCGCTTTACCCAGTTTACGCAGGCTGTGCTCTGAGTTGGATACTTCACCCAATGTCGCACGACACTCCGACAACACTTTACGCATTTCACCAGAGCGCAGACGCAGGGTAGCGTACTGACCTTCCCTGGCGACCACCTGGGCCGAAGTTCCGGCGGAGCGCACCATCTGAGCACCTTTACCTGGCTTGAGCTCCACACCGTGTACCACAGAGCCCACCGGGATGTTGCGCAGCGGCAGGCAGTTACCTGCCTTGATCGGCGCCGCAGAACCGGACTGCAGAACATCACCCGCCTTCACGCCCCTGGGGGCGATAATGTAACGGCGCTCACCATCGGCGAACAACAGCAGCGCGATGTGCGCAGTGCGGTTTGGGTCATACTCCAAACGCTCTACTTTGGCTGGAATACCGTCCTTGGTACGTATGAAATCAATAATACGGTAATGCTGCTTGTGGCCACCACCGATGTGACGGGTTGTAATCCGTCCATTGTTGTTACGGCCGCCATTCCTGGATTGCTTTTCCAGCAGTGGCTTGTATGGTTCGCCCTTGTGCAGATCGTCACTGACCACCCGGACGACATGACGACGACCAGCGGAAGTGGGCTTGCTCTTTAAAACTGCCATTTCGATCCTACTCCTTGCTCAGCTTAGTCAACAGTAGCAAAGTCAATATCCTGACCCTGCTCCAGTCGAACGTATGCTTTTTTCCAGGTCGGCTTGGTGCTATAGCCATACCGGTTGCGCTTGACCTTGCCCTTCATCTTCAGCGTGGTCACATTGTTCACCTTGACCTCGAACAACTGCTCAACTGACTTCCTGATCTCTAACTTGGTAGCATCAACCGCCACTTTAAATACGTACTGATTGCTCGCGTCGCCAACAATGGTCGCCTTCTCGGAAACGTGCGGCCCTAACAGCACTTGAAATACGCGCTCCTGGTTCATCCCAGCATCTCCTCAAATTTTTTAACTGCGTCAACAGTTACCATGACCTTGTCGTGGCCTATAAGGCTGACCGGATCAATGCCGTCTACATCACGCACGTCCACCTTATGCAGGTTACGGGCCGCCAGATACAGGTTCTCGCCCACTTCAGCAGATACGATCAGCACATTATCAACGCCGTACTCGCCCAGCTGCTGGACCAGCAATTTAGTCTTGGGCGCTTCCAGGTCCAGACTCTCCACAATCAGCAGGCGATCCTGGCGAGCCAGCTCCGACATAATGGAGCGCAACGCCGCCCGGTACATTTTACGGTTCACTTTCTGGGAGTGATCCTGCGGCTGTGCCGCGAAAGTCACGCCACCACTGCGCCAGATAGGAGAGCGAATGGTTCCCGCCCGCGCTTGGCCGGTGCCTTTCTGGCGCCAGGGCTTCTTGCCACCGCCGCGCACCGCAGCGCGATTCTTCTGGGCGCGAGTACCCGCTCGGGCACCTGCCATGTAGGCAGTTACCACCTGGTGAACCAGGTCTTCATTGTATTCACGTGCGAAGGCAACATCGGAAACAGACACGGAGCCCGCTTCGGCATTACCTGGCTTTAATACACTTAATTCCACGTTAGAGACCCCCTAACCTTAAGCCTTGACAGCGGGACGAACGATAACGTCTCCGCCGGGTGCACCAGGTACGGCACCCTTTATGAGCAACACATTGCGCTCAACATCAATACGGACAACTTCCAGGCCCTGGGTGGTGACATTCTCCGCACCCATATGACCCGACATTTTCTTACCCTTCCATACACGACCGGGTGTCTGGCACTGGCCGATAGAGCCATTGGAACGGTGTGACAACGAGTTACCGTGAGTGGCGTCCTGCATCTGAAAGTTCCAGCGCTTGATACCGCCCTGGAAGCCTTTACCCTTGGACTTGCCCGCTACATCGACCTTCTGGCCGACTTCAAAACGCTCAACAGTCAGCTCTGAACCGACTTCCGGCGCCTCATCGGCATCTTCCAGGCGAAATTCCCACAAGCCAGTACCCGCTGCGACACCCGCCTTGGCGAAGTGTCCTGCCTGGGACTTGCTTACTCTGGAGGCCTTGCGGCTTCCCGCTGTGACCTGAATAGCACGATAACCGTCGGTATCGAGCTCTTTGATTTGAGTAACGCGGTTTGGAGAAACCTCCACTACGGTTACTGGAATTGATGCGCCGTCTTCGGTAAAAACACGAGTCATACCAGACTTGCGACCGACTAAACCAATAGTCATCTTTCTAACCTCTCAGTGTACGGGGCTTAACCCTCTATGGCCGCCCCGCTACTTGGTAAATAGTGGGGCGTTACACATCCCGCTACCTTACAAGTAGCGGGACAGGTCTTGCTACAATTTGTAGTTAACCAAGACTAATCTGTACTTCCACACCTGCCGCCAGGTCCAGCTTCATCAGGGCGTCTACCGTCTTTTCGGTAGGATCCACGATGTCCAACAAACGCTTGTGAGTACGAATCTCGTACTGGTCACGGGCGTCCTTATTTACGTGCGGTGAAATCAGCACTGTAAATTTTTCCTTCCGGGTGGGAAGAGGGATAGGTCCCTTGACCTGCGCGCCAGTACGGCGTGCTGTTTCTACGATCTCCTGGGTAGACGAATCTATCAGTCGATGGTCAAAAGCCTTAAGGCGAATTCGAATGCGTTGATTCTGCACCAGACCTACTCCAAACAATAAAAAACCAGAGGCCCGCAGTGGAACCCCCTGAAAAAAGGAACGCGAATTCTAATGACCACCCCGCACCCTGTCAAGGAGACTTCCCAAATAATTTTATAAGTACCAAAAGAGAGCAGAAATACCAGGATATTCCATTTGGTTATAATTAATCAGGAACACTGCCCCCGCAGGGATTCCCCCTGACGTTGACCCATATCAAAGGAGCGGTAATGGGGGCTTGTCCCGAGCCACGAACTAGCCAATCATCACATGACCCAGAGACATCTCGCGGTTACGCTGATGGAAGACCTTGCCTCCCTGGCGATTACGTGGATCGCCGTATTCGTGGCGCATTTCGCCGCTGGCCAGGGACGAACTACTGTGCGCAGTTCACGCAGCGGGTGGCCTCAGGAACGGCCTCCAGCCGCGCCCGGCTTATGTCTTCGCCACAATTGTCACACGCACCATAGGTGCCGCTTTCGATACGCTCCAGGGCGGACTGAATCACACGAATCGATTGCGCCGTCTCGTTGCCGATCGCATCAATCACCTCGTCGTTTTCCCGTTCCTGGGCCTGCTCAGCCGAATCACCCGAGTGACTGCGGGTGACGTCTTTCTTGATACTGGAGAGACGCGACTGCAATGCAGCCAGGCGATCTTCCAACTCAGTCTTCAGTGTTTCATAGGTCATTGGCAAAAGATCCCCGTCAGGCAGCCGCGGTCAGCATGCGGTACAATTCGTCCTTCAGGTGCACTCGGCGAACCTTGGCGTCCTCTTCGGTACGCGTCGTGACAGGAGTCACCTCATCTTCCATTTTCTCGATGTTGCGAGTCAGATCATGGTACTCATCGAACAGGCGGCGAAAATGCTTATCGCCCACTTTCATTTCGTGGATGCGGTTTTTCAGTTCAGGGAACTCATGGATGAGATCGTGGTGTTCTACAGACATAAAATTTCCTTACAAGTTGCAATAACAGACTACAGGCGCCAGCCTATCTCGCTGGCAAATCATTACCATGATCCAGGTCAGTATACACACCCCACAGCCGTGAAACATCAGCTTGACACGCAGCGCACCAACTCTGAATATGAAAGATCACGCATATCTTGACCTTGGGGGGAACACCTTGGAACAGCCACAACGCACTCATTCGCTTTTGCTGGGATACCTGTTGTGGATATTCGGGTTTATCGGCGCCCATCGTTTTTACTATGGCAAGCAGATCTCGGGCGTAATCTGGTTCTTTACCCTGGGCCTCTTTTTCATCGGCTGGATCATCGACCTGTTCCTGATCCCCTCGATGGAACGCGAAGCAGAGCGCCGCTTCGTCCCCGGCCCCACGGATTACGACCTCACCTGGATTCTCCTGACCTTCCTGGGCATCTTCGGCATTCACCGCTTCTATATGGGTAAGATATTTACCGGTTTGCTTTACCTGTGTACCGCCGGCCTGTTCGGGCTGGGTATTCTATGGGACTTCCTGACCTTGAACGAGCAGATATCTGAGGTGAATAGCGGTTACTGAGTTTGTATCCACCCCACCATGCGAATAACCTGAACAACAGGCTTATTCGATGATCTTGGCCACCACACCGGCGCCAACAGTACGGCCACCCTCGCGAATCGCGAAACGCAGGCCCTCTTCCATGGCGATCGGGGCGATCAACGTCGCGACCATCTGCACATTGTCACCCGGCATCACCATCTCAACCCCTTCAGGCAGCTCACAAGCGCCGGTCACGTCAGTCGTACGGAAGTAAAACTGCGGACGGTAGCCCTTGAAGAACGGGGTATGACGACCACCTTCGTCTTTGGACAGAATGTAAACCTCCGCCTCAAACTTGGTGTGCGGGTTAACACTGCCCGGATGGGCCAGCACCTGGCCACGCTCGACTTCCTCTCGCTTGGTACCACGCAGCAGTACACCCACGTTCTCGCCCGCGCGACCTTCATCCAGCAGCTTGCGGAACATCTCAACACCCGTACAGGTGGTCTTCTGGGTTTCCTTGATACCGATGATCTCGATTTCTTCACCCACCTTGATCACGCCACGCTCAACACGCCCGGTAACCACCGTACCGCGGCCAGAGATAGAGAACACATCCTCTACCGGCATCAGGAAGGCGCCGTCAATGGCGCGCTCGGGCTCGGGGATGTAGCTGTCCAAAGTCTCCACCAGGGTTTTCACCGCCGTGGTACCCAATTCGTTCTCGTCTTCGCCATTCAGCGCCATCAGGGCGGAACCACAGATGATGGGCGTGTCGTCACCGGGGAATTCGTACTGGTCCAGCAGCTCGCGCAGCTCCATTTCCACCAGTTCCTTCATCTCATCATATTCCTCGGAATCCGCACCGCCGCAGTCTTCCGCCAGCAGGTCGGCCTTGTTCAGGAAAACCACGATATAGGGTACGCCTACCTGGCGCGACAGCAGGATGTGCTCACGAGTCTGGGGCATGGGGCCATCTGTGGCGCCACAAACCAGGATAGCGCCGTCCATCTGGGCCGCACCGGTGATCATGTTCTTCACATAGTCGGCGTGTCCCGGGCAATCCACGTGCGCGTAGTGACGATTGGGTGAATCGTACTCCACGTGAGAGGTCGCAATCGTAATACCGCGCTCGCGCTCTTCCGGTGCGTTGTCGATGCCGTCAAACGAGACGACATCACCACCCCAGGCCTCCGCACACACACGTGTCAGCGCAGCCGTCAGCGTGGTCTTGCCGTGGTCAACGTGCCCAATGGTTCCCACGTTGACGTGGGGCTTCTTACGTTCAAACTTTTCCTTCGCCA
>QNFS01000167.1 GCA_003646415.1 Gammaproteobacteria bacterium
AACTGCTCGCCGCTAAACAGTTACTCAGACACGTCGTATCGTACCAACAGGTATTTTTGCTAGAGGAGTCAATCAGTTAAAGAGCTTTGCGGCCAGCGCCAAGCCAGTCTACCTAAAAAAATCCCTAGATGCACTTTTTGGCTGTAAATGGCTGCGATCAGGGCACGTTAATGACCCGTATGCTTTAAGGGGAAGCAGCAGGGGCTGGCTGGAAGCGGCATTTACACATAGTGCCGATTATGCGGCGCGACAGCGCGGACACTGCCCCAGGGCGCATAATCCTGCGTTATGTTCAATGCTGTACAGCGAATCGGCCTGCACCGGAGGTGTAGGCCAGTGACGATAATGAGTAATGAACAGCAGACCCGAACGGTCTACCGGGATTTTGCCGGGTGCGTGGCCCGATGGATTTCTCTTAGCTTTTCTACCGACACCCGGGTGTAAATCTCGGTGCTGGTCAGATCCTCGTGCCCCAGCATTGCCTGGATAAAGCGGATGTCTGCCCCATGATCCAGCATATGGGTCGCCATGGCATGGCGCAGGAGATGGCAACTACCGGTCACTTCAATGCCCGCCTGTTTCAGGTACTTCTTCACCAGCCGCCCCAGGTGGCCGCCATTGAAGGGCTCGCCATAGTCAGTAATAAACAACCGGTCATCATCCAGCGGCCTACTTAGCCGGTCCCGGGTCGTCCCCAGGTAGGTTATCAGCCAGGTGAGGGCACGCTCTCCGATCGGCAGCATCCGATCCTTATTGCCTTTGCCCTGCTTTACCACCAGCACACCCCGCTTGAGATCGATGTCATACAGTTTCAGGTGGGCCAGTTCCGTGCGCCTGAGCCCGCAGCTGTATAGCAGCTCCAGAATGGTCCGATCCCGCACCCCGTCCGGGGTTTGGGTATCCGGCTGATTGATCAAGTCCGTCACACACTCCTCGCTCAGAATCGTGCGCGGCAGGGTCTTTGGGGGCTTGGGCAACTGGAGTTCCGAGGCCGGGTTGTACAGCAGGTAGTTCTCCTGTGTCAGCCAGCGGAAGAAGCCTTTCAGAGACGACAGCATCACCTGCTGGGAGCTGAACGACAGGGGTTCACCGTCATTTTTGCGGTAGTAATACAAATGCTTGCGGTAGCGCTCCAGGATCGGCTTGGTGATGGCCGTGGGGCTATCCAGCCCCCGCTGCTCACACCACACCCCAAACCGCCGCACATGGCTCTCATGCCGCCGCTGCGTTTCTTCGGAGAACCCCCGCAGCAGCATCGCCTCCAGATAACGTTGCAGATAGGGGAAGAACCCCGTGTGCTCGATGCGCGCCTTCTTGTTCCACCGGTGATTGTGGTGCTTTTTGCGCAGCGCCACAGCTAACCCTGGGCGGCTAAAGCCGGTGGCGTGTGGGTACGGTACGATGCAGCAGATTTTGTCGGGCCAGTACTGCGTTTTCCTGCGTTTGGCGGGTAATCACCGTCAGGGGCCGTCATTGCTGGGCTGCACGGGTTTTCCTGAGTCCCACTTGGGGCCAACTTGGCCCCAACCTGGGGGCAACCTGGCACCAACAACGGGGGCGATACCCCCAACTTGTCAGGATCGTAGGGCTGCTTTTTTAGTGTGCTCGTGTCAATCAGGCCCATCAGCTGGGGCTGGTCAGTGTCGAGATCCCCCGCAAACAACAATTCGTATTCCAGGGATTTACCCCGGCTGCCGCGGTGGATCAACAGATACTCCAGCTCTTCCAGGCGGCGGCAATGGACCTTGAGCTGGTTATCGCTCCAGTGCGTGGCCTCGCGGATATCCCGGCGACTAAAGCGCGCCGCGTTTTTTTCAAACCCCTGTTGTTGGGCTGTCTCGGCGACCATCCGGGTGATCTGCCCCAGCAGGTTGCGGGTCTGCGGCGGCAGCTCACACAGGGTGCGACCCAGCACTTCATGGGCCAGCCGGTTGGCGATCTCGATATCACTCCGTGTCACCTCGATATACTCTATCGTCTCACCGGTAAAGGTGGTCTGCTTTACCTCACGCTGGTATTGATGCAGTAACGCCACTGTATCGATCAGCGACAGGTACTTTTCGTGATCACGCCGCATTCGGGTTTTGTCATCCAGGAAGGTCAGTTGATCCGCGTAGGGATTCACCACCGGTAAGGACCTCAATAAACGTTGGGCGTTGCGGTGGTTTTCCAGGATATGCTGCCGGGCAGCTTTACCCTCCAGGCCCGCCAGCGTGCGTTTGCGGCGCTGCATCTGGTGGATCAGCTGGGTTTGCGCCCGACTTTCATTCACCGTGAGTACCAGGCAGCGGTTCATCAGCTCCTCATCGATGTCAATGGCCGTGGTGGTGCTGAACAGCATGACCGGGCCTTCCACCCGGTACTCCTGGGTGGTCAGGTTGCCATTGGCGTCCTTACCGGTACTGGCAATGGTCAGTTCTCCCTCGCTTTGCAAAAGCTTCAGGGCATAGCTGGCCTGATTGGCCCCCTCCTCTTCCGCCAGCGCCAGGATCTTGTGTTTTAAGTCCGTCTCGCCCATATAAAACAGGCTCTGGCCGGTCATCGCCGAGTACTGGATACGTTCCTCTTCCGGCATCATCGCCAGCACCGCATTCATCAGGGCACTTTTGCCCGCCGCGCTGGTGCTCTGGATGATCACTGCCAGCGGGTTGTCCAGCTTGCGCGAGACAGCGGCCAGATAGCCCACCAGCTTATTGGTGGCCTCCCCCACCACGCCGGCACGATCAAAGTCATCCAACAGCCGATCCAGCAACGCCGGATCGCGCAGCAGCGACAGCGCGGCCTGCTGTTCTTCATTGGTCAGCTCAACGGTTTTTTGGGCCTTCGGTGCCACCGCCGCCTGAATCTGTTCGTCCTGCAGCCGCTCCAGGGTCAACAGCACCTGTGTCAGGTCCTGCTTGATCACGGTATCCGGCACACCCAGCTCAATCGCCGCCTGCTGGATAAAGCTCGCCCGCTGGCGGGCGTGGTACAGATCCAGCTGATCCACATGTAATTGCTCATCCCGACTCACGCACAGATTGATCTTCAGCTGCTCGTAGCTCAGCGCGTTGCTAAAACCGCGCACCCGGTAGCGGCGTCCGTCCTGACCACCACAGTGCATCACCACATCGTTCTCCGTCACCTGCGCATCGAGTCCCGGCGAGGGGGCCTCCGGCTGAGGTGATGCAGGAATCGCGGGCTCAACAGGATCAGCGGCTAAAGGGAGAAGGGGTTCCAACGCGGCAGGCGCCTCGCCCTGCCCCAGCCACTGGGCCTTGCGCAGGACCAGTTCCAGGCTCTTGCGCGGCGGGCTCATCTTTTGCGCATAATCATTGGCGTCCATCCCCTTGGGGAACAACACCCGGTAGCAATCGATCCCCAACCCCAACAACGGGGCAGCCACCGCCTCTGCCGCCCGGTTACCCGCGTCATCGCGGTCATAGGCGATCAGGACCCGTTCCGGTTGTGACTGTGTGAACGCAGCCAATAACGCATCGGTAAAGCCCCCGGTGCCGTAGCTGCAAGTCACGTGCTTAAATCCCCAACGCCAGAAGGTCAGCGCATCGATCAGCGACTCACACAAGATGATTTCCGGGTGAACAAAGCAGCCAGGGTTGAACACACCCGCATGGGGGCCCGGCAGGTACAGATGTTTCGGGGTGCCCTTGCGCAGGTTATCCAATAATTTACGGCCATAGACCTCGCTCACCAGGCCATTGTCATCCATCACCGGGATCACCAGGGAGCCGTTGAAGTGCTCGTGCCCGGATACCCGGTACAGTCCGCTCCGCTGGAGCTGGCTGCGGATATCAGCCCCCGCCTTGCGGTTTTTGTCGGGGAGTGTCGGACCCAGGGTTCGGTTCGCGTAGCCCAACTTAAAAGAATCGATCAGCTCCGGATCGTCCAGCCCCCGCTTTTGTAAGTAATCCAGCGCCTCGGGGCTCTCTTTGAGAGTCTGATGGTAAAACGCGATCACCCGCTGGAGCAGGGCCTGGTCATCTTTCCTGGACGCCAGATCGGCGGCTAAAGGAGAAGGCGGGGCCGGGTTCGCCGGTCGAGACATCGCACCATTAGCCGCTAAAGACAGATAGTCATCGTGCAGGGTTTCAGCGGCGGCTCTGAACGAGAGGTTGCGGGTTTGCATCACCCAGTCGATCACACTGCCCCCAGCGTCACAGCCGAAGCAGTTAAACAGGTTCGTCGCCGGACTGATGATCAGCGACGGGGTGTCATCATCGGCATGGAACGGGCAGCTCAGGGCGTAATCCTTGCCCTGCTTCCGGGGTTGGTAGCCTCCCACCTCTGCCAGGCGTACCAGAGAGACCTCAGTTTTAATCTGCTCAATCAGCGTGTCCGCGATACGGCCCATAAATCCCCCTGTTGGCAAAACCCTGTCAAGAGGGTTTGCATAAAAATAACTCGCTTGCACTATACGTCATATTGACGTATTTTCAACTTCATTATGACAAACAGAGGATATGCTATGCAGCTCATCAAACTGTCCGGAACAGCAGCTGTGGCTATTTCACCTGAAGAACGTACTTTTTTCATGGACCTCGGTGCCCGCATTGCTCAATTGCGCAAAGCACAAGGTATTACACAAACACAGGTAGCCGAGACCCTGGGAACTTCCCAGCAGACCTATAATTCTTATGAGACAGGGCGGCGGCGGATACCGGTATCTGCACTGCCAGTCCTGGCCAGGCAACTGAAGGTGTCAGTAGAAGATATCCTTGGGGAACCGGCCAGACCGCCCAAGCGCGGCCCCACATCAAAGCTACAGCGTCAGCTCGACCAGATCCGGCAGATGCCACGCAACAAACAACGCCTGGCCAGTGATATGCTGGACGCCATTATCCAGCAGCAGGCCTCATAGCCAGCTGGCAACGATAGAAGCTGCTAAGGGAGAACCGATTATGCACGCCGCCAAACAGGATGCCTTGAACACCATCAGTCAGTTACCCGATACCGCCGACATGGACGAGATCATGTACCGGCTGTATGTCCTCGATAAAGTGCGTAAAGGCCAGGAGGATGTTGAGCAGGGTCGCCTCACATCAGCAGACGATCTCAAGCATGAGATCGATCAGTGGTAACGTGGTCAGATCACGCCAAGGCGGATTTACGCAGTATCCACGACTTCATTGCGACTGATTCCAGGCACTACGCCAAGCAGGTCACACAGGCCATTGTCGATAAAACCCTGGGCCTCTCGGAACTGCCATTGATTGGCAAAGTAGTACCTGAACTAGATGATGAGAACATCCGTGAGCTGCACCTGTACTCTTACCGCATTCTGTATGAGGTCAGGGCCGATCATACCCATGTGCTGGCAGTGGTACACAAACGACAGGATTTGCAGCCAGACGATTTGTCTTAGAAATTTCGATTAGTTAATCAATAAAGTTCTGCGCGATTTCAGGGCTTCCAGTACTGCTTTCTCTACTATAAATACAGCTACTTTCCCCACCCCATCGAGCCCTGCGGGTGAACATAATACAGAGTTATACGCAGTGCATAGCACTGTTCGACTGCGCCGTATAACTGGCATTATGTGT
>QNFS01000168.1 GCA_003646415.1 Gammaproteobacteria bacterium
CCAGCATTTCCACCAGGCCCTTGGGCCGCAGGTCAAAGTGTTCGCGCACCAGCTCCGCGATGCGGTCATCAGCCATCTTGCCCGTGCC
Organism: Gammaproteobacteria bacterium; assembly: GCA_003646415.1. Classification (GTDB taxonomy): domain Bacteria; phylum Pseudomonadota; class Gammaproteobacteria; order Pseudomonadales; family Halieaceae; genus JBALVO01. Next base: position 89 of record QNFS01000168.1, read on the forward strand.
GAAGCTGTCGATGGCGATGGAGGTGGGCTCAGCCACCCCGATAGCGTAGGAAATCTGGATCTCGCAGCGATCAGCCAGACCCGCCGCGACGATATTTTTGGCGACATAACGCCCCCCGTAGGCCGCCGAACGGTCCACCTTTGACGGGTCCTTGCCCGAGAAGGCGCCGCCCCCGTGACGGGCCATGCCGCCGTAAGTGTCGACAATGATCTTGCGCCCGGTCAGGCCGCAATCGCCCACCGGGCCGCCGATGATGAACTGGCCCGTGGGGTTGATATGGAATTTGGTGCCCGCGTGCAGCCACTGCACCGGCAGCACTTCCTTGATGACCAGATCCATTATCGCATCGCGAATATCCGCCTGGCTGATATCTTCATCATGCTGGGTGGACAGCACCACCGCGTCGATGGCTACCGGTTTGCTGTCCTCATAACGCAGGGTGACCTGGCTTTTGGCGTCAGGGCGCAGCCAGGGCAGGGTGCCGTGCTTGCGCAGTTCCGCCTGGCGCTCCACCAGGCGGTGGGCGTAGTAAATGGGGGCGGGCATCAGCACGTCGGTTTCGTTGGTGGCAAAGCCAAACATCAGGCCCTGGTCGCCGGCGCCCTGTTCGTGGTCCGAGGTTTCATCGACGCCCATGGCGATGTCGTGGGACTGTTTGCCGATGGCGTTGAGTACGGCACAGGATGCGCCGTCAAAGCCCACATCAGAGCTGTCGTAGCCGATATCCAGGATTACGTTGCGGACCACCTCTTCCAGGTCCACATAGGTGGAGGTGGTGACCTCCCCGGCGATCACCGCCATGCCGGTTTTGACCATGGTCTCCACGGCAACCCGGGCATTGGCGTCGTCTTTGAGTATGCTGTCCAGGATAGCGTCGGATATCTGGTCCGCCATTTTGTCGGGGTGTCCCTCGGACACGGACTCGGAGGTGAAAATTGCGTATTCGCTCATAGTTGCTTCCTTATGTTGTCAGGGTGGCCAAACAGGCGCACCTGTACTTGAAATCCGTTGCGTTGAGCCAGGTAGATGCTGGCGATGTCGCTCAAGCCGGCATCCGCGGCCCACCGGGCCAGGTCCTGGGGATCAAAGCCCAGCCATAAATCGCCGCAGTTCTCCCGGGCCCAGCCCTGGTCGTGGCTGCACAGGTCGGTGATCAGTACCATACCGCCGGGCCCCAGGCAGGACGCCACGTCCCGCAGTATTTGTCCCGGGGAGGGGGTGTGATGCAATACCATATTGATGACCACACAGTTGGCCCGCAGGTCCTGCAGTTGTGTACTGCGGGTGTCACCGAGAATAAACTTTATATTGTCCAGGCAGGCTCCGGCGGCCTTGTCGCGGGCCTGCTCCAGCATACCGGGTGCGTTGTCCAGCGCTATCACCCGCTCAAACCGGGGTGCCAGCTCCAGTAAAAATGAACCGTCTCCGGGGCCCACTTCCAGCACGGTGTGGCGGTGTTGCAGGGCGGCGTTGTCCAGCACCTGGGCAACGGTATCCGCATACTGCTCGTAGCTGGCGATCAGGTCCTGTTGCTGGTGGAACTTGTGGGCATTGTCCCGGAAGAAATTGCCGGAGTTCGCCTCGCGCTGCAGATGCAGGGCGGCCAGCCTGTCCTCGATGTCTGCCGGCAATGCGGTCAGGTCGATGCTGGCGAAGATGCTGCTTTGCAGGGCTTGCAGACCCGGGTGCTGGCCCAACTCGCTGCGCCGGTAAAAGATGGAGTTGCCCTCGCGCCGGGTAGTCACCAGGCCCGCGCTGGCCAGTACTTTCAGGTGATGGCTCAGGGCTGGTTGTCGGATATCAAAGATAGAACACAGCTCGGATACACCGAAGGAGTCCTTGCGCAGTACACGAAGTACCTGCAGGCGCAAGGGATCCGCGCTGGCCTTGCACAGGCTGGCGAGTGCGACCAACTGCTGCGTTGGCGGCAGTTGGTGAGGCGCATCGGCCAGAACGGCGACTGGGGTTGATGAGATGGTTGAGGCGATCATGGCGAGCGAGTCTAGCAGGCTTTATTATCTATATCAAAATATTTTGATATAGATAATCCTGGAAACTGCTATCAGATCACGAAAGCCTGTGACACACCCCGCAACAAAACTGGCGGGAAACGCCAAATTTCCTGTCGATTTGTTTGCCGTTCGCCCCGGCTTACGCGAGAATGACCGCCCGTTTTAAGTGTATTTCCCCCAGCCCTGGAGAACCCGATGTCGTCCCCTCGCACAGAACTCGCTAATGCAATCCGCGCCCTGAGTATGGATGCCGTTCAGCAGGCTAATAGCGGCCACCCTGGAGCCCCCATGGGTATGGCGGATATCGCGGAAGTCCTGTGGAATGATTATCTGCAGCACAACCCGGCCAACCCCGACTGGCCCAACCGTGACCGTTTTGTGCTTTCCAATGGCCATGGCTCTATGCTTATCTACTCCCTGCTGCACCTCACCGGCTACGACCTGCCCCTGCAAGAGCTGAAAAATTTCCGGCAGATGCACAGCAAAACGCCGGGCCACCCGGAGTATGGCGACACCCCCGGTGTAGAGACCACGACCGGCCCGTTGGGACAGGGCCTGAGTAATGCCGTGGGTATGGCCCTGGCGGAAAAGATTCTGGCGGCCCAGTTTAACAAGCTGGAGCATCAGGTCGTCAACCATCACACCTATACCTTTGTTGGTGACGGTTGCCTGATGGAGGGAATTTCTCATGAGACCTGCTCCCTGGCCGGCACATTGGGCCTGGGTAAGCTCATCGTTTTTTACGATGACAACGGCATTTCCATCGACGGCGATGTGCAGGGCTGGTTTACCGATGACACCCCTGCCCGTTTCCTGGCCTATGGCTGGCAGGTTATCACCGAGGTAAACGGGCACAGCCCCTCGGAGATCAAGGCGGCAATTGAGGCGGGCCGGCATGAGACCGGTAAACCTACGCTAATTTGTTGCAAAACCATTATTGGTAAAGGTGCTCCTAACAAACAGGGTTCTGAGTCCTGCCATGGCGCGCCCCTGGGTGGTGATGAGGTGGCGGCGACCCGTTTGGCGCTGGGCTGGAAGTACGGGCCCTTTGAGATACCGGCTGAAATTTACGCGTCCTGGAATGCCCGGGAACAGGGTGCGGCGCGAGAGCAGGCCTGGGAGCAATCAATGGCAGCTTACGCTACGGCCTACCCGGAACTGGCCGCGGAGCTGCACCGCCGCCTGGCCGGTGACCTGCCGGCAAACTTCTCAGAGCAGGCTGCTGCTTACGTGGCAAAGTGCCAGCAGGAGGGGGCGAGTATCGCCTCCCGCAAGGCCTCCCAGAACTGCCTCAATGCCTATGGCCCTCTGTTGCCAGAGCTGTTGGGTGGTTCCGCCGACCTGGCGGCCTCCAACCTGACTTTGTGGAGCGGCTCACAGGGCGTGACCGCCGATGACGCCAGCGGCAACTATATCTATTACGGTGTGCGCGAATTCGGTATGGCGGCGATTATGAACGGCATCGCCCTGCACGGCGGCTTCATCAACTACGGCGCCACCTTCCTTATTTTCATGGAATATGCACGTAATGCGGTGCGCATGTCCGCACTGATGAAGCTGCAGTCCATTTTTGTATTCACTCACGACTCCATTGGCCTGGGGGAGGACGGCCCTACCCACCAGCCGGTGGAGCAGGTAACCGCCCTGCGTATTACGCCCAATATGCACACCTGGCGTCCCTGTGATGCGGTGGAATCCGCCGTGGCCTGGAAGTCGGCTATCGAGCGCAGCGATGGCCCCACGTCGCTGATCTTTTCTCGCCAGGGTCTGCCGCATCAGCAGCGCGATGGCCAGCAAATGGCGGATATCGCCCGCGGCGCCTACGTGCTGCGGGAGTGTTCCGGTACGCCGGATGCAATCCTGATCGCCACCGGCTCCGAGGTCCACCTGGCGATGGCGGCGGCGGAGCAGTTGTCCGCCGGGGGCAAACAGGTACGTGTGGTCTCCATGCCCTGTGCTGAACTCTATGAGCAACAGGATGCGGCTTACCGTGAAGCGGTGCTGCCCAGCGACGTACTGGCGCGGGTGGCGGTGGAAGCCCTGCATGCGGATTACTGGTACAAGTACGTGGGCCTGGACGGCCGCGTGGTGGGAATGACCACTTTTGGCGCATCCGCCCCCGCCGGTGACCTGCTGCAGCACTTCGGCTTCACTGTGGACAATGTTGTTTCTGTGGTGGAAGACATACTTCTTTAGGACTGGTACCCCTTCATGGTGATATTGGCGATCAATGGCTTTGGTGGAATAGGCCGCAGTGTACAGAGGGCCCTTTACGAGAGCCCCTGAGGTCAGAGTTACAGGTACTGTTACAGGTGCCGGGGTGGTTTGTAATGGCGTGGGCCAATGGAGGGAAGCCGTGTGACGTTGAAAGTTGACTTGATGAAAGACCAGGACCTGCGGGGTCAGCGTGTGTTGATCCGCGAGGACCTTAATGTGCCTATCAAGAATGGCAAGGTGAGTAGTGATGCACGCATTCGCGCCGCGCTGCCGACCATCGAAGCGGCGCTGGCCGCAGGCGCCCGGGTGATAATCATGTCACATCTGGGTCGCCCGGTGGAGGGCGAGTACGACCAGCAATTTTCCCTGGCGCCGGTGGCACACCACCTGTCCGGCCTGTTGGGCAAACCGGTGGCTCTGGTGGCGGACTGGCGCGGTGGGGTGGAACTGGCGGGTGGAGAGGTCGCGCTACTGGAAAATGTGCGCTTCAACCCGGGTGAAAAGGCCGATGATGACGAGTTGTCACTGGCCTATGCCGCACTGTGCGATATTTTTATTATGGATGCCTTTGGTACTGCCCACCGGGCCCAGGCCTCTACTCACGGTGTGGCAAAATATGCGCCGGTCGCCTGTGCCGGTCCTCTGCTGGAAGGCGAATTGAGCGCCCTGGAGTCGGCCCTGTCCGATCCCGCCCGGCCGATGGTAGCCATCGTCGGCGGATCCAAGGTGTCCACCAAGTTAACAGTACTGGAGACCCTGGCAGACAGGGTGGACCAGCTGATAGTGGGCGGTGGCATCGCCAATACGTTTCTGGCGGCCAGTGGCAAACCGGTTGGCAAGTCCCTGTGCGAACACGACCTGATTCCATCAGCACAGGCCCTGATGCAAAAAACCAATATTCCACTGCCCCCCGATGTGGTCACTGGCAAGGCGTTCTCCGAGAGTGCAGAGGCCACACTGAAACAGGCCGGGGAGGTGGTAGACGATGACATGATTTTTGACATCGGCCCGGTAGCCGCGGCCGAGATTGCCGAAATTCTCAGTGGCGCGGGTACGATTTTATGGAACGGCCCGGTGGGCGTATTTGAATTCGACCAGTTCGCCGACGGCACCGAGGCACTGTGCCGGGCCATCGCCGCCAGTAGCGCGTTTTCACTGGCCGGCGGGGGTGAC
>QNFS01000169.1 GCA_003646415.1 Gammaproteobacteria bacterium
GCTGCCCACGAGGATGTGGTGCGAGCCATGGACGCGGCGGGCCAGATGGGCTTTGTGCACCTCAGCATTACCACCAGGCAACCGGCGAATCGGTCCGGATTAGCGGGCGATGGTTAAGCACCAGCACGCCCTGTACAGCAGCACGCGGCGACAGGGTAACCTGAGCGACTGGCAGCTATACCGGCGCCTGTTGTCTTATGTGCTGCCCTATTGGTATTTCTTTTTATTCAGCCTGCTCGGATACCTCGTCTATTCCCTGGGCAACGTGTTGCTGGCGGACTTGATGCAGTTCCTGCTGGATTCCCTGACTGAGTCCTCTGATGTGGCAAAGGGCATCATCTCGGGTCTGGCCTACCGATTTTTTGATGGCGACCAGATGGGAAAGCTGGAATTTGCCCGGATCGCGGTGCCGGTGGCCATCGTGTTGTTGACCCTGACCCGCTCGACGGGTTTTTTCGTGGGTACTTATTTTATGAACCATGTGGCGCGTCACCTGGTTCATGAACTGCGCTGCGAGTTGTTCAACAAAATGCTGGCGGCGCCCAGCGCCTATTACGACAGTCACAGCCAGGGTGTGCTGATTTCCAAGATCACCTTCAATGTGGAGCAGGTGGCCGGGGCGGCAACCAAGGCACTTAAAATTATTGTCCGTGAGAGTCTCACCGTGGCGGCGCTGCTCAGCTACATGCTATACCTGAACTGGCGCTTGTGCCTGGTATTTCTGGCGGTAATGCCGTTTATCGCTCTGGTGGTGATTGTAGTCGGCAGGCATTTCAGGCGCTATAGTCGCCGTATCCAGGCGTCCATGGGCGATGTGACCCAGGTTTCCAATGAAAGTATTGGTGCCTACAAAGAAGTGCGCATTTTCGGCGGCCAAAGCCAGCAACAAGAGCGCTTTGCCGGTGCCAGTGAATATAATCGTGTGCAGAGTCTCAAGCTGGCCCTGGCCGACGCCCTGAGTACGCCGGTTATCCAGACCCTGCTGGCTTTTGCCCTGGGTGCTCTGGTGTGGTTTGCGCTCAGCCCGGATATCCTGGCGGGTTTTTCCGCCGGTTCCCTGGTGGCATTTCTTACCGCCGCCGGGCAACTGGGCAAGCCAATTCGGCAATTGAGCGGTGTGCAGAGTGTGGTGCAGCGAGGCCTTGCGGCGGCCGAGGATATTTTTGCCCAACTTGATCAGGAAGAAGAGATCGATCAGGGTAAACACATGATCGGGCGCGCTGATGGCGATATCAGCATCGTACACCTGTCCTTTACCTATCCCGGCACCGATACGCAGGTATTACAGGATGTTTCACTGGAGATCACCGCCGGCCAGACAGTTGCCCTGGTAGGGCGCTCCGGCAGTGGTAAGAGCACTCTGGTGCAACTGCTGGCGCGTTTCTATCCGATTGTCGACGGGGAGATCCTGCTGGACGGGGTAGCGATAGAGCAATATGAACTGGCCAACCTGCGCAGCCAATTGGCGCTGGTGTCGCAGCAGGTGACCCTGTTCCACGATACCGTATACAACAATATCGCTTATGGTATGTTGAGCGATGCCACTGAAGAGATGGTGCTGGCTGCCAGTGAATCCGCTTACGCTCGTGACTTCATCGAGCAACTGCCCCGGGGCTTCCAAACCATGCTAGGCGATGACGGAGGAGGGCTCAGCGGTGGTCAGCGCCAGCGTATCGCGATAGCCCGGGCGATACTCAAGGATGCCCCGGTACTTATACTGGATGAGGCGACCGCTGCGCTGGACAATGAATCTGAGCATCGCATCCAGCGCGCCCTGGACGCTATCATGGTTGAGCGCACCACGATTGTGATTGCCCATCGCCTGTCGACGGTAGAGCGGGCCGATACCATCGTGGTGATGGATGCCGGGCGCATTATCGCCACCGGCAGCCACACCGAGTTACTGGCCCAGGGTGGTCTGTATGCACAGCTGTACTACCAGGAATTCACCGATTAATGCCTGAGTGGCAGCGGGGGCTGGTGCTCGCCTGGAACAACGGTGCCTGGTGGTTGTGGCTGCTGCGCCCGCTGGAGTTCCTGTTTCGCGCCCTGGCGGCACTGCGTCGCCAGCTTTACGCCAACGGACTCCTGAGTATTTACCGGGCGGATAAACCCGTGGTGATAGTGGGTAATATAACGGTGGGCGGCACCGGTAAGACGCCTGTCGTCATCGCATTGGTGGAAGCGCTCAAAGCACGGGGCATTGCAGTAGGTGTGGTCAGTCGTGGCCACGGCGCCAGTGCCGGTGTGTTTCCATATGAAGTAAGCGGCACCAGTACATCGGCGGACTGCGGCGACGAACCACTATTGATTTACCAGCGCACTCACTGCCCCTGTATAGTGGCGCCATCGCGTCCCGTCGCGGTGCGTGCACTGCTGGAAAACTTCACTGTCGATGTGGTGATAAGCGATGACGGACTGCAGCACTACGCCCTGGCCAGGGATCTGGAAATTGCCGTACTGGATGCGCGAATGGGAGTTGGCAGCGGCTTTTGCCTGCCGGCAGGGCCCCTGCGTGAGCCAGTGAGCCGCTTGCAATCTGTCGACTATGTCCTGTATCGGGGCAGTGATGATCCACTCACTGGTGTTGGCTATGAGCAGGACTGCCTGGTGAATCTTGTAACGGGAGAGCAGCGCCCTGTAGAGGTCGACGCTATTGGTAAAAGGATTTATGCCCTGGCGGGTATTGGCCAGCCCGCACAGTTTTTTCTGTCATTAGACCGGCTTGGCTTTGACGTTGAGCAGCGTTCCTTCCCGGACCACTTTGTCTATAGTGCCGCGGATTTAGGCCATTTGAGTGATAAGCCGATTATCATGACCGAGAAAGACGCGGTAAAATGCCGCCAATTCGCCGGTGATAACGCCTGGTATCTCAGGATTGATGCACGTCTGCCCCGTGCCTTGCCTGAAGCGGTAGCGGCACTGGTTCGAACCTAAACAACAGGGAGTATCCATGTCTTTCACCCCCGGGCCTTTCACAGTAGTCATCCCCGCTCGCTACGGATCAACCCGGTTGCCGGGCAAACCCCTGTTGGAGATTGCTGGCAAACCCATGGTGCAACGCGTATGGGAGCAGGCGCGCCAAAGCCGTGCCCAACAGGTGGTGATTGCCACTGATGACACGCGCATCCTTGATGTGGCACAGGCCATCGGGGCCGAGGTCTGCATGACGTCCCCGGACCATCCATCGGGTACCGACCGGCTGCAGCAGGTGGCGCTGGAAATGGGCTGGTCTGACGATCATATCGTGGTAAATGTGCAGGGCGATGAGCCGTTAATCCCGCCGGTGGTGATCGATCAAGTGGCGGATAACCTGGCCGGGCACGATCAGGCGGGTATGGCGACCCTGTGCGAGGACATTACTGCGCTGGACGAACTGATCAATCCCAATGCGGTGAAGGTAGTCAACGATATCGGGGGCATGGCCCTGTATTTCAGCCGTGCGCTGATTCCCTGGCCACGGGACGAGTTTACGCACGGACAGCAAACCATGCCGCAAGCCGGTAACTGGTATCGCCATATCGGCATCTACGCCTATCGCACCGGTTTCCTGCATCGCTATGTCACCTGGCCGCCCGCGCCTTTGGAGCAACTGGAAAACCTGGAGCAATTGCGGGCCCTGTACCACGGTGTGGGCATACATGTGGCCCGGGCAGTACAGAGTGTGCCCGGTGGCATCGATACAGAAGACGATTTGCACGCCGTTCGTGCCCTGCTTGAGTGAGCCCTCCAGGAAGATGAGACTGTAATTGATGAGTGAAACACCAATATGCCGGGAACAGGAGCTGCACGATGCAAATCCTGCGTGATGAACCTCTACAGCCGTATAATACCCTATCGCTACAGGCGCGGGCCGCGGTGCTGGTCAGGGTGGGCAGTGATGAGGAGTTGTTGGCGGCCTTTAGCTTGGCGGCTGAGCGTGATTTACCTGTGGTGCCATTGGGGGAAGGCAGCAATGTCGTGCTGGCGCGGGATCTGGACGCGCTTGTGCTGCGCCAGGATACCAGAGGTATCGAAATCCTCGAAGAGGACGGTGATAAAGTCAGATTGCGTGTCGCCGCCGGTGAAAACTGGCACGCACTGGTGCAATGGACACTGCACAGGGGGCTGTACGGTCTGGAAAACCTGGCCCTGATTCCCGGTACTGTCGGTGCCGCTCCCATCCAGAATATTGGGGCTTACGGCATAGAACTGAAGTCGCACCTGTTGCAGGTGCAGGCACTGGCTATTGCCGATGGCCAGTCCCTCGTACTGTCCAATGCCGGCTGTGAGTTTGGCTACAGGGACAGCGTGTTTAAGCGGGGTTTGCGAGACAAGCTGGTAATTACCGCAGTGGATTTACAGCTATCGCGGGTGCCTGAGCTACGTATAGACTATCCGGCCCTGGCTCTGGCGTTCGCGCAGACCGCTATTGCGACACCGACCCCGCAGGACGTATTCAATACGGTGGTCAGTATTCGCCGCAGCAAGTTACCCGATCCGGCGGTAGAGCCCAATGCCGGGAGCTTTTTCAAGAACCCGGTGGTACCTGCTGAACTGGCGCAAACATTACTGGTGAAGTTCCCCGGTCTGTCCGCTTACCCGCAGCCCGATGGTCGGGTGAAATTGGCCGCCGCCTGGATGATCGAGCACTGCGGTTGGAAGGGCTACCGCGAGGATGATATCGGGGTTCACCCGCAGCACGCCCTGGTTATTGTCAATTACGGCAACGACAATGGCGAACAACTGCTGTCACTGGCCAGTAAAGTGGCCGCGACTGTGGCGGATACTTTTGGGGTTCAACTGGTGATAGAGCCCAGGGTCTACGGGTAACGCCGGTGAGCGAGTTCAATCACAAGGCTTTCCTGAGAGCGCTCACCACACGCCCGGGTATCTACCAGATGTACGACACGGAGGGCAAGCTGCTCTACGTGGGTAAGGCACGCAACCTCAAAAATCGTGTAGGGAGTTATTTTCGCGCCAGTGGCCTGACCGAAAAAACCATGGCGTTGGTAGCGCGTATCCAGGACATACAGGTAACCGTTACATCTACCGAGGTCGATGCCCTGTTGCTGGAACACAACCTGATCAAGACCCAGCAGCCGCCTTACAATATTCTGTTGCGAGACGATAAATCCTACCCCTACATATTCCTGTCCAGCGAGGACACATTCCCACGGCTCAGCCTGCATCGCGGCGCCAAGCGCAAAAAAGGACAGTATTTCGGTCCGTATCCCGGCGCTGGCGCAGTGCGTGAATCGCTGCACTTTTTGCAGAAAGTATTCAAGGTCAGGCAGTGCGAAGACAGTTACTTCAAAAATCGTTCCCGGCCTTGCCTGCAGTACCAGATCAATCGCTGCACCGCCCCCTGCGTCGACCTGGTAAGCAAGGAGGAGTACGACGCCCAGGTGGCAAGCACGACCCTGTTTTTGCGTGGCAAGTCGCAACAATTAATGATGCGCCTGGCGGACGATATGGAAGC
>QNFS01000170.1 GCA_003646415.1 Gammaproteobacteria bacterium
CGTTATCAACGCAATCAATGAAATGGAGCATCCGGATAAAAATATCCCCAGGGCCATTTATTCCGCTGTGTTCATTGCGGTTCTGATCTATGTTGTTATTGCACTGGGCGCAATATTGGCAATCCCTTTTGATGAAATCATACAAAGCAAGGAATATGCTCTCGCGTCCGGTACTGAAAATGTACTAGGCCACTGGGGATCTGATCTTATTATTCTAGGTGCGCTACTGGCAACAAGTAGTGCTATTAGCGGGACTTTATTCGGGGCCTCAAGGCAAATTGCCATTATTGCAAGCGATGGTTACTTTCCTCGAATTCTTGCAACCCGGGTTAATAAAATCCCTGTTATTGCCATTATAAGCATGGCTATTCTGGCGTTCCTCCTTGTGCTTGCGGGTAGCCTGGAGGTTATTCTTGAATTTGGGAGTATCACATTTTTACTAGTATCCCTGTTAATGACCTATGCAAATTATAGAATTCGTGATTTAACCCATTCATCAACATTTGTTACCATTCTTTCTTTTTGTGGGCTCCTGTCTGGTATGACACTTATTTTATATTACGAATTTCATAACCAGCCTCAACAATTGGTTTTCATTTTTAGCCTATATTTCTTGTTAACTGCAGGATCATGGGCATATTCAAAAGCTAAAAGGGCTGCTTGACAGCCTTGGTAATATTAGTGGCTGGTCAAACCAATACTTCTAACGCAGGAAAGCGAGTCAACACATAATTTCACCGAGGACTGTTACCATGAAGTTGGAATTTACCAAGATCGAGGAAACAGACTATTTGATGTGGCCCAAAGATTACCAGGAGGTTACAGAAGCCTCACCTGCACTATCTGTATTTACTGACTTCAAGGTCAGAAGACCGTTGATTCTCGAACCCGACACCCCCGCTCACGAGGCAGAAGATTTCATGTTAAGCGCCCATGTCAAGCTCAAACTGGTGGTGGGCGAAGGCAACCATTTTCTAGGTGTTGTAGCCATGAAGGATCTTCGACATCCTGATTTTTTGACGAGAATCGCGGCTGTCTATAACAGAGACAACCTGAAGGTCGTCGACATAATGCGGCCAAGAGCCACCCTGGATGCGCTGGCTTATGCCGATCTCGAATTAGCGACAGTCGGTGACATCATCAATTCCCTGCAACACTACGCTCACCAGCACTGCCTGGTGGTAGACAAGGCCAGTCACCGGCTCCGAGGTATTCTTTCCGTCAGTGATATAGCCAAAAAATTGAAAATCAAGATCGAATTACAGCACACATCGAGCTTTGCTGAGCTGCATCTTGCTACGAAGTAACATCTCAATAACCCCGTGCAAGCGGTATATAAGACTGGACTCCCCCCCCTGTGTGTCACACCTGATTCCGGATGCGCACTAACTACCAGTAAGGCAATAGCTTCAACTAAAGATTGAAACGCTCACGCAGGAATTCAGAGATGCCATCCTCGTCGTGGTGGCCGATCACTGCCGTAGCCGCGGCCTTCACCGCATCCTTGGCATTACTGGGCGCGTAACTCTCATCAGCCAGGGCGAACATACTGAGATCGTTGTCGCTGTCACCAAAGCAGATGACCCGGCTCACCCCCAGGTCGCTCTTGAGTTGCGCAACCGCACCGCCCTTGCTGGCGGCACTGTGGTGGATATCGACCCAATGTAGGCCATCACCCTCGATCGCTGTACCGGCATAAGCCACCAGGTGATCTTCACAGCGCACCAACTCCTCTACCCTTTCAATCGCTGCGCGGGAGCCCAGGGCGCTTATGTTGGTGATATCCGCATCGGCTGCCATCCGCGCTACGGGCAACACTGGCAACCCGCGGTCCCTGACAAACATTTCCGCCAGGCGGCGCTCTGCGTCTGTCTGCATCGGCGGGTGGTAAACCGCATGCCGATTACCCGGCTCCACAGTAAAAATAAACGGTGTGACCGATTGCTCCATGAAGGCTTCAACAACCTGTTGTATTTCGAGGTTGGTCAGCAGGTTGCTGTGGCTGTATTGATCGCTGTCCGGCTGCCAGATAACAACACCATTTTTATAGATGTGCGGCAGTGTGAAGCCATGACCAGCCAACAGGTCGCGAGCGGCATGCAGCGTTCGACCCGTGGCAACCGTATAGGCAACACCCCGCTGACTCAGCTGCTGCAGGGTTTCACGGGTGTGCTCAGACACCTCGGATTTGCTATTGAGCAAGGTTCCGTCGAGGTCGAATACAATCAGTTCCATATCATTTATACGTTAAACCCAGATCATGCAGCCCAGCTCAAACGGATGGCTCAGGGCCTCATTGACGGGATACATGCGCAGTTTGTAGGACTGCGATCCGGCGATCTCGGGAGCCAGGTCTATCGCGAATTCAGTAAACTCCCCATCGACCCCGACAGCCGGTATTTCAGCCAGCTGCTTCACTTTGAATTCGCCGCCCGTTACAACGCGTCCCAGCAGACACTCCAGCTTGACATCCACAGCCTCTAGTCCGTTCAGGTTGGCACGCAGCCTGAGCACGATATCTTCGTCGTGGTACAGATGTGCCGGGGGTTGCAGCATCAGTTCTACGCTCACTCCGGGCCAGGCATGACGCACCCGCTGTTTCCAATCAGACAAACTGCGTGCCAACTCGGCGCCGTTGGCCTGCAGCTTGCGCCGCTGTTGCTGTGCCGGCCAGTACAACTTCTTCACATAGTCCATCAGCATGCGCTGGGAATTAAACCGCGGAATGGTGGATTTCATCGATTCCTTGGACATCTTCACCCAGTCCTCGGAATACCCACCCCCGTCGCGCCGGTAATACCTGGGGAGCATCTCGTGCTCCATGATATTGAGCAGATCGTTGGCTTCCTCCCGGAAACGATGTTCGTGACCAAAGCGCGAATCCCGGGGCGTAATCCCCCAGCCATTGCTGCCGTTATAACCCTCTGCCCACCAGCCGTCCAGCACACTGAGGTTTACCACCCCATTCAGACCGGCTTTCTGGCCAGAGGTACCACAGGCCTCCAGAGGGTATTCCGGCGTGTTTAGCCAGACATCCACGCCGGCCACCATCTGCCGGCCCATGGCCATGTCGTAGCCCTCCAGCAGCAGGATCTTGCCGATAAAATCCGGTTGCATGGAATAGTCGTGAATAAGCTTGATCAAATGCCGGCCGGGCTCGTCGTGAGGGTGCGCCTTACCCGCAAAAATAATCACCACCGGGCGCTCCGGATCGTTGAGCAAGCACGCCAATCGATCCGGGTCGGCGAACAGCATGCCGGCCCGCTTGTAGGTGGCGAAGCGCCGTGCAAAGCCCATCACCAGCACATCGGGCTCAGAGCCGTCCACATGGCGCACCATGCGCTGGATAACGGCGTCACTGGTGCCATTGCGGCGCTGTTGTTTTATCACTGCAGCATGTACACGCTGCAGCAGCTGTTGCTTCAGGGCCTTGTGAATACTCCAGTAGTGGTAATCGGGGATTTCTTCAAGGCGCTCCCAGTACTGCTCATTCAACAGTTCGTTGCGCCAATTGTCAAAGCGCAGGTCAAACAGGCTGACCCACTCCCGGGCCAGGAAGGTTTGCAGGTGAACCCCGTTGGTTACATGGGTAATGGGGTTTTCCCGATGGGGGATTTGCGGCCAGAGCTCGGCTTCCATCTCTGCGGCCACCCGGCCGTGAATCCCGCTGACGCCGTTGTGAAAGCGGCTGCAGCGCAGGGCCAGGCAGGTCATGTTGAAACCGTCACCGGTGTTAAGCCCCAGGGCATACACACGCTCCATATCCTGGCCAATCGCCTCGGGAATTTCAGAGAAGTACTTCATGATCAACTGTTTGTCAAAGACATCATGCCCCGCCGACACCGGCGTATGGGTGGTAAATACTGTCCCTGCCGCCACCAGTTCCAGGGCGCTGTTGAAGTCCAGACCCTCCTGCATGCGAAAACGGCAGCGCTCCAGGATCTGAAAAGCGGCATGTCCCTCGTTGATATGCCACACGGTGGGCCGCAGGCCCAGGGCGCGCAGCGTACGCACCCCACCCACACCCAATATCAGCTCTTGTTGCAGGCGCATTTCCTTGTCGCCGCCGTACAACTGGTGGGTAATCGCCCTGTCCTGCTCAGTGTTGTCAGGTATGTTGGAGTCGAGCAGATACAGCTTGATATGACCCGCCTGGGCCGTCCACACCCGAATTTTGAGCGTACGGCCGGGAAAATCCAGGTCCAGGGTCAGGTGCTGCCCCGATTCGGTGAGCGTCGGCACCACCGGCAGATCATGAGGATGGGAGCGGGTGTGGGTGACCTGCTGGTGACCATTGCCGTCGATGGTCTGGTTGAAATACCCCATGTCGTATAACAAACCGACCGCCACGAAGGGCAGACCAAGATCGCTGGCGGCCTTGCAGTGGTCACCGGCCAGGATTCCCAGACCACCCGAATAGATGGGAAAGCTCTCATGAAAACCGAACTCCAGGCAGAAGTAGGCGATCAGGTCTTCCCTGGGATCGAAAAATTCAGTCAGTTCAGGCCGACCGCGGTGCTCCCGATAGGCATCGTATGCGGAGATTACCCGGCGGTAATCCTCCATATAGGAGCGGTCTGCGACCGCCTCGTCCAGGCGGTGCTGGGAAACCCGCCTGAGAAAGGCTTTGGGGGCATGCTCGCAGATATCCCACAACTCCCGGTCCAGGCGATGAAACAGGGAGCGGATGGAGCGATCCCAGCTGTACACCAGGTCGTTGGCCATCTCCTGCAGGCGCGCCAGCTCGGGGGGGATACGGGGCTGTACTTCAAGTGGAAACGTCGAACCGGGCATGATCTGTCATCACCTCATCAATCTGTCGCGGAGCGGTATAGCTCCAGGTAGCGGTCAGCACTTTGTTGCCAGGAAAAATCCTGGGCCATGGCATTGCGCTGCAATTGCCGCCAGGTAGCGGTTTCGTACCACAAGTCGGTGGCACGCTTTACGGCGTCAAACAACGCCGCAGGCTCCGGCTGCCGGAACACGAAGCCGGTGGCTGTGCCCGCCTCCAGGGTCTGCGCATTGGCGTCCACCACCGTGTCGGCAAGTCCGCCCACCTCTCTCACCACAGGCAACGTGCCGTAGCGCAAGCTGTACAACTGGTTGAGCCCGCAGGGCTCGAACAGGGACGGCATCAGGAAAATATCCGCTGCTGCCTCAATTCTATGAGCCACCGCCTCATTATAGGCCAATACCACAGCCATGGAGTCCGGGTGCGCGGTGGCCAGGGTTTGCAAGAGTTCCTCATAAACCGGGTCGCCCGTGCCCAGCACGACCAACTGGGCGGGGCCGGCCAGCATCTGTTCGAGGACTGGCAGCATCAGCTCCAACCCCTTCTGCTCCACCAGGCGACCCACAAAACCCAGCAGCGGGCAGTCCGGCCGCACTTGCAGCCCCAGCGCCTGCTGCAAGTCGGCCTTA
>QNFS01000171.1 GCA_003646415.1 Gammaproteobacteria bacterium
CACTCTGGAGTTGCCCGGGGAGGAAGTCGAAGAGATATGTTCAATGCCCGGTACCGCGTTAACGGCGGTTTCGATAATGTTGGTGATAGAGGCGTCTATGACACCGGGGTTGGCGCCAACCAGGTTGGTCTGCACCGCGATCAGGGGAAATTCGGTTGTTGGGTAGCGGTCTACGCCGACCCGCGAATAGCCAATTACACCAAAGAGGATCAGTGCCGCTGACATCATGGTCGTCAGTACATTGCGATGAATGGACAGCGATGGCAGGCTCATGGCTTGTTTTCCCCGACGACGGTGACGGGTGAACCATCGGTGAGAAAACCTGCACCATTAACAGCGAGAGTCTCGCTACCTTGCAACCCCGAGATGATTTCTATATCGCCCCGGACGTATTCGCCGGTTTCAACAAGCTGTTGATGAGCGACATTGTCTTTTATTACATAGACTACTTTGCCTGCCGGGCGCAGTACCACAGAGGCCTGGGGCACAAGGAAGGCATTGTCTCGGGTGTCCAGGATGATCTCACCCGTGACACTGGCCCCGGGTTGCCAGGGGCCGGGATTGTCGATAGTGGTAAGTATGTCGATCGCCCGGTTGCTGGTACCGACGGTCGGTCGGATTTCCTGCACCTTGCTTTCTATGGTCAAGTCCGGGGCCATAGGAGACACCAGCCTGATTTTGAGGCCTACGCTCAGTTGGTTGGCGAGTGTTTCCGGTAGTGGCAGGCGTGCTCTAAGTTGATCGATCTTGATGATGCGAAAGATTGGGTCGCCAACCTTCAGGAAGTCGCCGGGACTGGCCAGTTCTTCATCGACAATGCCATTATAGGCTGACAATACCCGGGTTTTTGTCAATCCGCGCTGCTTCTGGTTACGCCGGGCGTCGGCGGCTTTTAATTGCTCCTCGAGTGAGGACAGCTGGGCTTTAGCTTCATCGTAGCGGTCGATGGAAATTAATTTTTGATCGATTAACTTGGCGAAACGATCCACTGTCCTTCTCTGATTCCTTACCAGGGCTCCCAGTTGGGCGACCTCGGCATCGGCGGCGCGGGCTGCGATGGCGTAATCTTCTGTATCGAGTTCGGCGAGCAATTGGCCGGGTACCACACGTTGGCCTGTGACGACAAAACGACCGATAAAGCGGCCTGCGACTTCGGCTGAAATCTCTGGCTTGATCAGGCTTTCAAGGGAGCCGACGGAGTGCTCGATAACCTCAACTGTGGTGGTTTGCACCAGGGTGGTGCTGATAAGCGTTACCCGAGGCGCGGTGACTTTTGTTGGCTGTGCAGATGCCGCTTCCTTATTCTCGCCACAGGCTGACAAGAGTAATATGCTGGCGAGGATGGGTAGCCAGGTACCAAAATTGAAGTTCATATACGTCCTTTGACGGGTTGATAAAATACGAGGCAGTGTCTTGCCGTACCAGGTAGAGTTGTAATCGTGGAGTAATACCTGCGTGCTGTCGTTAACGCTGACGCACGACGAGGAGGTAAGTTGATCTACGGGTGTGTTTGGATGAGCTCGCCTGACGGCGCAATGGTACCATAGTGTAGGGTTTTGTTTAATCGTTAAATCACTATTCTGGCCGACCTTATCGGGTTGGTGTGCGTATTTTCAGGCTCAGTGCAAGCCGCATACTATGACATGGCAACCGGTATTGCGGGCCCAATAAAGAAATCTATGGTAGCGTTCGCAGCACGGAGAGCAGTAGGGGGAAGTTATGAAAAAATTGAATCACGAAGCGGAGTTGGTGAGTCATGCCCTGAAAGTTGGCGCGGTTTATGCGAAAAAGCGCGGTGTGGCTAAATTTGAGGCAAGCGATTCGTCAAAAGATAAAATCACGTACCTGTATCGGTTGCTGGTGCACGATAAGCTGATACAGCCGCTGGCCAAAGGGCAGGAAAATGAGCCGAATATGAAACACAAGCTGGCCTTGTGGATTTCCCGGCAGTTGCCTGAGGATCATCCGCTGTTGCAATAACTGGAGATCCGGCCGGATTTTCGAGGTTGTAAATCTAAGTGGGTAAAAAATCGTTGCCAATCGGGCTGTTATTATTTGTTCGACTCCACCAGGTCTATCAGGTTCATCAGGTCCGTAAGAAGGTCTGTGGTCGTTAAGACAGAATCTTCGCTATAGGCAGAATTAAAGCGGCTAAGAACTGAGTCCTGATTGTTATACAGATCCATTATCGTTGCCTTTTGATTGTCGCCAAATTCATCGTAGAAGTTACCATAAAGAAAAACAACATCGTGAAAATCCCGTGCGGTTGTTCTACCCTGAAGAGCCCTGAGCTTTTGCTTTATAAGTACGAAAACTTTATAGGTCAGGATTCCGTTGAGTTCGATGATATCTTTGTCGTCAGGTGTGCCTCTTAAAGACGTTTCGATCTTGAGATTGATGCTGTCCCCATAGATAATACGATAGCGACGGACAGTGTCCGTTTTTTTAGTGAGTGAAATCACCGGCTTTCGAAATTTTGGCTGGCCTTTACCTAATCGGCCAAATATTTCTTCTATCGAATGTTCAAGATTTAGTGGCTTCATCGAATCAAAGTCCAGGTCCTCACTAAATCGGTCTAATCCGTAGCAAAGCTTCAGGGCCGTCCCTCCCTTGAGTACCATAGGAAGTGCCTTTTTGTGAAAGCCCTGGCAGAGGGCGTTCATAACCAGTTCGTGTTCTTTTTGCTGCTCTTCAGTGTATGTCATTATCCACCAACCATTGGTTTAGCTGGTTCAATTGCTGTTGATTGGCAATAGACAGCAACTCATCCACGCAGGTTTTCAGTTCATGATTCGAAAGCGCCAAAAGGTATTGGTCAAGATCCAAAATGTCCGGGTAACGATGCTTGATAAAAATATTGGTATACAGAATGTCTTTGATCGCCCGAGCTGGTTTGGCGCATAAGGTGACAGACAGGGTGACCGCGTGGTTAGCCAAAAAGTTCGAGCAATCAAACAGTTCGTCAGCGCCAAGGTCGGGCGCGCTATGGTAGTTTTCGCCAGCAATTTGAAATTTCTTGTTTGCCAGCATACCAATTTGGTGCCAGTCAGCCAGTTGCCCCTGGTAGGGTATATTGAATGCGCTGATGCCCGTTATGTAGCGCGCCGCTTTTGGGGGTTTGATGAAGGGCGCTATTTCTTCTCTAAACCACAAGGGCCACTGGGCCACTGCTTTGTCGATGACGTTCTGGGGGTATAGGCTCAGTTGCCGTTTTATAGATTCCCTCTGCAGGGCGTTAAGCTCGTTTTCTCGTTTAAACAGGAATTCCAGTGCCGCCAGCAGGGTGACCAGCTTTGGTACACCAGAATGAATTTTCTTGCCCAATACTTGCCGAAAGCTGATTTGACAGTTGTCGGTTGCAATGGGAGCAATACGTTTGTCGGTATCATAAATTTTTTCATCGGGAGCCTGCGCGATAAAGCCAAGCAGATAGGCGGCCAGCTCTCCAGAGGGTGCCAGTGTGGCGGTATACTGTTTTTTGACAGCGTTCAGAACAGCGCTATCTTTAGGTGGCAGTGTTCCAAAATACTTACTGGTAATTGGCCGGTAATAAATCCCGTTACGTATCTTTTGCAAACCCGCCTTCCTAAAAAGTCGAGACGTGGCCTTATCCACCTGTGTGCTGTCTTCGGACAGGTGGCGTAATTCTGCACTGGCTATCAACCCGCCAGGAGGAAGGCGATCGAACTCAAGCCTGACTTTTTCTGCAACACTCACTTCTGCAACACTCACTTTCAACTCCTAATGAGACAATAAAACACGTTAGTTTGTCTCATGATTGAGCATAGTATAACGAAATCTACGGAGGTGGCGCAATGCCTGTTGCGGATGGAGAAGGGCGAACTGGGAGAATCCGGCGACCGGCCACAGCAATGCCATCGCGCACAGCCGCGCCGGCGGGCAAGAGGCGGGAAAGCTTCATGTAGGGTTGTGCGGCTCCGGTTTATTGGCGAGTCACCTGGCGCGTGCGGGTAACGATAGCACAAAGCGCTACCAGCCAATAAGCGTGGGTCTGCGCTTTGTATTGGTCTGGACCTCAATATTTTTGTACACTGTGCGCCTTCATTATCTGCTGAGTTGTGCCGCGCATGAATCCCAACTACCTGGACTTTGAACAGCCTATCGCCGAGCTCGAGGTCAAAATCGAGGAGCTGCAACTGGTCGGCTCCGATAACGAGATTAATATTAGCTCGGAAATTGAGACCCTGCGCGGCAAGAGCACCAAGCTCACCGAGAAGATCTATTCCAATCTGAGCGCCTGGGATATCGTCAAGGTGGCGCGGCACCCCCTGCGCCCCCATACCATGGATTACATTCCGCGCATCTTTACCGAGTTCGATGAACTGCATGGCGATCGCCATTTTGGTGACGACAGGGCGATTGTCGGCGGTATCGCCCGCATTGACGGCCGGCCAGTGATGGTCATCGGCCAGGAGAAGGGCAGGGCGGTGAAGGACAAGGTCCTGCGCAATTTCGGCATGCCCAAGCCCGAGGGCTACCGCAAGGCGCTGCGACTAATGGAAATGGCCGAGCGTTTCAAGATGCCGGTTGTCACCCTGATAGACACACCGGGGGCCTATCCCGGTATCGACTCCGAAGAGCGCGGTATCAGTGAGTCCATTGCCCAGAACCTGGCGGTCATGTCGCGTCTGGCGACACCCATTGTCTGTATTGTGATCGGCGAGGGCAGCTCGGGGGGCGCGCTGGGTATCGGTGTGGGTGATCACCTGGCCATGCTGCAGTACGCCACCTACTTCGTGATCTCGCCGGAAGGCTGTGCCAATATCATCTGGAAGAGCTCGGACAAGGCGCCGGACGCGGCGGAAGCCATGGGTGTCACCTCCTCCATACTGCAGGAACTGGGCATCGTCGATGCCACCATCCCCGAGCCCCTGGGTGGCGCCCACCGGGACGCGGATTTGATGGCGCAGCGCATCAGGGAGCACATTGTCACCCAGCTTGATAGTATGGAGCAGCTACCGCTGGAGGATTTGTTGGCCAAGCGGTATCAACGCCTGATGTCCTACGGAAACTAGCCGGGGGCACCTGCAAGCGGTCTTTTCGTCCAGGCTCTTCGTTAGGCGAAAACTTCCGATGCTCATGTACTGTCTCGTACACTGCGCGTCGGCTTCTTCGCCTGCCTCGATCCTGAACGAAAATCCTCGCTTGCAGATGCCCCCTTGGTAACTTACAGGTTTGAGCATGCCGGAATTACTCCTGGATCACACTGTTCTCGACGCCCAGCTGAATGACCTGCTGGACGCCCGCCACTGGTACGTGGGCTACAGTGGGGGGGTGGACTCCACTGCCCTGCTGCATTTGTTGCAGCGCTGGCGCAGGGCCAATACCGGCGCCCCG
>QNFS01000172.1 GCA_003646415.1 Gammaproteobacteria bacterium
AGAAATCAGCCATTTTTCACAGTCAATTTCGTTAAATAGCACACTATTCGCCTCAATCGACTGCAAAAACTGACTAATTTCTTCTTTCCCTCGCTACGGACGGTTAAGTCCGACAGACTCCTGAGCAATAAAGTGTGCTGTGCACCACCCATATCCCGGTTATTTCCAGGTTATGGCAGCAACTGGTGACGCAAAGCATATCCATATAAAGCATAGTTATTTGTAACTGCCTTTTTGATTCTATAAAGTTCGCACCCTTATTCTCAAAAACAATGGTAGCCGTCAGCTGTGGAACTGGACCTTGACAGTGTGAATGCCTCCCTGCGCAGCGCCAGCGCGCTGGAGATAGTGCAGTGGGCGCTCAACCTGGGAAAGAAGACGATCGCCACCACCAGCATGGGTCGCAATGCGGCGGTGATGTTGCACCTGGTGAGTGAGGTAGACCAATCTGTGCCCACCATCTGGGTCGATACCGGCTACAACCTGCGCGATACCTATATCGTGGCTGAACGCCTCATTCGAGACCTGTCTGTGAATATCCATACCTATTCACCGCACATGACCTCCGAACGGCGCAACGCCATCATGGGGGGCATACCTACTGTGGATGAACAGGAGCGGCACCAGGAGTTCACGCGGCAGGTGAAACTGGAACCCTTTGCCCAGGCTCTGGATGATTGTCAGCCCGAGATCTGGCTGACCGGTATTCGCCAGGAAGAAACGGAGCACCGCAAGAGCCTGGATATTGTGTCCATGGATCATCGCGGCATCATCAAGGTGGCGCCCATATTCTACTGGACCGAGGAGGATGTGGAGGGTTATATGGAGCAGCACCAGCTGGAGACCTGCCGGCACTACTTCGATCCCACCAAGGTACACGACGGCCGCGAGTGCGGTTTGCACACCGCCGCCTGATCGACCCTCTGCCATATACATATAGGTAGCTGGCAGCGTTTACTGTGTTTCGGTATCCTGCGCTGCTAGTTCAATCGCCGCGAGAGCATACGCACCATGTCTGAAATCACCTCTATTGTCGCCGCCCTCAAAGGTAAGGTCGCCCCTGGCACACAGGTTACGGTCAGGGGCTGGCTGCGTAGCAAGCGCGACTCCAAAGCCGGAATTTCTTTTCTGGCGGTGCATGACGGGTCGGCTTTCGATGCTATCCAGGCAGTGGTGCCGGATACTTTGGACAACTACGAGTCAGAGGTGCTGCACCTGTCTACCGGTTGCGCGGTGATTGTCAGTGGTGAACTGGTGGAGTCTCAGGGCAAAGGCCAGAGTGTGGAGATTCAGGCCATTTCGGTGGCGGTGGTGGGCTGGGTAGATGATGCGGAGAGTTATCCCATTGCCAAGAAGCGCCATACTTTTGAGTACTTGCGCACCCAGGCTCACCTGCGGCCCCGTACCAATACGTTCGGGGCCATTACCCGGGTGCGCACTACGCTGGCCAACGCCATCCATAATTACTTTCACGACAATGGTTTTCACTGGATAAATACCCCCATTATCACCGGCAGTGACTGTGAGGGCGCAGGTGAATTGTTCCGGGTGAGCACCCTGGATTTCACCAATATACCGCGCGCGGACAAGGATGAGGTGGACTTCAGCCAGGATTTCTTTGGGGGGGAGTCCTTCCTCACGGTGTCTGGCCAGTTGGAAGTAGAGTCTTATTGCCTGGCCATGAGCAAGGTGTATACCTTTGGTCCCACCTTCCGCGCGGAAAACTCCAATACCAGCCGCCACCTGGCAGAGTTCTGGATGGTGGAGCCGGAGGTTGCCTTCGCCGACCTGGACGATAACGCCGACCTGGCGGAAGACCTGCTCAAGCATGTGCTCAGTCGTGTGCTGGAGGAGCGCGAAGATGACATCGCGTTCTTCGCGCAGCGTATCGACGACACGGTGATAGCGCGTCTGCGCGGGATGATAGACAACAGTTTTGAACGCATGGAGTATTGTGAGGCCATCGACATCCTCAAAAATTGCGGTGAAAACTTTGAATTTCCGGTGACCTGGGGTGTGGACCTGGCCTCCGAACACGAACGCTACCTGTGCGAGAAGCATGTGGGCCGGCCACTGGTGGTGATGAACTACCCCAGGGACATCAAGGCGTTTTATATGCGTCTCAACGACGACGGCAAAACTGTGGCGGCGATGGATGTACTGGCTCCCGGCATCGGTGAGATCATCGGTGGCGCCCAGCGCGAGGAGCGCCTGGATGTGCTCGATGCGCGTATGGATGAGCAACTGCGTGAAGAACTGTGGTGGTACCGGGACCTGCGCCGCTATGGCACCGTCCCCCATGCGGGGTTTGGCCTGGGCTTTGAACGGTTGCTCAACTACGTGACTGGCATGGAGAACGTGCGCGATGCCATTCCTTTTCCCAGGACGCCTGGACACGCTGTTTTTTAGTCCCCACTTACTTCACTCCTGCCAAATTCCTACCCTAAATAGGGCAAGTGCTCAACAATTGACCGATAAATGTGAAATATTACCTAAAATTTGATCTGGGGTTGATCAAATTTCGACCATACTGAAAGTACACAGCGATTGGAGAGTTGTGTGTGCTGCCGGTCGCGGGTGGCTCCTGGAGGTTACAAATGCAACGCTCTTATAATGTCACTGAAGGTAGCCAGTCCAGCGAGATGGCGATTGTGGATACCTTCACCAAGCTGATTTTTGGGGAAGAGGACGGCTACAGCGCCAGTGAGCTGCAGATTATCCAGGCTTTTCGTGCCGCAGACGCCAATGTCCTTCTGGATAGCCATCGGGATATGGGGGAGTACCTTCGCGCCCTGGGCGTGCGGGAGATGATTGAGATGGTGTCGTTGGTGCGGGAGCAATTGCTCAGAGGGATGGATTCCCTGATTGACCCCTCCGCACGGCACAACCACCCAGACCAGGTCAGTGAAAGCCATCCGGTGGGGTCAGGTCTAGACTTGTAGCATGCGCGTCGCGATACAGACCGAAACCATGGTTGACCATACCATGCATGCTACAAGTCTAGACCTGACCCCCGGTTTCCTTCAATCCTCGCCCCGGGGCTCCTTCAGGCCGCAACCACCAACCAGTCCGAGACGGGCCTGGTATTTGTTTTCCATATCCACCCCGAGGAAGCTCAGCTCCACCGCCTGGTTTAACTGGAAGCGGCGGGTGGTGCTGGTCAGGCTGGCGGTCCACTTGTCGTAGCTGAATTTTTCTGGATCCTTGCGCAGGTCTACAAAACCTTCCAGTCCGTTGTCATCCAGGCGTGCGTTGAAGCCGCTGCTGTTGACATGAATAACCCTTGCCGTGAAGGTGGCAGCTTCTTCACCGGCGGCCAGCCTGGCCAGGTACTTGCTGGACAGCCAGCGCTCCGCTTCCTGTGTGGCGGCGCGGGTGGTGGCCAGGCGCTCTGCCAGATCCGCCAGCATCTGCGCACTGACCTGCTTCGCATCGCCGTTGTGCAAAACCGATTTGATCTGCAGATGCACCAGGAAATCCACGTACTTGCGCAGGGGCGATGTGCAGTTGCTGTAGCGCTGTAGTGCCATACCCATATGTGCGCCGGAGTCGGTGCTCAGTGTCGCCCGGGTCAGCAGGCGGTTGACCATGGTGCGCAGGGGCAGGATCTGCTCTGGTGCGGACAGGCCGCGCATAATGTCACGGTAGCCTTCTACGGTGGTTGGATCCAGCTCCGCCAGGGCCGGTGCATGCATGGCGATAAATTTACGGGCCTCATCCAGGCGGTCGCTGCGAAAGCCGGGGTGCGTAACGAAGGGGCCGCTGGCCTGATGCGCCGCCAGGAAGTGCGCGGCGCAGCGATTGGCGGCAATCATGCACTCTTCTACCAGCTTCTGGGACAAAAGCTTCTTGTAGGGCTCGATGCTCTCGATCTGCTTATTGTCGTTCAGTATCCAGCGGAACTCGCGGCGCTCTTCCATCACCAGGCCGTGTTGTTCCCGATGCCCGCGCAGGGCTTGAAATACCTGATACAAAGCCTCCAGCGGTGTGGCGTGGCTCATTAATTCATCGTACTGGCCGTTGAGGTAGCGATCCACTGCGTAATAAGACAGCTTGGCCCGGGAGCGCACGGTGGCCTCGATAAATTCGAAATCGCCCACTTCTCCGCTGTCGGCCACCGCGATTTTACAGACCAGGGCGGGGCGTTCGGAGCCCTCGGACAGGGCGCAGGTACCCTGGGAAAGCTCTTCCGGCAGCATCGGCAGTACATTGCCGTGGAAGTATACGGATGTGCCGCGCGCCGCTATTTCGCGGTGCAGGTTTGAGTTGATGTCGATATAGGCCGTGGGGTCGGCGATAGCCACGAACAGGGTCCAGCCGTCGCTGCTGATCTCGGCGTAGAGGGCGTCGTCTATATCCTGGGTTTTGGCGGCGTCAACGGAGACAAACTCCAGGTCACTGAGGTCCCGGCGTTTTTCGGTTTCCAGCGGTTTGCAAGTGGCCAGGCTCTGCTCCAGTTCCGCCTTGCCGGCGCTGCCCCAGTCGGTCGCCAGACCGTACTTGGCCATGCTGTACAGGTTTTCTATGCCCGAGGTGTTCTCGTCGCCGACTATCGAGAGGATCTTGGCCTGTGGTTTGCCGTCGTGGATCGGGTGGCGCAGGATGGCACAGCGTACGTAGTCACCCTCTTTGACACCGTTGCGGGCATGGGGCGGAATAAACAACCAGCGCTTTAGCTGCGACAGGTCCGGCTCCACGAACACCGCTTTGCCCTTGCGTACGCAGCGCCCGGTAAACTCACCCAGGGGGCTGGCCACCAGTTTTTCTATGTTGGCAATGGTTTTGTTGTCTTTGGTTGGGCGAATACAGACTTTGACCCGATCTTCCGGGAAGGCCTTGAGCATTTCATCCGGTGGAATAAATATCTCGCGGCCATCGTCCAGCACGGCGAAACCGTAGCGAGCCTGGGTGCCTTTGATTACCGCTTCGGCGCGCTCCTTCTCGGCCTCCATTTGCGATTTGAGGCTTTGTAGTTGGGAGAGAGTGTCGGGATTGAGCATGGAAGGAGCTACTTATATCTTTTGTACACACAAGACTCGCCATCGTAGCTGAAATTGTGTCCCCTGTCAGTGAGTTATCGTCGATCAGCAAAAAGCTTACGGCATTTTCCGCAATACCGTTGACAGCCCAGTTGCAGGAGTTCGATAATCAACACAACACGGTCGTACTGAGCTCGCCGGGAAGTTATTTTTGAACGGCGAAAAGTCTTTTTGAATGATGGGGCCGGCAATTAGAACGATAGGCCAAATCTTCACAGTACGGAATTACTTACCTTTCACGGGATAGGCGATACACTGTCGGCCATGGATACTATCTTCATTTTTCTCCAGCATATCGTACCCCAGCA
>QNFS01000173.1 GCA_003646415.1 Gammaproteobacteria bacterium
CTGAATAAAATGCGCCAGATTCACGCGGTACACCACCAGGCCCGCAACCCCACCTACCTGGATTACCAGGAAGCACCACGCGCTCGTCCCTACGCTTCAACTGTCGCCAACAGCTCCATGGCTTCATCACACCAGGCCAGGAACTGTTCCCCTTGTGCTATACCTGAGGCAAGGGCAAGGTACACCCCTTTGCGCCTGGTGGGCAGGGTCTGGGGGTCATCATAGTGACGCAAGCGGATTTTTTCGTAGAGATACAACAAGCGCATCATCTGTTCGCGACGCCCGGAGATTTCGCTGGCCAGGTGAGCGGCATTGTCGCCGCTGAGGTTATACAGCTTGATCAGCAACTCATCCTTGGCGGCCTGTGTTTTGGTCGCGCCGTAAACCCACTCCGCCAGGGCATCCCGCCCGGCCCTGGTCAGGCCATAGACGATTTTATTGGGCTTGCCGCTCTGGCTGACCTCGCGCTTGTTGAGCCAACCCTTGTCAGCAAGTTTGCGCAGGTCCTGGTAGATCTGTTGGTGCGATGCATGCCAGAAAAATCCCAGGGAGGCCTGAAAGTCCCTGGCCAATTCATAGCCAGACAGGTCATCCTCGATCAGGGCTGTCATGATTGCGTGTACAAGCGCCATGCTGCTCTCTCCTGTCAATCTTTGGTTCGTTGGGCCCGATAAAAAACAGTAGCCCCCACAAACCATTGTCATTTCCTCACAGCATACTCTCCAACACCCCCTATCTGCAAAAGATTGCACAACTCCAAACATCTTGCCTTCCTTGCCTGCGAACTGTGATCTGCAGCACAGGTTTGTAGTCGCAACCCGACAGGCTCCCAGTGCCGCACAAGCAATCACCACATAGGGTGCCCAATTTAACCTTGCTCATGCGGAAAATGGCGGCAATAATATCTGCAATATATGTGGATTTCACAGTATGTATCTGTGGGGGGAAAACCAGATGGCCTGCCTGCGCCGGGCAGGGACACTGAAATGAACACTTTTGACTTAGGCCTGCTACCCTCCGGGCATCTGCACTGCTTCCCATCGACAGCGGATGACGCGACAGACAAAGCTATTCACAACGCCTCCATCAGCAAGGCATTCGCACGCCATATGGGTGAGGGTCTGTTCACCCTGGCGGCCAGAAAAAATGGCGGCGATCTCCCCCCATCATTGCAATACTGGCACAGCTTCGCCTGCAAATACCTGAGTGAGCGCTGCCTGTTGGCACAGGCAGACCCACAACAGCCTGATCCTGTTGAGCCATTTACAGCCACGGAAACCATGCCACTGTTGTTGAGCGTGCCACCCATGCGCGGAGCTGAGTATCTCTCGACCGCAGTACTACAGGATATCCGGTCATTACTGGATGCCTGGGTATGCCAGCGGATACGGGCTTGCGGTGGGCTCGATGCGTTCCTTGCCATGAAGGCGCCGCAGTGGCATCAGGTGGGCCGTGTCTGCTTCCATCTGGCGGAAAATAAAAATGATCCGGACTTTCCCTTTGCTTTCATGGCGACCTATGCCCCTGAACTGTCAGAGCAGGGCCGTATTCGTCATCAGCCACTTGGCCGTGCCTTACAGGAATATGCGGGGGCGAAAAATAAAAAAGCGTTGATCCGCCTGCTTTCACCGGTTCAGCTCGCCGCGCAGTCCAGCCCCATGATTAAAGACCTGGTTGATAGCGGCGACATCTATCATCCCCTGGCCTGGTCACCTGAGGAGGCCTATGGTTTCCTTAAAGACGCACCTCGGTACGAACAGTGCGGGGTCGTCGTCCGCTTGCCTGACTGGTGGAAAAAGCGCAGCAGGCCGCGTGCCGGCGTTACCATCGGTGAGAGCAAAAACAACAATCTCAATACCGCTTCACTACTGGATTTCAAGCTGCGCATAGCCCTGGGTGACAAGTCGCTCAGCGAAGCCGATCTGGAAAAACTGATGGCGGCGGGTGACGGGCTTGTTTTTTTCAAGGGACAGTGGATTGAGGTCGATCAGGAAAAATTGAGTGAAGCCCTGGCTCATTGGAAAATGGTGGAAGCCGAGGCCGCCAATGGCGGACTCACCTTTGCAGAAGGGATGCGATTGCTCGCCGGTGCACCTGCTGACTTGCAGGACGATTCACTGGAGGACACCCGCCAGTGGTCTTTTGTCCAACCTGGCAAATGGCTGGCCGCGCAGTTGGATGCATTGCGCTCACCAGGCCAAATGAAGGACATCAATCCGGGCAAGGCACTGAAGGCGACGCTTCGGCCCTATCAACAGGCGGGCGTGAACTGGTTGCGATTGCTTTCCCAACTGGGGCTGGGCGCATGCCTGGCAGATGACATGGGGCTGGGGAAGACCATGCAGGTCATCTCACTACTGCTGGTTATGAAAAAGAGCAGCAGTAATAAACCCTCCCTGCTGGTACTTCCCGCGTCGCTGCTCGCCAACTGGAAAACAGAGCTTGAGCGTTTCGCACCCTCCCTGCGCTGTTTGTTTATACATAGCTCCCAAATGAACAAAAGAGCAATGGATGACATGGCGAATGAAAATACTGCCTTGAATAATATCGATGTCGTGTTGACTACCTATGGCACCCTTATGCGTCAAGACTGGCTGCAACAACAGGAATGGCAGCTGCTGGTGCTGGATGAAGCCCAGGCGATCAAGAACCCGTCTGCCAGACAGAGCAAAGCGGTCAAGACGCTCAAGGCCAAGTCCCGTATTGCCCTGACCGGCACACCGGTGGAAAACCGGCTGTCGGATCTCTGGTCCCTGTTTGACTTTCTGAACCCTGGCCTGTTGGGGTCAGCCAGGCGATTCAAGGGGTTCGTGAAATCACTCTCTGAGCGGGAGAGTGATCAATACGCACCTCTGCGCAACCTGGTCAGCCCCTATATCTTGCGCCGACTCAAGACCGATCGTTCAATCATCAGTGACCTGCCCGAGAAAACTGAGGTTACCGCGTACTGTGGTCTGAGCAAAGCCCAGGCGGCGCAATATCAGCAGGCCGTGAAACAGCTGGCGAAAGCCATAGAGAACACTGAGGGCATAAAACGCCGTGGTCTGGTGCTCTCCTACCTGTTACGTTTTAAGCAAATCTGTAATCATCCATCACAACTGCTGGGCGATGATGAGTACGATCCGAAAAAGAGCGGGAAATTTCAGCGTCTGGCGCAACTGTGTGAAGAGATTGCCTCCCGCCAGGAGAAGTTACTGGTATTTACCCAGTTTCGTGAAATGACCACACCGCTGGCGAGCTTTCTGGCACAGCAATTTGGCCAACCCGGCCTGGTGCTGCATGGCGGCACCCCGGTTAAACAGCGGCAAAAACGGGTAGAGCAGTTCCAGGATGAAGAGGGACCACCGTTCTTTATTCTGTCTCTCAAGGCAGGGGGAACCGGTCTCAACCTGACTGAGGCATCCCACGTCATCCACTTTGATCGCTGGTGGAACCCGGCAGTGGAAAACCAGGCCACAGACCGCGCCTTTCGTATCGGCCAGAAAAAAAATGTATTGGTGCATAAATTTGTCTGCCAGGGAACGGTAGAAGAAAAGATAGACGCCCTGATCAACGAAAAAACGGCCCTCGCCAATGATGTACTGGAAGGTGGCGCCAATACACTACTCACAGAGATGGATGACAAGGCATTGCTCAACCTGGTATCACTTGATATTGAAAAGGCGCAGGTTTGACAGACACGACAGGTAAAATACTATGAGTTATGGCGGATGGGCTCCCTACGTGCCCGTGGCAAAACGGCGCGCCAAGGCAGCCAGAGAGATTAACAAATTAAGAAAAAAAGGGGTGGAGATTGAACCCGTTGAGGTTCAGGGGCGAAAGATCGCCCGTACATTCTGGGGTGAAGCCTGGTGCAGTCACCTGGAGCAATTCAGCGATTATGCGAATCGCCTGCCAAGGGGGCGGACCTATGTACGCAACGGGTCGGTCTGCCATCTGGCCATCTCAAAGGGAAAAGTCGAGGCCATCGTCAGTGGTTCGTCGCTGTACAAGGTCAATATCAAAGTCACCCCACTGCCTGCTACCAAATGGAAAAACGTACGCAAACAGTGTGCCGGTCAGATTGGTTCCATACTGGAGCTATTACAGGGGCGCTTCTCTGACAATGTCATGGCAATAGTGACCGACAAAAATAACGGTTTATTTCCCAGTCCCAGTGAGATAAACCTCTCCTGTAACTGTCCCGATTGGGCCGGGATGTGCAAACATATCGCCGCCGTCCTGTACGGTGTTGGGACCAGGCTGGATCACCAGCCGGAACTACTTTTTCTACTGCGCAATGTCGATCATGAAGAGCTGATCACAGCAGAACTGGATATACAGTCAGCCACATCCAAAAAAGGAAAACGGCGACGGCTGGCGGGGGCGGATCTTGCCGATGTGTTTGGTGTGGATATGGAAGAGCCGGTAAAACCTGCTCGAAAAAAGAGCGCTGTCAGGGGTAAAATATTTACGCCGACTGCAGCGGCAGTCAGAAAGTTGCGCCGGAATTTCGGGATGAACGCCTCTCAATTTGCAAAGTTGCTTGGCGTGAGTCCCCCCACGGTCACTAACTGGGAAAAGCGCAGTGGCAAGCTAAACCTCCGCCAACGCACCATGGACGCGCTCACCCGGGTGGCTGAACTTACGCCGGAGCAGGCAATGAGAGAGTTGAACCGATAAACCGGACCACCCAGTGCGGTGCCATCTGGAACAGTAGTGTGAAAAGTTCAGCGACCCCGCCGCTTAGAGAAGCTGCCCCAGCGAGAAGGCCTGCCCTCTGCCGCGGTGTTTGGCCATGGCCACCAGCAATTCTGCGGTGGCCAGTGCATCCAATAGCGCATTGTGCGCCGGGTACCGTGGCAGGCTGTAGCGATCGCGGCAGGCTTGCAGGCGCAGGTCGCCGGGTTTTATAGGTATGTCCCTGCGCTGCAACAGAGCCTGTTCCTGTAGCAGTGTGTCCACAGCAGGTATTAATATCGGGGCGTCGAATTCCCGCCGGCTCACCCCATTCAGGTAAGCCATGTCCAGGGCGGCGTTATGGAACACCAGCACCTTACCCCCGGCGGCCTCGAGGAATCTGTGCAATACCTCCGCCCGGGTGTCGGCCTCAGTGAGTTCACAGTCGCGAAGATTGTGAATGGTGGCGCTCTGTCCCACGGAGTTTTCCGGCTTGATCAAATAATGGCGCGCACTGTCCAGCGCAATTGAACCGCCCTCCACACAAACCCAGCCCACACTGAGCAACTCTCCCTCATTGACATCCAGCGACGACATCTCGGCGTCCACCACCAGAAATGACACCTGGCGCCAGTCGCTGCC
>QNFS01000174.1 GCA_003646415.1 Gammaproteobacteria bacterium
GTCTACGCTTAATTCATGTCGTTACCTCCATAAACTCAAGACTCGGTACGCAGTACACTGGGCCTGTGCTTCTGCGGCGGTTCTTTCAACCGCTAGTGATGATGCGCCTCGTGGCGCACCGAAATGATAATTTACCCATAGAATCACGGGGTTAAATATTTCGGGTGACCGGGGATTTCTCACTAACGCCTCCCCCAGACATCACCAAAAATCCGAGTTGTCAGTACTCCTTGCGGTGAAGCCGGTTCGAATTTGCAGTTTATGTGGCTATCTTGTAGGAACACATTTTAACCCAGAGTCGTCATGTCCCTGATTATAGCCATGAGCCTGTTCGCACTTTCCATGTCGGTTTCTCCCGGCCCGGTGAACCTGGTGACCTTTTCCTCGGGATTGAATTACGGCTTCCTGCCATCCCTGCCCTTTGTGGCTGGGGCGGCGTTGGGTTTTACTCTACTGCTAGTTGTCGTCGGGCTTGGTTTGGGAGAGATCGTCGCATTGAGTCCCGTGCTGATGCAGGTGCTGGCTTACGTCGGTACCGCTTTTATCTGCTACATGGGCTACAAAATTGCGACCGCGCACCCGGAATTGCCAGGATCACCCGAGCGCCAACCGCACTTCTTCCAGGGAGCGGCTCTGCAGTGGCTCAATCCCAAGGCATGGATAGCGAGTCTTTCAGGAGTTTCCGCCTTCGAGGCCACGCTGGGCAATGGGCTTTTTATCTTCGCCAGCCTGTATCTGGTGATCTGCTTCTTCTCAGTGGCCGTGTGGGCTTTTGCAGGCGCTAGGGTCAGTGAGTTATTGCGCGACGAAAGCAACTTGCAGTGGGTGAATCGAGTCATGGGTGGATTACTCGTTATAGTTGCCGTCTATCTTCTTTACCTGCATATCTAAGCCCCCTGATGTGACTGACTACGCCGCCAGAAACCACCAATCAACCCGACGCACTCGACAACCCGTCGCCAGGAACCAACCCCATGGCCTTGCAGGGCATCATTGACGTCGAGTTGTCAGGTTCGTCGGGTGTATTTGGAGTTTTTACCCCGGGGCCACCTGCATCGGGGTTTTTATGGTTCCAACGGGGTTTCGTTTTGAAAAACCCCTAATACCCCGTTTTTAAAATCAGGCCACTACAGACCAGGTTTGATCAGATCTGCCTGGAAATTTTTGGAGGGCTCTATACCGGACCGTTTCGGATGACCAGCCGGCCGGTATCCAGTAGTAGGGAGCGTTCCA
Source organism: Gammaproteobacteria bacterium (assembly GCA_003646415.1). Taxonomy (GTDB): domain Bacteria; phylum Pseudomonadota; class Gammaproteobacteria; order Pseudomonadales; family Halieaceae; genus JBALVO01. The sequence continues at coordinate 1,234 of QNFS01000174.1, forward strand.
TAAGCGTTGGGCCGGAATGATATAGCCCCACTCGCTAAACGGGTGACTAAAAATGATCTGGATTACTGTTTTTATATACAGTACTGTTGGCTCCATGAGATTATATATCGCCGAAAAACCCAGCCTGGGCCGAGCCATTGCCGATGTGCTACCCAAACCTCACCGCAAGGCGGATGGCTGTATCTATGTGGGCAACGGGGATTGTGTCAGTTGGTGTGTGGGGCACCTGCTGGAGCAGGCGGAGCCCGATGCCTATGATGCCAGCTTCAAGCAGTGGCGGCTGGAGCACCTGCCGATCATGCCCGAGGAGTGGCAGCTCAAAGCCAAGGCTGGTAGCCGCAAACAACTGGCCGTGTTGCGAAAACTGGTGAAAGAGGCCGATCAGTTGGTTCATGCCGGCGACCCTGATCGCGAAGGGCAGCTGTTGGTCGACCAGGTGATTGACCACCTCAATGTGTGCGGTAACAAGCGAGACAGTATCCAGCGCTGCCTGATCAACGACCTCAATCCGGCGGCGGTGAACCGGGCCCTCGAGCAACAGAGGGACAACAAAGAGTTTATCCCGCTGTCGATTTCAGCACTGGCCCGCTCCCGGGCTGACTGGTTATACGGTATTAATATGACCCGCGCCTATACCCTGATGGGACGTAAGGTGGGTTACCAGGGCGTGCTCTCGGTCGGTCGGGTACAGACGCCGGTACTGGGGCTGGTAGTGAGGCGTGATGAGGAGATTGAACGCTTTGTTGCCAAACCCTTTTATCAGCTTATCGCCCATGTAGTGACCCGGCAGGGTGAGCACTTCAAGGCCAGGTGGCAGCCCAGCAAAGCTTGCCAACCCTGGCAGGATGGTGAGGGCAGAGTGCTGTCAAAGCCCCTTGCGGACAATGTGCTTTCTCGTATCCATCAACAACCTGCCGTTGTTACGGCCAGTAACCGCAAACAAAAGAAACAGCCGCCACCACTGCCCTATAATTTGTCGACCCTGCAAATTGATGGGGCGAAGCGCTTTTCGATGAGCGCTAAGCAAGTACTCGATACCTGCCAGACTCTCTACGAGCGCCACAAGCTGCTCACATACCCCCGCTCAGATTGCCGTTATTTACCGGCTGAGCATTTTGCTGATCGCAACGCTGTTATCGATGCCCTGGCGAGTAATTGCCAGCCGCTGAGCCAGGCTGCCCGTGACGCCGATCGAGACCTGAAGAGCAAAGCCTGGAATAACAGCAGGGTCGAAGCGCACCACGCTATCATTCCGACCGTGAGGAAAATGGATACCAGCAAACTGAGCCAGGCTGAGCGGAATGTGTATGAGTTGGTGGCCCGCCAATACCTGGCGCAGTTTTATCCGGCCCACGAGTACAGCGATAGCCAGATTGACCTGGATATTGCCGGTGGTTGTTTTATTGCCAGTGCCAGGGCGTCCCTGAAACCGGGCTGGAAACTATTGTTCCCGGTCCGAAAGGCGGGGGATAACAAACAGTCCGCATTGAATGCACAGTTGCCGAGCCTGAAGAAAGGGGATTCGTGTTTTTGTGAGAAGGGGGAGGTGTTGGAGAAACAAACCACGCCCCCTAAGCCCTTTGATGATGCGAGTTTATTGGCGGCGATGACCGGCATTGCACGCTATGTGCAAAACCCGGATATTCGCAAAGTCTTGAAAGACACCGATGGCTTGGGCACCGAGGCCACACGGGCGGGCATTATTGAACTGTTGTTTACACGTGAATTTCTCATACGCAACGGCAGACAAATTCGCGCCACAGCGGCGGGCAGGGGACTGATCCACAGCTTGCCCGAAATGGCATCCACGCCGGATATGACGGCCCGTTGGGAAACCGAGCTCGACGCTATCAGCCGCCGGGAGGGTAGCTATAAGGGATTTATGCAGCCGTTGCAGGCCTCACTCCATGAACTGATTAGTCAGAGCCAAGCGGCGCTGCCGGAAGGCCTGAAAAATATCAAAGTGAGCAAAGCGCCCTATAAAAAGCGCCGATCGAGTAAAACACAGAAGAAGGCGGCGACCACCCGAAGCAGTAAATGCAAAACTCGCCAGCGATGATCAGGTCTGGCCGATGATTCGGGGCACCCTCTATAAAGTCCCATCCTGACGATTCTGTAGGTGCTCAGAACCTGTCCTCACATTTTTCCAACCGGCATATAGCATCACCACGACAATAGACAAAGCAAGTAGTTGCCCTTCTGCAAATAGCGCCCATGCCGTCTGTAGGGAAGCGGAAATAAGAGCGAGACCAAAAAGAATATTTGACATGAGCCATACCGTAGCAGCGGGGCACATCGCCATCAACGGAGGGGTTCTATTTCTGTGAGGGCGGTCACAGGTACACGCCAACGACCGCTACCGGCTCAACTACGGTTGAATAGGCAACTATAGTGTAGTGAGGCCCAAAAGACGGTGGGCGTGTCTCATTGTTTTTCGGAGGAACCCATCCATTTCTGGAAATCGACTCGGTAGCGATTGGAGGCGCTAGCCCACACTTTACTGCCACCGGGCGTAGCCATCATCCACTTTGAAGCGCCAGCGCGCGCAACCCATGTCTCGTGGTCTAGCCCGCCAGACTTGTACTGGACGAAGAGATTCTCTGTCGATCGAAACGAGAGAATAAGCCAGTATCGATACTGCGCGTACTCGTCCTCGGTGAGGCTGTCAGGGTCGTTACTACCTATGCGAATCACGCGGGAAAGGTCACGATCGCGAGCCGGCAGCTCTATGATCCTTTGAGAAGACTCCATGGCGGTCTGCAGGGCCGCAAGCCGCGTTGATCGGCTGTTCGAGCGAATCTCGAGCGCGATGAAGATGAGTGACACCACGACTGCCATTGCACCGATGAATTCCCCAAGACCACCAAGTTGCTCAATTGTCATATGAACCAGTCCTCAACAGTAAGTTATACGAAATTTAATCCCGTTCAAAATAAGGATTCCGCGTTTTAACGAGTGTCCGGTATGCGTCGTCAGCGGCGGTCCGCCCCAGTTTAGCTCATCCGAGCGCCGTTAGGACAAGGGTCATACAAGCCACTCCGTTAGCCTCAAATTTGGATAATGCACAAGCATCACTATTTTACTGTTCACCTCTCACCAGCACAGTGCCAGCAGAAATCGAATGTGGCCGGACTAACGCTACCGCACTGCTCGCACTTCCAGTCGGCCTCTTGAATCGCGGCATGGGATTTCTCAAGTAGCAGCGTCGCCCTCTCGAAATCCCTGTCATTCGTAACCCAAAGCTCAGGCCAGGCATCGATCGGCGCCAGTTCACCTATCGCCCCTGATGCATACTCATTGCGCATTATGCACTTTATACCCGCTAGCTCCATCGAGCTGCGCGCTTGAGCTACCACGATACTATTGGGATGGGTGTAGACCAGCTTCATACAACAGGCTCTCCTGGCATTTACCGTGTATGGACTCCTCCTCTTTTGCAAGCACTTTGTTCGATCGCGTCAAGGTACGACTGCCTACGTGTATCCGGTCTCATTGATGATGCCGTTCTCGTAGGCATCGGACCCTGATGGGCTATTCGCACGTCGGCTCCCAAACGCTTACACGAGCTCTTCGGTTCAGCGGTCAACATGGGTTTTTCCGACGTCGGTTCAACCTGTTCGCCATCTAGCAAATTACTCTGCAATCGTGGTGGTGTGTCCTCCTTGTAAAACGTGTTTTTCTTTACTCTCAGCCTGCTTGAAGGCCAGCCGCAAGCGTTGGATCATAGGCTGTTTCATTGTGCACAATTGCCCACGCCATCCGCGCTGTCTTGTTGGCCAACGCCACGCTCACAATATTTGCATGCTTGCGAGCCGACAGAGCGTTCAGCCACTGGCTAAGCCCATCGTCTCGATCCTTTGCATGGCGCAGCACAGCCCGGGCACCATGTACCAGTAGTTTTCTCAGGTAACTGTCACCCCGTTTACTGATGCCAAGTAGCCGCTCTTTGCCTCCCGTACTATGTTGACGTGGGGTGAGCCCGAGAGACGCAGCAAATTCTCGTCCTTTGTTGAAC
>QNFS01000175.1 GCA_003646415.1 Gammaproteobacteria bacterium
TGATCCACGACAACGACAAGGTGCTTGTCGACCGCATGTTGCGGGCCAAGTAACGGTTATCAATCAATAGATAGGAGAAGGCTATGCCTCGCGTAAAACGTGGTGTGGTGGCACATCGCCGCCACAAAAAAGTTCTAAAACAGGCCAAGGGTTACTATGGTGCCCGCAGCCGTATTTTTCGAGTTGCCAAGCAAGCCGTTACCAAGGCTGGCCAGTATGCATACCGTGACCGCCGTCAGCGCAAGCGTCAGTTTCGCGCCCTGTGGATCACTCGCATTAACGCCCAGTCACGCGTTAACGGCCTGAGCTACAGCCGCTTGATCAATGGCCTCAAAAAGGCCGAGATCGGCCTGGACCGTCGAGTTCTGGCGGACCTGGCAGTGCACGACAAGCCGGCTTTTGCAGCGATCGTGGAGCAAGCGAAGGCCTCATTGGCCTAAGCCCACCCTCACCGCTTCGCTGGCTACATAAAAAAGAAGGGAAAGGGCTCAGCTCTTTCCCTTCTTTTTTATGTACAGGATGTACGGTATGTCGCGAGAGGCAGGAAGCCGGTAGTGACGATGTACAGGATGTACGGTATGTCGCGAGAGGCAGGAAGCCGGTAGCGACGATGTACAGGATGTACGGTATGTCGTGAGAGGCAGGAAGCCGGTAGCGGCGTGGTTGGGTGTTAAAATGCACTCTTCGTATATAGACAAGACTCGAGAAATAATTAATGGAAAACCTCGAACCACTCGCCAATCAGGCAAAGGCAGCCATCGCGGCGGCTGAAGATGGCTCTGCGCTGGAACAGTTGCGTATCGACTACCTGGGCAAGAAAGGCCGGATCACGGCGTTGCTGAAAGGCCTGGGTAAGCTGTCCGCTGAAGAGCGCCCCAAAGCCGGCGCCCTGGTCAACGTCGTCAAACAGGAGCTGCAAGAGCTGATCGGTGTGCGCAAAGCGACACTGGACTCGGCCGCGGTGGAGGTGCAATTGGCTGCCCAGACCATCGACGTGACCCTGCCTGGTCGCGGTCAGTCCACCGGCGGTATCCACCCGGTGACCCGCACCATGGAGCGCATGGAGGATTTCTTCACGGCGATTGGCTTCGATGTGGTGGAAGGGCCGGAGATCGAGGACGATTATCACAATTTCGAAGCCCTCAATATACCGGCCCACCATCCCGCCAGAGCCATGCACGATACGTTCTACGTGGATGAGCACACAGTATTGCGCACCCACACCTCGCCGGTGCAGGTGCGGGTGATGGAGAGCCAGGAGCCTCCCCTGCGTATTATCTGCCCCGGTCGGGTTTATCGCTGTGATTCTGACCTGACCCATACCCCAATGTTCCATCAGGTGGAGGGACTGTTGATTGATGAGCATTCCAGTTTTGCCGACCTCAAGGGATTGATTGAGGATTTCCTGCGGGTGTTCTTCGAGCGGGAGCTGCAGGTGCGTTTTCGCCCGTCCTATTTCCCCTTCACCGAGCCCTCTGCGGAGGTGGATATACAGTGCGTTAACTGCGGAGGCGACGGCTGTCGCGTGTGTAGCCATACCGGTTGGCTGGAGATTATGGGCTGTGGCATGGTGCACCCGAAGGTGTTTGAGTATTCCAATATCGACACAGAAAAATATTCCGGATTTGCCTTTGGCATGGGGGTGGAGCGCCTGGCCATGCTGCGCTATGGCGTAAATGACCTGCGCCTGTTTTTTGACAACGATTTGCGTTTCCTTGAGCAGTTCTAGCCAACCCCGGAGAAATAGACAGTGAATATAAGTGAACAATGGTTGCGCGAGTGGGTCTCCCCGGAGTTGACCACGCAGGAACTGGCTCAGCAGATCACCATGGCCGGCCTGGAAGTGGATGCTATCGACCCGGTGGCAGGGGATTTCAGCGGCGTGGTGGTGGCACAAATCGTCAGCGCCGAGCAGCACCCGGATGCGGACAAGCTGCGGGTGTGCCAGGTAAATACCGGCAGCGAGACGGTACAGATCGTGTGCGGTGCGCCCAATGCACGTGCGGGCCTGAAGGCGCCGCTGGCGAGGGTGGGTGCGGTATTGCCGGGGGACTTCAAAATTAAGCAGGCCACGTTACGCGGCGTGGAATCACAGGGCATGCTCTGTGCGGAGCAGGAACTGGGGCTGTCAGATGCATCCGATGGCCTGATGGAACTGGCGGCAGACGCTCCCGTGGGAGACGACATCAGGGACTATCTGCAGTTGGATGACAAGGTTATCGAAATTGGCCTGACGCCCAACCGGGCCGACTGTTTGGGAATTGCCGGAATTGCCCGTGAAGTCGGGCTGCTGAACCGACTGCCGGTCAAGGCCCTGGCCTATGACAAGGTGAGTGCATCTATACAGGATACTTTCCCGGTGGAATTGCAGGCGGCGGATCGCTGCCCGCGTTATGTGGGAAGAGTTATCAGGGGTGTGGATGTATCGCGCCCCAGCCCCCTGTGGTTGCGGGAAAAGTTGCGCCGCTGCGGCATCCGTTCCATAGACGCGGTCGTCGATGTCACCAACTACCTGCTGCTGGAACTGGGTCAACCCATGCACGCCTTCGACTATGACAAGCTGCGCGGCGGTATTGTAGTACGCACGGCAGTGCAGGGCGAATCCCTGGAACTGCTGGATGGCCAGACAGTGGAGTTGCAGCCCGACACCCTGGTGATTGCCGATCATGGCGGGCCGGTGGCCATGGCGGGCATTATGGGCGGTCAACCCTCGGCGGTGGGCGAGAGCACCACCAATATTTTCCTGGAAGCGGCATTCTTTGTTCCTGACCTGCTGGCGGGCAAGGCCCGTTCTTATGGACTGCATACCGATTCTTCCCACCGCTTTGAGCGCGGTGTGGATTTCAAGTTGCAGATAGAGGCCACGGAGCGCGCCAGCCAGTTGCTGCTGGACATTGTCGGCGGTGAGGCGGGCCCGGTGCAGGAAGTGGTCTCGAAAGGCGACCTGCCCGTCCGGTCAGACGTGGTGCTGCGCGCCGCACGTATTGAAAAACTGTTGGGTTTCGATCTGGAAGGCAGCGAGGTAGAGCGTATATTGTCCGGTCTGGGCCTGGGCGTCACAGCGACAGATGAGGGCTGGATCTGCAGTGTGCCCAGCTGGCGCTTTGATATCGCCATCGAGGCGGATCTGCTGGAGGAACTGGCCCGGATATACGGCTACAACCGCCTGCCGGTGACCCATATTCATGCCGATCTGGTGATTCCTGCGAAGCCCGAGACGGCCCTGTCCCCGCGCGTATTGCGTCGTCACCTGAGCGCCAGTGGCTATAGAGAGGCGATCACCTACAGCTTCGTTGATCCCAAACTGCAGCAGCTGTTTGACCCACAGTTGCAGCCTGTCGCATTGAGCAACCCCATCTCTACGGACATGGCGGTCATGCGCACCAGCCTGCTGCCCGGGCTGGTGACAGCGGTGCTGCGCAATACCAGTCGCCAGCAACCACGGGTAAGGATGTTCGAAACCGGCCTGCGCTTTGTGCCGGGTGAATCGGGACTGCGGCAGGTGCCGACCCTGGGCATTGTGCTGACGGGTCAGCGCTACGCCGAGTCATGGGCCAGTGCCGCCGAGGCGGCAGACTTCTTTGATCTCAAGGGCGACCTGCAGAGCTTGCTGGCTCTGACCCGGGAGCCTGGAAGTTTCGAATTCAAGGCGGGACAGCGTGCGGCGCTGCATCCGGGCCAGACTGCAGTCATAACCCGAAATGGGCATGACTGTGGTTATATGGGCGCGCTACACCCCACCGCTAGTGTGGAATTGGGGCTTGGTGCGGCATTGTATGTCTGTGAAATTGACCTGGAATCGGTACTGGAGACCCGCATGCCCGCCTTTAGTGAGCTATCCAGGTTCCCTGAAGTTCGACGTGACTTGGCAGTAGTTGTCGACAAATCTGTGCCCGCAGCGCAATTAATGGAAAATGTTCGAGCTGTGGCGGGTAGTTACCTCACAGACTTAAGGCTTTTTGATGTCTATGAGGGCAAAGGCGTTGATCCTAAACGAAAAAGTCTGGCTCTGGGTTTGACATTCCGTGATCAATCGCGCACTCTTGGTGACGAAGATGTAAATCTTGCCATAGGACAGGTCATTGATCTATTGGAAAAAAACTATAAAGCCGAGCTTAGGAACTAGGTAGACGGGAATATGACCGCTCTGACAAAATCTGAAATGGCAGAACGCCTGTTTGAAGAACTGGGGCTCAACAAACGGGAAGCCAAGGAGGTTGTTGAGCTCTTCTTCGAAGAGATCCGCGCCAGCCTTGAAAACAATGAGCAGGTGAAGTTGTCCGGTTTTGGCAATTTCGATCTGCGCGACAAGAGCCAACGCCCCGGTCGTAACCCCAAGACAGGTGAGGAGATCCCCATATCCGCCCGCAGGGTAGTCACCTTCAGGCCTGGTCAAAAGCTCAAAGCCCGAGTAGAAGAATATGCTGGAACCGACCCACAATAATGAATTGCCTGCGATTCCAGGAAAACGCTATTTTACCATTGGTGAAGTAAGCGAACTCTGCGCGGTCAAGCCCCACGTCCTGCGCTACTGGGAGCAGGAATTCCCCCAGTTAAAACCGGTCAAGCGCCGCGGCAACCGCCGCTATTATCAACGGGATGATGTCCTTACCATCCGCCAGATTCGCGACCTCCTATACGAGCAGGGTTATACCATTGGTGGTGCCAGGCAGCGCATGACTGGCGAGGACGGGGAGGGCGGTAGTCCCGCTAAAATTCAGGCCGTGACCAGGGAAACTATCGAGGAACTCGAAGACATCCTTAAAATACTGGCGCCCGGCAAATAGCCTTTGTATCGGGCGCACTATTGAGTATAATGCCGCCCTCGTAGAGCATGCGATTTCGGGGCGTAGCGCAGTCTGGTAGCGCACTACACTGGGGGTGTAGTGGTCGCAGGTTCAAATCCTGCCGTCCCGACCAAATAGTTATTATTTATCAAAGCCTTGCGTAAGCAGGGCTTTTTTGGTTGGTGCGCCAGGCGTGGCGCCTTGACGGGCGCTGTTCCGATACGTGTGGTACGGAACCGTCTGCCCGGCGGTGTGAGAGGACGGCGGGAGTAATCCCGCCTCCTACTCGATTTCATTAATCAATCTGAGGGAGCTCTCTACCCCATTCCGGAAAGTTGGTCAGACCACTATTTTAATCGGTTGCGATGAGCTGATTCATGCGCTCCATCACTTCGACAAACTCGCTCATCATATCAAATATGACCTGCTTACA
>QNFS01000176.1 GCA_003646415.1 Gammaproteobacteria bacterium
AACGGGGCCAGTGGGAGGCGCCGGGGATCAATTCCTTCAGGGTGGATACCATCTGGCAGCCGTTGCACACACCCAGGGTAAACGTATCCTCCCGCTGAAAAAAAGCGCTGAACCGGGATCGCATTGCCTCATTGAACAAAATGCTCTTGGCCCAACCTTCCCCGGCCCCCAGTACATCGCCGTAGGAGAAGCCGCCGCAAGCCACCAGTCCCTTGAATTGCCCCAGGTCAGCGCGGCCGCTGAGAATATCGCTCATATGTATATCGTAGGGGGCAAAGCCCGCCCTGTGGAAGGCAGCAGCCATTTCCACATGCCCGTTGACCCCCTGCTCGCGCAGGATGGCCACACCGGGACGCGCACCCGTGGCGATATAGGGCGCGCTGATATTCTCAGCCGGATCGAAGCCCAGTCGCACAGAAAGGCCGGGATCGTCTGCCGTATGCCGCGCAAATTCCTCTGCGGCACAGTCCGGATTATCACGCAGGGCCTGTATTTCATAACTGGTGCGCGCCCACAGTTGTTGCAGGTGCGCCCGGGACTCCTCCAGCAGAACTTCAGCATCGTCAGCCAGTTGCACAGTATCACCCGCTACAGCCTTGCCTATCATGTGTATGCAATCACCCAGGCCAAGTTCCAGCGCACGCTCCCACAATACCTCCAGGTCAGTAGTGGCGACTTGCAACACGGCGCCCGCCTCTTCGCTGAACAGTTTATCCAGGGCATGACCAGGCACCGCGGACAGCTCTACCTGCAGGCCGCAGTGACCGGCAAAAGCCATTTCCAACAGGGTCACCAGCAACCCACCGTCGGAGCGGTCGTGATAGGCAAGCAGCCTGCGCTGTGCCACAAACTCCTGCACCAGGGTGAAAAAGGCCCGCAGATCGGCGGCGCTGTCCATATCGGGCACCGTGTCACCCACTTGCCCGCATGCCTGGGCCAGTGCGGAGCCACCCATACGATTGGCGCCGCGCCCCAGGTCCAACAACACCAGGGCGGCATCCGCCTCAGGCTGCAACTGGGGTGTCACCGTCAGCCTGGCGTCTGTCACCGGTGAAAAAGCGGTGACAACGAGGGACAGGGGGGCGGTAACGGATTTATCCTCATCACCATCGCGCCAGGTAGTGCGCATGGACATCGAATCCTTGCCCACGGGAATGGTAATACCCAATTGTGGACAAAACTCCATTCCCACCGCGCGCACGGTATCGTAAAGCGCTTCATCCTCGGTGCCATAGCCGGCGGCACACATCCAGTTGGCTGACAGCTTGATATCGTGGAGTTCATTGATTGCCGCGGCAGAAATATTGGTAATGGCCTCGGCCACAGACATACGCCCGGAAGCCGGGCCGTTCACCAGGGCCAGCGGCGTACGCTCACCCATGGCCATGGCCTCCCCTGCGAAGGCATCATAGGAAACAGTGGTCACCGCACAGTCGGCCACCGGTACCTGCCACGGACCCACCATCTGGTCCCGGGCCACCATGCCGGTCACGGTGCGATCACCGATGGTGATAAGAAAGCTTTTGCTGGCCACACCGGGCAACTGCAGCACCCGTTCTGTAGCCTCACTGACAGAACAGTTCAGGCGCAATGCGTCCTGTATTACCGGCTGGCGCGTGACGTTCCGGTGCATGCGCGGCACTTTGCCAAACAGCACCGACATGGGCAGGTCCACCGGGGCATTGCCAAATTCGCGGTCAGTCAGTTGCAGGTGCTTCTCCGCAGTGGCCTCGCCGACCACCGCGAAGGGACAGCGCTCGCGTTTACAAATGGCCTCGAAGCATGCCAGGTTTTCCGGCTCCACCGCCATGACATAGCGCTCCTGGGACTCGTTGCTCCAGATCTCCAGGGGCGACATGCCGGGCTCATCGTTGGGTACATTGCGCAATTCAAATTTGCCGCCGCGGCCACCGTCTTTCACCAATTCCGGAAAAGCATTGGACAGGCCGCCGGCACCCACATCATGGATAAAAGCAATGGGGTTGTCATGGCCCAACTGCCAGCAGCGGTCTATCACTTCCTGGCAGCGGCGCTCCATCTCCGGGTTCTGGCGCTGCACCGAGGCAAAATCCAGGTCCTCATGGCTCTGTCCACTGGCCATGGAGGAAGCGGCACCACCACCCAGGCCGATCAACATCGCCGGCCCGCCCAGCACTATCAGTTTGGCACCGGGGCGATAATCACCCTTTTGGACATGTTCCTCGCGGATGTTGCCATAGCCCCCCGCAATCATGATGGGCTTGTGGTAGCCGCGCACTTCCCTGCCATTGGCACCGGCGGTTTCCATCTCGAAGCTGCGAAAATAACCGCACAGATTAGGGCGACCGAACTCGTTGTTGAACGCCGCGCCCCCGATGGGGCCTTCCAGCATGATATCCAGGGCCGACACGATGCGGTCAGGTTTGCCATAGTCACTCTCCCAGGGCTGGCTGTAACCGGGGATATTCAGGTTCGACACCGAAAAACCGCTCAGGCCCACCTTCGGCTTGGAGCCGCGCCCCACCGCCCCCTCGTCACGAATCTCACCACCAGAACCGGTGCCGGCACCGGGAAAAGGCGCAATCGCCGTAGGATGGTTATGGGTTTCCACCTTCATCAGCAAATGGATATTCTCCTGCGAGAAATGATATTCACAGGACTCGGGATCCGGGTAGAAGCGCCCCGCACAGTGCCCCGCTACCACCGCCGCGTTGTCGGAGTAGGCGGACAATACATTCTCACCACCGAGCTCATTGGTGTTGCGGATCATCTTGAACAGGGAGTAACCCTGCTCCACACCATCGATACTCCAGTCGGCATTGAATATCTTGTGCCGGCAGTGCTCGGAGTTGGCCTGGGCGAACATCATCAATTCCACATCGTTGGGATTGCGCCCCAGGGCGATGAAGCTCTCCACCAGGTAATCGATCTCGTCATCGGCCAGGGCCAACCCCAGGGAACGATCCGCCGCCGCCAGTGCCCGACGGCCGCCACCGAGTACATCCACCGTGGACATGGGTTTTGGGGCCGCGTGCTCAAACAACTGCTGCGCAGCATCGAGTTCAGCCAGTACCGACTCGGTCATGCGATCGTGCACCAGGGCGTCGACATCGTTGCGCCGCGTTTGCGTCAGGTCGGCGGGAAAGGAAAAATACCAGGCGACACCCCGCTCCAGGCGCTCAACTTCATCCAGTCCACAGTTATGAGCGATATCCGTCGCTTTGCTCGACCAGGGAGAAATCGTCCCGGGGCGCGGCACTACCAGCAACAGCTCACCGTTTGTTTGCGCACCCGTTGTACCCCGGGGCAGATCCGGGCCGTAGGTGAGCAGGCTGGCGAGGATTTCCCGACGCTCTGGCGTTATCGGGTTACGCACTTCGACGAAATGCACATACTCAGCGTGCAGCAGTGTAATGTCAGAGTGAATATCAGAAAATTTTTGCGTCAGTTTGTCCAGACGAAAAGCCGACAAGGCCGGGGCACCGCGCAGGGTTAGCATGCTGTGGAAAGCTCCAGGAGGAGGTGTTTTCGGGAGGCGGTATTGTACTGCATTGAACTTGCACCGTTAACCGAAAATGCACCCCATTGCCATGGTAATAGTGCCTGTCTACCGACAACACTCGCTTGCTGAGCCGCACCGACAACTACCTGCCTGCTGTTCTTCGTGATATCGAATTGTTGGCGCTTTAGAAGAGCTACCTGCGCACCTGAAAAAATGCCTGTAGCCGGGAACTGCTGTCAGCGGCCAGAACACCACCGCGCCAGCTGACCCTGTGGTTGAACCAGGGCTCATCCAACAAGTTACAGGTACTGCAGATTACACCAGCCTTCGGTTCTTCAGCGCCAAACACCAATTGCGCTATGCGGGCGTGAACCATCGCACCGGCGCACATGGTGCAGGGCTCCAGGGTGACATACACGGTAGCGCCCGACAGGCGGTAGTTGGCTACGGAGCCAGCAGCATCCCGCAGGGCGATGATTTCCGCATGGGCGGTGGGATCGTGCGCCCCGATAACCTGGTTCCAGCCCTCACCCAGCAACTGGCCATCACGCACCACAACGGCGCCCACCGGCACCTCACCCTCGTTGGCCGCCCGGTCCGCCAGGGCCAGGGCCCGGCGCATCCACTTCTCGTGGTCTGCGAGGGAGGGCTCCACAGCTACGCCCACTCGATTGTCAACAAGTAGAAAAAGCCTGTATTGGCGCAGCTTGGCCCAGGCAGTGATAAAATCATACTCCTCCTCATCAATCTTTATTAGGGAACGTAAAGGTGTCAGACCTCCCATTTCCCAGCCCAACTGACAGAATTTGAGGTTCTCCATCACAGCATTGCTCCATATTCTACACCCATCTAATGCCATATTTTGGAGTCATGGGTGTCGAGACCGCTACGCATCGAATCCATACTGGTAGAGAGAGGCCTATCTGAGCGGCCACTACACACTTGAGGAGATAGGAATCTATTTTGGCAGGGGGCGCAGCACTGTGTCTCGAAAAGTAAAGGAGTATGAAAGCCGTGGGAATTGAGAGACCTGACCCGTTCCGTGCGTTCCGTGTGGGAAATAAGAGACCTGACCCTTTCCCTTTCCCTTTCCCTTTCCGGTACAATATTTCTGTGCAGATTAAATAATTCGCACAATGACTTTTTAGTGACAGGGGAGCCACCATGAAAATCAATTCAGTCTTAGGTCCAATCGATGTTGAGAGTTTGGGAACCACCTTAATACACGAGCATTTGGGCATTGGATGGCCGGGTTGGGAACTTGATCATCAGGATTTTGACCGTAAAAAGGAAGGCAGCAGAATTGTCGATAAACTAAAAGAGATCCAGGATCTGGGCATTACCAGCTTCGTCGACCCCTGCCCCATGGAACTGGGTCGCGATCCCGAATTTGCCGCCGAAATGTCAGAAAAGTCGGGAATCCAGATCGTCGTTGCTACAGGACTATACAATGATGCGCTGGGTATTCCCCAGCATTTCCGATTGATGGACATCGATGGCATTGCTGAGCAGTACGTCAGTGAAATACAGGACGGAATTGGCAAAACTGGTATTAAGGCCGGCATCATCAAAACAGCCAGCGGTGGCATCTACGGCGTTACTCCGCCTGGGCAGGGTATCCAGGAGAGCGAGATAAAATGTTTACGGGCCGCAGCGCGTGCGAGCAACGCAACCGGCACACCGATTCTGTGCCACAACGACGAGATGGAACCCTTTGGCCGCGAAACG
>QNFS01000177.1 GCA_003646415.1 Gammaproteobacteria bacterium
AAGGGCTCGTAGTACTCGTCGATCTGCGGCAAATCCGGGTTGCTGAATATCTTGGACAACACCTTCAATTTACCACCGATACGAGGCTCGATTTTGCCATTTTTCTTGCGCTTCCAGCCGCCGTTCCATTTGTCCTGGTTCTCCCATTCGTTGGGATAGCCAATGCCGGGCTTGGTCTCAACGTTGTTAAACCAGGCGTATTCCACACCCTCGCGTGAGGTCCACACATTTTTACAGGTGATAGAGCAGGTGTGACAGCCGATACATTTGTCGAGGTTTAACACCATGCCGACTTGTGAGCGTATTTTCATTGCGGCAACTCCTTACACGTTTTCTGGAAGTGGTTGGGGAAGGCCGTCCCCATCGGGGCCGTCCAGCCAGTCGACTTTGCTCATTTTGCGAACCACGACAAACTCATCGCGATTACACCCCACGGTGCCGTAGTAGTTGAAACCGTAACTCTGTTGGGCGTAGCCGCCAATCATATGGGTGGGCTTCATGATGACCCGGGTCACCGAGTTGTGGTGTCCACCGCGGGTTCCGGTGGTTTCAGAGCCGGGCACATTCACGATGCGCTCCTGGGCGTGGTACATCATGACCATGCCCTGGTTGACGCGCTGGCTGACCACCGCGCGGCAGGTGATGGCGCCGTTGGCGTTGAACACCTCCACCCAGTCGTTGTCCTCGATGTCCGCTTCCGCGGCATCCACTTCACTGAGCCAGATAATCGGTCCACCGCGTGACAGGGTCAGCATCAACAGGTTGTCGGAGTAAGTGCTGTGGATGCCCCACTTCTGGTGCGGTGTGATCCAGTTCAGCACGATCTCCTTGTTGCCGTTCGGCTTTTTGCCCTTAAGCCCTTCGATAGTGTGGGTCACCACTGGCGGCCGATAAGAGACAAACTGCTCGCCGAAAGCCTGCATCCAGGGGTGATCCTGGTAAAACTGCTGCCGGCCGGTAATGGTGCGCCAGGGAATGAACTCATGCACGTTGGTGTAGCCGGCGTTATAGCTGACATGCTCGTCTTCCAGCCCGGACCAGGTCGGTGAAGAGATAATCTTGCGCGGCTGCGCCTGCAGATCCCGGAAGCGAATTTTCTCATCGTGCTTGGGCTCGGCCAGGTGCTTGTGATCGCGACCGGTGAGTTTGCCCAGGGCTTCCCAGGCCTTGACTGCGACATTGCCGTTAGTTTCCGGTGCCAGGGTGAGTATCATCTCCGCGGCATCAATCGCCGAGTCAATGTTCGGTTGCCCCTTGCTGACACCCTCGGTATCGACGGTGTGGTTGAGTTCACGCAGCAGGGCGACCTCGTCATCTGTATTCCAGCTGATACCCTTGCCGCCATTGCCGAGTTTTTCCAACAGTGGCCCGACAGAGGTAAACTGCTTGTAGAGATTGGGGTAATCGCGCTCCACGACCACCATGTTGGGGGCCGTCTTACCCGGCACCAGTTCGCACTCGCCCTTTTTCCAGTCCTTTACATCAAAAGGCTGGGCCAGTTCTCCCGGGGTGTCGTGCAACATCGGTACGGTGACGATGTCCTTTTCAACACCGAGATTGTCTTCGATGACAGCGATCTCTGAGAATTTCTTCGCCAGCCCCTTATAAATGTCCCAGTCGGAACGCGCCTCCCAGGCCGGGTCAATCGCCTGTGACAGAGGGTGGATAAAGGGATGCATATCAGAGGTGTTGAGGTCGTCCTTTTCATACCAGGTCGCTGTGGGCAACACGATATCTGAGTAGACGCAGGTAGATGACATGCGAAAGTCCAGCGTGGTGACCAGATCCACCTTGCCCTCGAAGCCCTGTTGTTCGAAATCGATCTCCTCGGGAATGAGGCCGCCGGTAACGCCGTTGTCATCGTTCATCACGCCATTTTTAGTGCCCAGCAGGTACTTGAGCATATACTCATGCCCCTTGCCTGAGGAGCCGAGCAGGTTGGAGCGCCAGATAAACATATTGCGCGGAAAATTGTCCGGGTTATCCGGTTGCTCCGCGGCGAAACGCACATCGCCGGATTTGAGCTGCTCCACCAGGTAGTCTTTCGGGTCTTTCCCCGCGGCTTCTGCATCGCGCACAATGCCCAGAGGGTTCTTGTTCATTTGCGGTGCGCTGGGCAGCCAGCCCATGCGCTCAGACTTGATGTTGTAGTCCAGCATGTGTTCCGGCATCTCGCCCTTGTCGCTCAGGGGAGAGAGTACCTCGTGGATATTGATCTTCTCGTGACGCCACTGTGAGGAGTGGTTATAAAAGAATGAGGTGCCGTTCATGTGGCGCGGCGGGCGACTCCAGTCCAGGCCGAATGCCAGCGGCAGCCAGCCGGTCTGCGGGCGCAGTTTCTCCTGGCCGACGTAATGTGCCCAGCCACCGCCAGTCTGGCCGATGCAGCCACACATCATCAACATATTGATAATGCCACGGTAGGCCATGTCCATGTGGTACCAGTGGTTGAGGCCGGCGCCAAGAATGATCATCGAACGCCCTTTGGTCTTGTCCGCCGTAGCGGCGAACTCCCTGGCCACCTGGATCACTTTTTCCCGGCTGACGCCGGTGATGTTCTCCTGCCAGGCCGGGGTGTAGGGGATGATTTCATCGTAGTTGCTGGCAACATTGTTGCCGCCCAGACCTCTGGCGATACCGTAGTTGGCCATCATCAGGTCATAGACGGTGGCGACCCTGACGCTAGTCCCGTCAGCGGTGACCACCTCGCTGGTGGGTACGTTGCGAAATAATATGGCATCACTTTCGCAGTGGTTCCAGAATTCGTTGGACTGATCCGCCGCAAAGTTGGGGAAGGCCACGGATGCGATGTTAGCGTTAGCGCCCTCAGCCTGTTCCGAACAGCCGTCTATCTGGGACAGCTTCAACTTGATTTCGGCGCCGGATACACCATCTTTCTGCTCGATGTTCCACTTGCCGGACTGTCCCCAGCGGTAGCCGATAGAACCGTTGGGAGACACCAGCTGGCTACTGATTTCATCCATGGCGATTGTTTTCCAATCCGGGTTGTTCTCTTCACCGAGATCGTCGTTCAGGTCGGAGGCGCGCAGGAAACGGGTGGGCTTGAAGCCTCCCTCGTATGCTTCCAGCTTCACCAGCATGGGCATGTCGGAGTAGCGGCGCACGTAGTCGGTAAAGTATTCGCTGGGCTTCTCCAGGTGGAATTCCTTCAGGATGACATGGCCAAAGGCCATGCCCAGGGCCGCATCGGTACCCTGCTTGGGGTTCAGCCACATATCCGTGAGCTTGGCGACTTCCGAGTAATCAGGGGTGATGGATACCGTCTTTGTACCTTTATAGCGCACTTCGGTAAAAAAGTGGGCATCCGGGGTGCGTGTCTGGGGAACGTTGGATCCCCAGGCGATAATATAATTGGAGTTGTACCAGTCCGCGGACTCCGGTACATCGGTTTGTTCACCCCAGATCATGGGCGATGCGGGTGGCAGGTCACAGTACCAGTCATAAAAACTCAGGCATACGCCGCCCATTAGCGACAGGTAACGGGAACCGGCGGCATAGGATACCATCGACATGGCGGGTATTGGGGAGAAGCCAATCACCCGGTCAGGGCCGTGCTCTTTCACTGTATAAACGTTGGCCGAAGCGATTATTTCGTTCACTTCATCCCAGGAAGAACGGACAAAGCCACCCAGGCCGCGCACGCTTTTGTAGGATTTGGCCTTTGCCGGATCCTCTACAATGGAGGCCCAGGCATCGACCGGGTTGTTGAACTGCCTGCGGGCATCCCGCCAGAGTTTTAACAGAGGCTTGCGCACCTTGGGGTACTTGACCCGGTTGGCGCTGTAGATATACCAGGAATAACTGGCGCCGCGCGGGCAGCCGCGCGGTTCATGGTTGGGCAGATCCGGTCGGGTGCGCGGATAGTCGGTCTGCTGGGTCTCCCAGGTAATCAGGCCATTCTTGACATAGATCTTCCAGCTACAGGAGCCGGTACAGTTAACCCCGTGGGTGGAACGAACGACTTTATCGTGCTGCCAGCGTTGCCGATAGCTGTTTTCCCACTCGCGGCTCTCGTCGCGGGTCTCACCATGGCCGTTAGCAAATTCGCCGGTCCTGGTTTTCTTGAAGAACTGCAGGTGATCCAGTAAATGGCTCATCGTCTTCTCTCTCTATAAATTAGGCTGGCCAGGTTGTTAGCTGGCCAGCAAGTTTTATTTATATGTTATTGATTCGCAACACTTTAGGGATTATAAAAGTGCCTCTCATCTTCCAACTCAAATTCCTCACCACATTTCGGGCACTCTATCTCAGTAGACTTGCCCCTGCGCAAATAGAACCACCAGTTGATGCCAATGCACACCGCATAGAAAGCAGCGAAACCGTAGAGCGCGACTTCAGGTGTAGTGGCCTTGATTTGCTCGCCAATAACCTTGGGGATGTAGAAAGCGCCGTAGGCCGCGACCGCGGAAGTCCAACCCAGAACCGGACCGGCCTGTTCCTTGTTGAAAATCACCGAGATGGTGCGGAAAGTAGAGCCGTTGCCAATACCTGTGGCGGCGAATAGCAACAGGAACAGCACGAAAAACTGGACAAAATACTCTTCCGGCGTAGCCGATTGGTAGGCCGCTTTCATATAGTAGGCAACACCGATGGCGCTGAGGGTCATCACCACAGAGCAGACCTGGGTGACCAATGCGCCACCGACCTTGTCCGCGACCCATCCACCCAAGGGGCGAATCAGCGCACCGATAAAGGGACCCATCCAGGCAAACATCAGGGCGCTCGGTCCATTGGCGTTGACCATGTCGTGTGTCATCACGCCATCTACCATCAGGTGCTGATAGCCGAAGATCACCTTGATTGACAGGGGGAAAGCGGCGGAGAAGCCAATAAAGGAGCCAAAGGTCATGGTGTAAATAACACTCATTACCCAGGTGTGGTGGTTGTTGAATATCTTGTACTGACGGGTCAGGCTACTGCCGATAGAGCCGGGCAGCATCTTCAGCCAGAAGACAGTGGAGCCGATGACCAGCACCATCACGATTTCTTTGGAGATATTCCATCCGGAGCCGTTGGCGGCCTCCGGCAACATCAACCACAGACCGGTCGCGGCGGTGACCAGGCCGATCAGCAGCATGCCGGACATGACACC
>QNFS01000178.1 GCA_003646415.1 Gammaproteobacteria bacterium
CCTCAGTGGTCGATGCCAGCTTCCTCCCCTGGCTGAGTGATCACTTGTCTACGCACGCTGAATCCGCGAGTCAATTGTGGGTGGAAGTGTCAGAATCGATGGTGCTGCGTCACCTGACCAACTTCAAAAGCCTGTGTACACGGGTTAAAAAGCACCGGTGCAAAATCGGTATAGACCATATGGGGCACCAGCTTTCCGAGTTGGGGCAGTTGCATGACGTCGACATAGACTACCTGAAAGTCGATACCAACTTCGTACGCGATATTCACCATAACGTGGCTAATCAAACGCTGCTGCACAACCTGTGCACGGTGGGTCACTCCATCGGCATGATTGTCATTGGCGAAGGTGTGCGCACCACAGAAGAATGGGCAATGCTGAAGGAAGTCGGTGTGGATGGGGCCACCGGTCCGGGTATCAACTCGCCTGGCGCCGGGTAACGATTGGACCGAAGAGAGTGACCGCGCCCCGCGTTATAAGCTTACTTGATTCCTTAAAATTTCACGAGTACGCCAACAACATGGCCCGCGTACGGCCTAATCTGTGAACCTGTTCACGAATCGAGTTGATATGGCGCAAGAAGTGGTCTTCAAATACTGCTATGGCCATCTTTATCAGTCAGACTATAATGTGCGGTAGAGTGAATCAAAGTAGAAGAGGAGGACGGAGCCATGCCACCAGATAAAGTCGTATTTGGATCGCACGACACAAGGCCCATCACATACGACACTGACGATCTACATACCAAAAAGTATACGGGCCCCGAGAGACGTCGTAACGACCGCCGTCAGCAAGCCGATCGGCGCGGCGATGTGCGCTTCGAAGTGAGCAGCAGCGACAGACGGCAAAAAATAGGCCGCCGCCACACCGACGCCGCCCCTAAATTCTGGTAAGAAGACTCTCGCGGTCCTAAGTCGTCACTTGCTGGCGAACCAGTACATGACTGATAAACACCGTGGCGCTCAGCAATAACACAGCGCCGCCCTGATGCGCCGCTGCGACGGCCACCGGCACATGCAGCAACAGTGTGCTAATCCCCAGGCCCACCTGCACCAACAATGCCACAACCAACAGGCCCACACCCAGTCGAGCGTAGCCCCGGGTGGCACTGCAGTACACCAGAAAGGCAAAACCGTTAAGCAGGATAAATAACAGGTAGGCGAACATCCGGTGATTAAACTGGATAGTGGTAATGTCCTCAAAGGCATCCAGCCAGCCCGGCGTCCCCGCGTAGAGCCCCCGTGGGATGAACGAGTCCCCCATCAGAGGCCAGGTGTCGTAGGCAAAACCAGCCCGTGTGCCAGCCACCAGGCCACCGGAAAGAATCATCAAATACACCAGGGCCACCAGCACCAGTGACCAGCGGGCATAGCGCCCGGCTACTTGGCTGCCCTCAGCTTGCGCGGGGAACAGCAAATCGAAGGCCACCCACAGCATATAGGCGTAAATGGCAACCGCCACGCCCAGGTGGGCGGTAAGCCGGTACTGGCTGACGTGCGGGTTGTTAACCAGACCGCTCTTGACCATATACCAGCCCAGCAGGCCCTGCAGACCGCCCAAAAAGAACAGTATCAGCAGCTTGGGCATCATCCCGGGCCTGACACGGCGCCTGAAGATGAAGTACAGCATGGGCAGCAGGAAGATTACGCCAATCAGCCGCCCCAGCACCCGGTGCAGGTATTCATACATGAAAATGGACTTGAAACCGTCCAGGCTCATGCCCTGGTTGATCTTCTGGTACTCAGGAAACTGCTGGTACTTCTCGAAGGTTTCCAGCCAGGCCTGCTTCGACAGGGGAGGGACAATGCCAATCAACGGTTTCCACTCCACCATGGACAGGCCGGAGTGGGTCAGACGCGTAACACCACCCAGTACTATCATGGCAAAAATAACCACCGCGCAAAACAGGAGCCAGGCGGCGATCTGTCGATCATAATGTATTTGCTCAGTTACTGACATAGCCTGTTCTTTACTCTTTAAAACGACATCTCCGGCACATCGTCAGGCACCACCAGTTCACCGGCGGTCAACTTCACAATTTCTTCAACGCTAACACCGGGTGCGCGCTCCCTGAGGATAAATTTACCGTCTTCGATATCCAGCAACGCCAGGTCTGTCAGTACGCGCTTGATACACCCCTTGCCGGTCAATGGCAGAGTGCATTCGCTCAACAGCTTTGAATCACCGTGCTTGGACGCATGGGTCATGGTAACGATGATATTGTCAGCACCGGCCACCAGGTCCATCGCGCCACCCATACCCTTTATCAATTTTCCAGGGATCATGTAGGAGGCGATGTTGCCCTGGCAGTCCACTTCAAATGCACCCAGCACTGTCAGGTCGACATGGCCACCACGGATCATGGCGAAAGACTCCGCGGAGGAGAACAAAGAAGCCCCGCTGGCCATGGTCACTGTTTGTTTGCCGGCATTGATCAGGTCGGCATCAACCTCCTCATCCAGCGGGAAAGGCCCCATACCAAGCAGGCCATTTTCCGATTGCAGCATAACGTCCATGTCGTGGGGGATGTAATTGGCCGCCAGCGTTGGGATGCCAATGCCGAGGTTAACGTAGTAACCATCATGAAATTCCTGTGCGACGCGTTGCGCCAATTGCTCTCTGGTTAAAGCCATTGCCAATTTCTCCTATGCGCTGCGCACGGTGCGCTGTTCGATTGTTTTTTCGAAAGTGCCCTGAATCAGGCGGTTGACGTAAATGCCAGGCAGATGAATCTCATCCGGGTCCAATTCGCCCACCTCCACGATTTCCTCCACTTCGACCACGGCTATTTTGCCAGCCGTGACCGCCATCGGGTTAAAATTCCGGGCTGTCTTGCGGAACATCAAGTTACCATAGCGGTCGGCCTTCCAGGCTTTGGCGATAGAGAAGTCTCCCTGAATGGACTCTTCCAGAATGTATTGGCAACCATTGAACTCGCGCACTTCCTTGCCTTCACCTACCGGCGTGCCGTAACCGGTGGCCGTATAAAAGGCGGGGATTCCCGCACCGCCGGCGCGCATTTTCTCCGCCAGCGTGCCCTGTGGCGTCAGCTCCACTTCCAGTTCACCACTCATCATCTGTGCCTCGAACAAGGCGTTTTCACCGACATAAGAGGCAATCATCTTTTTGATTTGCTTGTCGATTAGCAATATTCCCAGACCAACCCCGTCGATACCGCAATTATTCGACGCGATAGTCAGGCCCCTGGTGCCCTTGCGCTTAATTTCCGCGATCAGGTTTTCCGGAATACCGCAAAGGCCGAAGCCCCCTGCAACAACGGTCATATTGTCTTCCAGACCTTCCATCGCCTCTTCGTAGCTGCTTACTACCTTGTCAAAACCGGACATGCCTGCCTCCTGTGTATAGCCCGCAAAGTGCGGCTGGGAATGTTGCGGCTACAGGGGGGTTCACTGCGCCCCGCAGCCGCGGAAAACTCGGGTTGTGTAGCCTGCTACAACCTTTCACATTTATCAATCTGAATTTTTTTCTGCAGGTTTGGCCGGTCAATCAGGCCTCCACCATTTTGATCGCCAGGGGTTCACTGGCATCAAAGTGAATATCCCGCTGCGGGAAGGCCACCACAATGCCCGCCTCATTAAAGCGACGATTGATCTCCAGCCTCAGGTCACTGGCTATTATAATGCGCTGTTCCAACTGGTCCAGGAAAAAACGCAAACTGATAAGCAGGCTATTGTCACCAAATTCCTCAAAGGTAATTATGGATTCCGGGTCCACCAGAACCAGCGGGTGCTCCAGCGCCACATCGCGCACGATGGCCATCGCTTTGTCCATATCCGTACCGTAGGCCACCCCCACTTCCAGAATTCTCCTTGTAACCTGGTCCGACAGTGACCAGTTCAACAACTGAGTAGTGATGAACTCCTTATTGGGAACCAGTAATTCCCGTCTGTCGAAGTCCCGCACCGTGGTCGCCCGCATGTTGATTCTTGTCACCTTGCCCGAGACATCACCCACGGTTATCGTGTCACCCACACGGATGGGCTGCTCAAACAGGATGATCAAACCACAGATAAAATTGGCCACGATTTCCTGCAAGCCGAAACCGATACCAACGCTCAGGGCGGCCACCGCCCACTGAATCTGCCCCCAACTACCCCCCAGCATGCCCAGTACAGAAATTATCAGCACAGTGGTCGCGCCATACTGGAAGACCCGGGTGGCCGCATAGGCCGAGGCGGGGCGCACATTAACTCTTTGCCGCAGCAGAATCTCCAGCAAGCTGGGAATACGCCGCAACGCCACCCAACCGATAATCGCAATTGCCACAGCCGAGAATACGTCTCCCAGGGAGACCGGGACCGGCACTTCCCGCCCGTCTACCATCCCCGTTTGATACCACAGCTCCACCGAATCCAGAATACGCAATGCCGGAAACACTTCGGTCCAGATCAGGGCAATGCCGGCAAGCCCCGCAAATAGCGTCAGTACGTTTAACAGCTTGGTGCCCTCGTCACTGAGCAGGTCCGGATCACTCTCGAGCAGCTCATCCTCGACGCTTAGCTCACCCTCCTCCTGGCTGGCTTTGGCGTGCTCCTGCCGCACCTTATAGGTCATTCGCCGTCGGGTCAGGCGCAACCAGCGCAGGCCCATTTCGTGAAACATCAACACCGAACTGAACAAAACAATCGTCTCGACCAGGAGCAGGGCGAACTCCCGGGCGGTGTAGGTGTATCCAAGTAACACGGCGACAACGGCTCCCAGCGGCACCCAAACCAACAGCACGCGTATCAGCCTGCCCCAAAGGGAGCCTTCCCGGGGAGTTCCGTCACTGATCATCATCTGCATTTTCCCCTGGACAAAACTGGGGAGCAGGCGAAAGAACTGCGCTATCGAGAGCAGGACGGCGATAATCGCCAACGCGCCCAGGGGGCCACCGACTTCCCGGGGATAGAGCTCTAAGCAGAAGGCGAACAAAAATACTGATGGCAGAAACGTTTGCTCCAATCTGGCGATGCGGCGACAGAGTGTGGCCGTACGTTTTGCCGGCCAACGGAAGTGCGCATCAACAAGGCCTTTGGGGAGAAGGGTCATGCGCAGGAATTCAAGCCCC
>QNFS01000179.1 GCA_003646415.1 Gammaproteobacteria bacterium
GCCGTCACAGGTGGCACAGGCGCTGACACCCTTGCCTGAAAATGCCTCTTCACTGGGCAATCCCAGGTACTGGGCGGAGGCCCCGGTGGCGATGACCAGGGCGTCACAGGTGTAAGTTCCCGTACCTTTGAGCACCATCGGGCGGGCGCTGAGATCTACCTCTTCAATATGATCAAATATGATATCCGCATCCAAACGCTCAACATGCTCCTGCATTTGCTGCATCAACTGGGGGCCTTGCAGGTCCGGCGCGCCGCCTGGCCAGTTTTCCACCTCGGTGGTGGTAGTGAGTTGCCCACCCTGTTGTATGCCAGTGATGACCACTGGCTGGAGGTTGGCCCGTGCGGCGTAAACTGCGGCGGTATAACCGGCTGGGCCGCTGCCCAGGATAATCAGGGGGTGGTGCATGGTGTCACTCATATAGTCATTTCCTACTTGGTTACTTGAGCTCGAATAATTGGATTTCGGGCAAAATACAAGATCTGATCTCAACCATATGGGGGTGGACTATGGTACTTTAAAGGCGGAAATCAGGCAAAGATCAGTACTATTCTAAAAAAAGCCTATAACTCTTTGAAATAAATGACAAATACATTCGCACAGCTTATTATTATGAATCGCATTGCGGCATCGTGCCAGGACTTGTCCCGCACGACCGGGAAGGACAAAAAAATCCGTGACCGACAGTACCAACACCGATAGTTTCCTTGGCCCACGGTTGCGTGAAGGGGCGTTTATCGGCGTGAGCGCCGTATGCCTGTATTTGACGATGGCCTTGATGACCTACAGCCCGCGTGATCCAGGCTGGTCAGCCACCGGCAGTGGTGCCAAGATCAGCAATTTAGGTGGCCCCACCGGCGCCTGGCTGGCAGACGTATTTTTCTCTCTGGTGGGTTTCGCCGCTTACCTGTTGCCCCTGTTGTTGGCTTATCGCACGTTTATCATTCTGCTTGAGCGGCACGAGCAAAGAAGCTTTGACTGGCTCACCTTTGGCATTCGCGCTCTGGGCCTGGTGCTGGTGATGATCGCTGGCACTGCGCTGGCCGCTATGAACGATACCGGGATGTCCGGTCTGCCCCAGGGCGCTGGTGGTATTCTGGGGCAAGCCATAGGTGATGCGTTTACCCTGGCCTTTAGCGCGGTTGGTAGCCGCCTCATTCTGCTGGCGGTATTTCTTTTCGGCATGACCATCTTCACTGATTTGAGCTGGCTGACCCTGATGGACAAGCTGGGCAAATGGAGTATCGCCACTTTTACCCGGTGTCGCAGCGCTCTGATGAAAATTATTGATAATTTTCGTGACAAGCGCGAACGGGAAAAGGCCGTCGAGGCGCGCAAGGTGGTGATCACTGAGCACGTGGAGAAAGAGAAAAAACGCAAACCACCCAAGATCAAGCCATTTAAAGCCAGGGCGGAGAAAAGCGACCGGGTGGAAAAAGAAAAACAACAGCCCTTGTTTGAAGCACCGGTGACCGGTGCCCTGCCACACCTGGAGCTTTTGGATGAAGAGGTAAAGGATCCGGGCAGAGGCTATTCCAAGGAGGCCCTGGAAGGCCTCTCCAAGTTACTGGAACTGAAGCTGCTCGACTTTGGTATCAGCGCCGAGGTCACAGCGGTATATCCCGGGCCGGTAATCACCCGCTTTGAAATCCAGCCCGCTGCGGGGGTCAAGGTTTCGCGCATCTCCAACCTGGCCAAGGACCTGGCCCGCTCACTGGCCGTGATCAGTGTGCGGGTGGTGGAGGTGATACCTGGAAAATCGGTGGTGGGTGTCGAAATTCCCAACGAGGACAGGGAGATTGTCAACTTCAGGGAAGTCCTGTCATCCCAGACCTTTGAGCAGTCCAAGTCACCGCTGACGCTGGCCCTGGGCCACGACATATCCGGTCAGCCAGTGGTGGCGGACCTGGCCAAGATGCCGCACCTGCTGGTAGCGGGAACCACCGGCTCAGGTAAGTCGGTCGGTGTAAACTCCATGCTACTGAGCCTGCTGTACAAGTCCGGCCCGGCGGATGTCCGCTTGATCCTGGTGGACCCTAAAATGCTGGAACTGTCGGTGTACGATGGGATCCCGCATTTGCTGACGCCGGTGATCACTGATATGAAGGATGCCGCCAACGGTCTGCGCTGGTGTGTGGCTGAAATGGAGCGGCGCTACAAACTGATGGCTTCGCTGGGTGTGCGCAACCTTGCGGGCTACAACCGCAAGGTTGAGGACGCCATCAAGGCGGGTGCCCCCATCCCCGAGCCGCTGTGGACACCGGACCCCGTCTTCGCCGAGACGGACGAGGAACAGACGCACCCGAGCCTGGAGAAGCTGCCTGCCATTGTGGTGGTCATCGACGAGTTCGCCGACATGATGATGATAGTCGGTAAAAAAGTGGAGCAGCTGATTGCCCGTATCGCACAAAAGGCCCGGGCTGCCGGCATCCACCTGGTGCTGGCTACCCAGCGTCCCTCGGTGGATGTGATCACCGGTCTGATCAAGGCCAATATACCCACCCGTATCGCCTTTCAGGTCTCTTCCAAAATCGATTCGCGTACCATTCTGGACCAGGGCGGGGCGGAACAACTGCTGGGCCATGGTGATATGCTCTACCTGCCACCGGGCAGCGGTGTGCCCACCCGGGTGCATGGTGCCTTTTGTAGTGACGAGGAGGTGCACCGGGTGGTGGCGGACTGGAAGCGCCGCGGTGAACCCCTTTATATCGAGGGCTTGTTGGACGAGGGCAGCAGCACGCCGGTAACCCCCGGGGAACTTCAGTCCGGTTCGGCTGAGTCCGATGATGAGAGTGACGCCCTGTACGATGAGGCGGTGCACTATGTGACACAGAGTCGACGCGCTTCCATTTCTTCAGTGCAGCGCAAATTGCGGATTGGATACAATCGTGCGGCGCGCCTGATCGAGGCCATGGAAGCGGCCGGTGTTGTCACTGAAATGGGCACCAACGGTCAGCGGGAAGTACTGGCGCCACCGCCTCCGGAAGCGTAAACAGATCAAACGGAAATAGCATGAAGAGACTCCTGGCCATTCTGTGGCTGATCCTGTTACCCCTGTGGGCCACAGCCCAGCCTGGTGGTGCCACCGATGAACTGCTGGATGCCTTACAGGGCGTGCAACAATTGCAGGGTAATTTCGAGCAGCGCCAGTACGGAAACAACGATGAGCTGCTGGTTGAATCGCGCGGCAGGTTTCGCCTGCTGCGCCCCGGTTATTTCGCCTGGGAGATTCTCTGGCCGGACAATCAGTTGATTATCGCCAGCCCCGAGTTCATCTGGCATTACGACCAGGACCTGGAAACCGCGACGCGCAGGCCGGTTACCGACAGTGCGCAGATGTCTCCCCTGCAAGTGTTGGGCGGTGATGCGGACGCATTGCGCAGGCGTTTTAACGTAGAACAGGTTGCTGAAGGTGATTTTGTCCTATCGCCGTTGACTGATGATGTCGGCTTCCAGCAGCTGACGCTGCACTTGAACGGGCCGGTCATTACCGGCATGGATATCCTGGATAACCTGAACCAGCGCGTGATCATCGAGTTCAGCCAGTTAGATAGCGACTCTGGACTTACCGGTGAAGACTTCACGTTCACCCCGCCGGACGGGATAGACCTGTTTTACTATGACGAATGATTTGTTCGGGGCTGGCCAAACAGATGAGCAATTGACCTCAGCTGCGAATGTCAGTTCGCTCACGGGCGGTTACCAGCCACTGGCGGCGCGCCTGCGACCGACCAGGCTTGATGACTTCGCCGGGCAACAACACTTACTGACGCCAGGTAAGCCCTTGCGACAGGCGATAGATAACCGGCAATTACACTCCATGATCTTCTGGGGGCCGCCGGGCGTGGGCAAGACCACCCTGGCAAGAATCGCCGCAGATCATGCCAGTGCACATTTTTTGCAGTTGTCCGCAGTATTGTCCGGTGTCAAACAGATCAGGGAGGCCATTGCCCAGGCGCAGCAGCACAAGGTGGGCGGGCGCGATACCGTGCTGTTTGTAGATGAGGTACACCGCTTCAACAAATCCCAGCAGGATGCGTTCTTGCCCTATGTGGAAGATGGCACGGTAATTTTTATCGGCGCCACCACAGAGAACCCTTCCTTTGAACTCAATAATGCGCTGCTGTCCCGCTCACGTGTTTACAAGCTGCGCTCGCTGGAGCAGGAGGATATCGAAGCCGTTTTAGAGCGCGGTCTGAACGCGTTGGGTGACAAGGTGCAGGTCGATGCGGGTTGTCTCGCACTGATCGCCGCCCAGGCTGATGGCGATGCACGCAGGGCCCTGAACCTGCTGGAGCTCACTGCGGACCTGGCGGAAGAGGGCAGGATCACCGCAGCCACGCTGGAAGAGGTATTGCAGGCGTCTTTAAGGCGTTTTGACAAGGGCGGTGACCTGTTCTACGACCAGATCAGCGCCCTGCACAAGGCAGTGAGAGGCAGTGCCCCGGATGCGGCCCTGTATTGGTTCTGTCGCATGCTCGACGGTGGTTGTGACCCACTTTACCTGGCGCGTCGCGTGCTGCGTATGGCCAGCGAGGATATTGGCAACGCCGACCCCCGTGCGCTGACCCTGTGCCTGGAGGCGTGGCAGGTGCAGGAGCGCCTGGGCAGCCCGGAAGGGGAGTTGGCCATCGCCCAGGCGATCGTCTACCTGGCGTGTGCGGCCAAGAGTAACGCTGTCTACACCGCTTTCAAGGCGGCTCAGGCCGATGTGGAGCAGGGCGGCAGCGCCGAGGTGCCCCTGCACCTGAGAAACGCGCCAACCCAGCTGATGAAAAATATGGAGCATGGTGCAGGCTACCGCTACGCCCACGATGAGGAAGACGGTTACGCTGCCGGTGAAAACTACTTTCCCGAAGACCTGAAAGACCGGCAGTACTACCACCCGGTGGATCGTGGTCTGGAACAGAAGATCCGGGAAAAGCTCAAATACCTGCGCGACCGGGACAAAAGCAGTACAATACGCCGCTACGAGAGAACGACGCCTAAGCAACCATGAAATACCTGCTGTTCATCGCTCTCGGTGGCGCCACCGGGGCCGTTTCAC
>QNFS01000180.1 GCA_003646415.1 Gammaproteobacteria bacterium
AATGGAGAACCTTCTAAAGTCCTCGGAGCGGGTCGAAAAAGGTGTGCCACTCACAACGGAACTGGACCAGGCACTCTTTCATGGCAGCTCTATCGGTGGCGCACGCCCCAAGGCGTCAATAGAAGATAAAGACAAAAAATATATTGCAAAATTTTCCTCAAGCTCAGATATTTATAACGTCGTTAAAGCCGAATATGTTGCGATGAGAATGGCCCGGGAAGTTGGGTTGGATGTTGCGTCCGTGCAAATGACGAGCGCGGCGGGTAAGGACATTATCTTGATTGAGCGGTTTGACCGCTTGAAAGTTGAGTCCGGCTGGCAGCGAAAATCCATGCTTTCCGCACTCACCCTGTTTGGCCTTGATGAAATGATGGCGCGTTATGCCAGCTATGAAATTCTGGCAGAAATCATTCGACACAAATTTACTGAGCCTGGTGCCACACTGAAAGAATTGTTCTCGCGCATGGTCTTTAATGTTTTATGCGGGAACAACGACGATCACGCACGTAACCATGCGGCATTTTGGGATGGCAAGAACTTGAGCCTGACACCCGCTTACGATATTTGCCCACAAGGACGGTCAGGTACTGAAGCTTCGCAAGCCATGCTTATCATTGGCAATAACCGGTCCAGCACACTAACAACCTGCCTTGAGTCAGCACATAATTTTCTGCTTTCGGAAGCTGACGCAAAAGCAATTTTTACATTGCAAAAAGAAATCATAAGCAACAAATGGAATACCATTTGCGATGAGGCAGAGCTAAGCAAAATTGATAAGAACCTGCTTTGGGGGAGGCAGTTTTTAAATCCATACGCAATCAATGAATGATCAAAGCCGCAGCCAGCAACGATGTGCATTTTGGCCCAACCGATTATACATAAATAGTAGTGCAGAACTCGCATATATAGCAGCTTTAAGCTCACATAAATGGTAGCATACATTTTTTAAGTAGCTGGTTTGAAATCAACGATGGATTACTTACCACGGATTATCGATAACATCCTTGATGAGTTGCTAGAGAGTATTGCAGCAGTTGCACTGGAAGGTGCCAAGGGTGTTGGTAAAACAGAAACCGCTAAACGAAGGGCGCACACAGTCCTTGAACTTGATGATCCCGAGCAGGTAAGCATACTCGGTGCGGATCTGTCTCGCTTGCTAAGCCGGCCAACACCCGTTCTTATTGATGAGTGGCAACGATTACCAGCAACCTGGGATGTGGTCAGGAGGGCTGTTGATTCTGATCACAGCGCAAACCGGTTTTTGCTGACGGGTTCAGCAAGCCCCAGAAATCCACCAACACATTCAGGCGCTGGAAGAATAGTAAGTTTGCGCATGCGCCCCCTCACGCTGTACGAGCGTGGTATGAGTGATGCAACGATTAGTTTGCGCGATTTAATTAATGGTGATGCTGACATTCATGGTGAAACACAAACCAGATTAGCGGACTATGTCAGGGAAATTGTCACGCCTGGTTTGCCTGGTCTGAGACATCTATCCGGAAGGGCTCTTCGTGCACAGTTGGATGGATATTTACGCCGGATAGTAGATAAGGATTTTGTGGATCAAGGCCATTCGGTACGAAATGTTGATGGTTTGATGCGCTGGATGCGGGCTTATGCAGCAGCCACGGCAACGACAACTTCTTTTGAGAAAATAAGAGATGCAGCATCCGGGGGTGAAGACCAAAAACCAGCGAAAACCACTATCCAAAAGTACCGGGAGATTTTGGAGCAACTTTGGATTCTCGACCCGGTTCCAGCCTGGTTGCCTACTCGTAACAAACTGTCAAGCTTGTCAAAACCACCCAAACACCATCTTGCCGATACTGCATTTACAGTACGCCTGTTAGGACTGGATGAAAACGCTTTGCTCAATGGACCTGTAAACTCACTCAATATTCCACGCGATGGATCACTACTGGGCCACCTGTTCGAGTCCCTGGTTACCTTGTCTCTCAAAGTTTATGCTCAACTAGCAGAAGCAGAAGTACGTCACCTGCGAACCCAGGGCGGTAGAAAAGAAGTAGACCTTATTGTTGTGCGGCCCGACCAGAGAATTGTAGCCATAGAAGTAAAGTTAAGCGCGACAGTCACTGATGATGATGTCAAGCACTTGTTGTGGTTAAAGGATAAGCTGGGCTCCGAGTTGGTTGATTCGATCGTAATAACCACGGGGTCAACCGCATTTCGGCGCTCCGATGGAATCGGTGTAGTGCCTGCAGCGTTGCTGGGCCCATAGCTTGTTACCAGAAAGTATATCAATGCGAGCCAATGGCATTGCACACAATCAAGGCTGAGACTGGATTCATCGAACCATTAGGAGAATACTGGTAACATTCAACCATATTGCAGCTTGCCGAATACAGGAAGCCGTAATTAGCAGACTTTCTCAATTATTAGAGTTTTTATAGTCAGGAGATTCAAATGTTAAACGCAGCAAACACTTCAAAGCTACAGCGCCGGTACAGCCACACCCTGATACTGGTCACATCCATTGTGGCAATGCTTTTACTCGCGGGCTGTGGAGGCACCAAGGTCTACAATAACGACAAAACCGTTGTTTACAATGGCGCGATGTACAACGTATCTGCTGTCAAAAAGGTTGGCTCAAAATCAAGTGGCAAACTTTCAGATAGCAACACGGTGGACCTCAAAGGCGTCACCAAAAAAGAATTTGAGGCCTATCTTGATGAGTACGATAAGGTCTACGTAAGAATGGCGTTTGATCTGGATGGTCAGGAAATGCTGTACCGGGCATCATCAGTAGATCGCTGGAAAGACTTCCAGAAAATGCAGAGTAGTTTTGAGAAAGCAGGCGAGCAAATCACTTCATTGATGTCAGACAAGAAGAAAATGCAGCTGAAATTGAAGTAAAAACAATTTGTTTTGTAAATTTGTCAGTATTTGTTTGCTGATGTTTGGGTTTCCCGGATGTTAACCTGGGCATAACATGGCACCTAAGCCACTATTGCAGGCCCCAACGATTCAACCAGATCGAGCTCCAGAACCGATTGTTCTTTGTCAATTTCGATCAATACTTCTATAAAGGCCATCGCAGCTGGATTTAAGGTCATACCTTTCCTTTTAATAATATCGTAACCACTGCATAGTTCCGGAATACGAAAGGGCAACATTTTATACAAGCCGGCTTTTAGCTCCGGCGACAACATGCCAAATGTAGCAACGGCTATTGAATCACTATGCAATACCGCAGCTTTGATCACCGCTACATCATCGCTCAAAATATGTTTCAGCTTCCCGGGTGAAGACCCCGCCTCCTGGCCGGAAAAAAATAAACCCACTAATAAAACCAACAATCGATTCGGAATAACAGGAAACACCAGCGGATACGACGACAGATCAGAAATCTTCAAATTATCCTTTTCAAACAATGGGTGGCCTGGTCTGCAGAAAATAAACCCTTGATGGCGATTTAGTCCAATCAGTTCGAAGTCCTGAGATAAGCCTAACTGACTGGACTCCATCAATACAAAATCAAATTCCACCTGCATAAGTCTATCTGGCAAATTGGTCCAGTCATCTACACTGGTGCTGATTTCGATTTCCGGGAAACGCTGATTGAATCGCCCAATCGCCGCTGACAACAATGCTGTACCGGCATAAGGTCCGGATCCAATGTTTACCGACCCCGTTAGTAACCCCCGGTATCGGCCCAATTCTTCCTTCATGGCCTCAGAGGACGCAATGATCATGCGGGCATGCTTGAGTACGATCTCACCAGCCTGCGTGGTCGAGACACCTTTGTTCCCTCGATCAAAAAGAGTCTCTCCAAGCATATTTTCCAGCGTTTGTATGCTTCGGGTTAACGTGGGCTGGCTGATCTCAAGTGCCCTTGCGGCACGGGCAAAATTTCCCTGCTTGGCCAACATGAGTGCATTATGGAACAGGCGAATATTGAACATGCATTAATGCTATCACTAGTATGTTAATAATGCATTAGACTAATAACCCTTTGTTGGCTAAAATGCGCGGTCATCTGTTAAAGTTGTAATTTTTCTGAATCATTTATCTCAATGGAGGACACCATGAGGAAAAATAGTTTCCTGCTTCTATCATTACTAGCCTTTTTTACAATCAACTCTACGAATGTTTTCGCCAAAACAGATAAACCCAATATACTCGTCATCTGGGGCGATGATGTCGGCATGTGGAATATCAGCGCCTACCATCGCGGCATGATGGGTGGCACAACACCGAATATCGACCGTATTGCCAACGAGGGTGCTATTTTCACCGATGGCTATGCCCAACAAAGCTGCACCGCCGGTCGTGCTTCATTTGTACTCGGCCAGCATCCGTTCCGCACCGGTCTTTTGACCATTGGCATGCCGGGTGCCAAGCAGGGCATCCAGGATAAGGATCCTACCATCGCAGAACTGTTGAAAAACCACGGCTACGTGTCCGGGCAGTTTGGCAAAAACCATTTGGGTGACCGGGATGAGCACTTGCCAACCGCCCACGGCTTTGATGAATTTTTCGGCAATCTCTACCATCTGAATGCGGAAGAGGAACCGGAAAGCGAGTTCTACCCAAAGGATCCGGAATTCCACAAGAAGTTTGGTCCACGTGGTGTGCTCCACGCCACGTCTGACGGCAAAATTGAAGACACTGGCCCATTAACCAAAAAACGCATGGAAACTGCCGATAGCGAATTTCTCACGGCAAGCCTCGACTTCATGGAAAGGGCACACAAGGCCGGCAAACCATTTTTTATCTGGCATAACTCTACCCGCATGCATGTGTGGACTCACCTCAGCCCAAAATATAAAGGCAAATCCGGCTATGGCCTGTATGCCGACGGCATGATGGAACTGGACGATGGCGTAGGTGCTTTACTGGATAAGCTGGATGAACTTGGCATTGCAGACAATACCATTGTTGTTTTCAGTACCGACAACGGTGCAGAGAAATTCACCTGGCCGGATGGTGGAACCATACCATTCCGGGGCGAAAAAGGTACCACCTGGGAAGGAGGTTTCAGAGTAC
>QNFS01000181.1 GCA_003646415.1 Gammaproteobacteria bacterium
CAGGCCGCCGCCTGAGACCCCGGACCATCCGTTTATAGTCCAGCCATTGGCCAGCAGAAATATGCGGATTTTATCGACCAGATTATAGCGGTCGGTGGCGGTGCCGTTTTCGTAGACCATAGCCATCGTTCAAGCCTCCAGGAGGGCGCAAAAATCGCCGTAGCCGACGCGGTGAGCCGACTGGAATACGTGGTAGGTATCCCCTCCGTCGGTAATGGTGTTTTCTGATGCATTACTAAACCCGCTGGTGTAGAAGACACCATCCATGACGCCCCAGGTGTTCGGGTCCAGCTCCTCGTCGAGGCTGGGAGCCCCCATCAGTGTGGCGCGAATTAGCGGGTAGCTGCCATCAAAGTTCTCCCGGATGGACTCGCCAATATCGCCCATCCACGGCCAGACCATGAACGCACCCTGAACTTGGGCGTTGTTGGTGCCAATATTTCTCCCCTCGATATAAGTGCCGTCGTGGGTTCGAAGCCATGAGCCAGCATCCCGGGGGTTGAAGAAGGAACCGTGCATATGCCCGACATCCGAGTACCTGCGCGCCAGGGAGTCCGTGGTGCCGGCAATCAGCATTGGGTACGGGAACTCGCTGGTGGTGCCGTAAGGAAGGATCAGGCCGCAGTAGACGCACTCATAGACAGTTCCGACCTTCAGGACGATGATGAACCGGCGACCGTTGGCGAAAAACCAATAAGGGGTAGAGGTATCCCAAGCCAGCGCGCCGACCGGAGGGGACAGGTTCATCTGTGAATCGTAATCGACCAGCGAGTTGTAGCCGTCGACGCCGTTGAACTGGATGTTGTATTCATCATCCCCTGTGTCGACCACCGACTTCATCTGAACAAAGATCTCGTCGGTACCGCCCAGGCCCGGGCCCTCCAGGAACAGCTCGCGGGAAACCCCGGCTGATTCGTTGTCCTCGTTGACCGTCCACTCCTCGCTGGCGCTTACCAGGTCGGCGTGAGTGGTGATGAAAGTCTTGAACTTGTCGAAGACATCCCAGAAGTCAGTAGCTGTACCAGACTCAAACGCCACGCTTAAAGCCCCTTCAGTGTGTTTTTGTTTGCTCGAATAATGTTCAGTATGGCTCGCTCGCCAGCCGGGGTAGCAATACCCTGGGAAACTACCGATTCAGTATCGAATGAATTGACGATGGTGACCTCTCCCGCTGGAGCGCCGCCACCATTATCCCGGTGCCGCGGATCGTCCTCTGTGAGAACCTCTTCGTTGCGCTCTAGGATGCTCGGTACCTCATTGTTCTTGAGGCCCGGGATACCGCCCTCATGAAAGCGGGGAGCACCAACAAATGCGTAAGCCGGAACTGATCGAGTAGGGTTGGATGATGCACCGGCCAGGCCGCCGCTGTGCTGTACTCCGGCTCCCACTACTCCCACCAGGCCGCCATAGCCGGTAGCGTTGGCCGCGGTCTTTAGGGCATTGAATATCTGCTGCTGAATAATCATTTCGGCAAGGCGTTGCAGGAAGCCGGCGGCAAACTTTCTGAAGGCTACCCCTGCGCTCTCGACGCCCCGAACGGTATCGGATATAGCGGTGGTCAGGCCTGTGGAGAACATGCGGTGAATTGCGGTAACCCCGGCGCCCAGTTCTTTGTTGAGCCGCCCCACCTGGGCCTGAATTAGCTTGACGTTCTGCACCGCCTGCTTATCACCCAGCGCAGTCGCCAGCTCGAGGGCCTTTTGGGCCATGGCTTCTAGCTGCGGCAGTATCTCATCGTTGACTTCTTTGACCGCGCGCTTCTTCTCCCACTCGTCGTTGGTCGAGATATTAATAACCTCGACCTGCTGACGCTGGAGCTCCAGCAGCTCATTGAGCCGCTCCTGGGTGTAGTTCAGCTCTTCCCGGGCTTGCAGCTGCTCCCGCAACGATTCGATCTCGCTGGACCCGGCGCTCTTCACTTCCGGCGAGGCGTTTTGCAGCATCGCGATCTTGGCCAGGCGCTCGTCGATCTGTTGGTCGATGAAATCGAGGCGTTGCTGCAGGGTGGCCGCTTCGTTTTCTGCCAAGCTCTTTTGGGTGGCGGTGACAAAGTCAGAGATCTTGAGCTCTTCAGTCATCCGCTTGCGGGTAAACTGCTCGACTTCTTTGGCTCGATCGGCCAATAGCGCCCGGTTGGCAGTGGCTCTTCCGGCCTCCAGCTGCTGAAGTTGGTCTTCCATCTTCTGGATGTCGACGGCGTGTTCGTTGCGCACCTTCTCGGAAATGTCGTCTCGACCGTAGATCTCTCGCAGCCTGGCCAGGCGCTTTCTCAGGGCGCCTTCAGTCTCGCCGATCTTGCTGAACAGGGATTCATAGCCAACATCAATGGCTGCCAGGCGCTGCTCCAGGGTTTTCGCCTCGGCTTTAGCTGCGCGCTTGTTTAGCTTGACGAACTCAGCTGTGAGCGTGGTAAACAGCTTGCGATACTTGGCTCCCAGGTTGGCAACATACCGGCCCCGAACAGGGCCGTCGTCTTCTCCACCCGTGGCCGCTTCTTGTACCACCTGGAACGCCTTAAGGGCTTTCTGGGCCTCCGCGCGAGCCTGCTTATAAGCGGCAATCTCGGCCTTGATGTTGGCAATCGAGCTGCCCTTGTTTCGGGAGCCGCGGCCCTTGTAGTTCTGGAGCTTGACCACCCGGGCTTCCAGGCGCTTGATTGACTCATCGGCCTCTGTAACCAGCTCCGACAGAGCGGCCTTTTCGTTTGCGGTGGTGCCTTTCTTGAGAGCTTCCAGTTTGCCGGAAAACTTATCGATGCTGGTTGATGCTGAGCCAGAGGCTTAGACCAGATCGTACAGCAGCAACCCGAGGCCGGCGATAATACCGGCAGGGCCAGCCAGGAACAGCGCCCGCTTGCCCAGCAACAGCAGGGCTCCACTCAGGGTGTTGATGCCGCTAGTGGCAGCTATGGCAGACCCGCCGATTTTGGCAATCGTGCCGCCGAGCTTGAAGGCGATCAACACCTTGAAGACCGAGATCACCTTGTCCATGTTCTGGACGAGCTTCACCAGCACCTTGACGACCTCGCCAAGGCCCCTGCCGAGCGTTGCGGCGCCCTCGATGGTGGCGGGGTCTTTGAGCTCTGCCGCCACCGCTTTCATGCCGTTGGCCAGCTCTTCGATAAAGCCGGAGTCACCAATGACAATCTTGATTTGGGTGATCGCGTTCTGCAGTCGGGCCAGCTGGGATACTGGTTGCTCTACTGCTTCTGCCAGCTCGTCGCCGTAAACCTCTTTCAGTCGGTTACCAAAGTTGATCAAGGTGCTGGAGGTGAGCTCTCCCTGCTCCAGCATCCGGCTGAGCTCTTCCGTGGAAACCTTCATTCCGTCGGCGTAATCGATCACCGCTCCTACTAGGCGGTCGCCGATTTGGCCTCGCAATTCTTCGGCTTGCAATTTTCCTTTTGAAATTATTTGGGTAACGGCCTTGTAAATGCCGCCGAGGTCTGCCATTGAGGCCCGGTTGACTACCGCCGACTCGCTCACGGCATCAAAAATGTGCCGGGATTCCTTTAGTGTCATGCCGGTTCGTTTGGCGCTCGGGACGAACTTCGTGTACTCATCGATGAGCGTTTCGAAATTAACGCCGAGCCGGTCTGCCTCACTGGCAACCCGGGCTATTTCTGCGGAAATCGCGCCGTCGTCACCACCAAACGCAACGCCCAGGCGGGCCTTGGCAGCAGACATTTTGCGGGATATTTCAAAGACACTGGCGATGCCCCGGCCGGCGGCATACAGGCCGCCGAACGACGCCACCAGTGACAGGGTTTCGCCTCGTAGGCGCTGGACGTAGCCCAAGCTTTTGCGAGTGTCGTTGCCGTACTGGCGAATGCCCTTGCCCGCCTTGCGACTGGATGTCGAGACATTCTCGAGGGCGGTGGTTTGCCGGGCGATAGCGCGGGTAACATTCTGCTGGGTGGTCTTTAGCTTCGACTCGGCCGCGTCCAGATCTTTAATTGCAATCTTGTTCTCGCGCAGGGCGCCCTTGGTTCTGCGCAGACCGACGTGGAGCCGGTCGTACTCTCGCTTGAGCTTGGCCAGCTGGGCGCTTTGTTCGGTAAATACCTGCTTGAGCTCTTTGGACGGCTTGGTGGTGGCCTCGATCTGGGCCTTGGTGTTGCGCACCGCCTCCTTGTACTTGAACATTTCCCGGCCGACCTTGCGCATGGCATCGGCCTGCTCCCGGTAGGCTGAGATAGCCTTGGCCCGGGAGGAAAGTTCGTTCTGTACGATGTTGAGCTGGGCAATTCTTCGTTTGAGGTCATCGGCGGATGCGCCGGTGCCGCCCATCGATGTCGACAGGGTTTTCTGAGCCTTATCCAGATCGGAAATGGCTTTCTGGAATTCCTCGAGCGTGGCCTGCGCTTTGTTCTCTGCGCTGATGACCAGTTCGACATCTGATCTACTTTTAGCCATCGCTCAGCGCCTTACATACGGTTTTAAAGTTGCGAGCTGCGGCCTTGGTGGGAAATGATCCGATCGCGGCCTGGGTCAGCACAGCGGCAGTCACCAGCTGGCCGTTGGCCCGTCGTCTTACAATCTCAGCCTCGGTTTGCAGTGCTTGCAGTGGGTATTGCTCAGGCGTAGCGTGCCCGGCCTCTCTTAAGAGGTTGGCGGATTCCCTGAGTCTCCAATACCAAGTTTCCCCGCCATGGGCATCAGACTCGCGACCACCGCCGTGACCGTTGACAGGTGGCCTACCAGCTTTTTTGAGCCACCAGCCTCTGTGACGGTCATTTGATAAATGGTGATGAGCGCCTCGAGCTGGACCGGCAGCGGAATGGTGGCCACCTGGCGAGCGATGTCGGGGATCTCCCCTTTCTCATCAGAGGCCACCGCGATCAGGCTTGCGATGATCTCGGGGAACTCCACCACCATATTGCCAAGCCACGCCATAAGGCTGGCTTCCAGCACAATGTTTTTCGACTCATCGTCGGTCGCCAGGTGCTCCAGACCCTGGAACACGCTGAACAGCTCCTCGCCGAATATTGACCACA
>QNFS01000182.1 GCA_003646415.1 Gammaproteobacteria bacterium
AGTAGCAGCAGCAGGCTCATCCAAAGCCGCATCGGACTTCCTCGCCGCCTCTGCGGCGTATTCGATATTCATTTCTTCCTTATCGCTCACTCATCATTCTCCGAAGCCGGGTTTCCATTCCTCCAGGGCGTGGAGCATCGCCACATCCGAGGCATTTTCAGCGGTCATGACCTGCTCAAAGCCGGCCTTTTGCGCCAGGCGGGCAATTCGCTGTGACGGCACGATCACGCATATATCCCTAAAGTTAGTCGTTTCTGGCCAGTGAAGCAACGTCTGCAGGTTGGCGAGTCCCTCGCCACTGCTGATCATCACCAGGTTTATACGCCACTGATACAGCCTCGCGGCCAGTTCTCCCGCGGGCAAATCAGGGCAGGCACGCCGGTAACAGGCCAGTTCGTCTACTGTCGCACCCCGGCGCAGCAGTTCCTCGCACAGGGTCACTCTGCCGCCCTCGCCCTTGATAATCAGGATACACTGGTCCGCCACTACTTGTAATTGCGGCACCGTCAACAAACCCTCACTGGTCATAGGGCTGCCGGGGGTGACGGCCTCAATACCAAAACCGTGCAATAGCGCGGCGGTGGCGTCTCCTATCGCGTACCAGGTCAGGCCCACAGGCAATTGCGGCCAGTAATCCTCGATACATGCCATACCAAATTGCACGGCATTGCCGCTGATGAAAATGACGTGCTGATAGCGGTCCAGATCCAGCAGCAACTGGCGCTGCGATGGCGGCAATTCGGACAGCGCCTGCAGCTCCAATAACGGCTGGCTGTGCACTGTATATCCCGCCGCCTCAACCGCGGCACAAAGAGCGGCGGCATGGCCCGCAGGACGCGTCACCAGTACGCTGCCTTTGCTGCCAACCGTTTCGTCGGCAGCAGCCGAGTCGGCCACGCCTTTACGCGTCATAGACTTCAGTCAGAATATCCGCCGCGCCCTGCACCAATAAGTCATCCGCCACACCAATACCCAACTGCTCGGCCTTCACTGCAGGTGCCCGGGCCTCGGCCCGCAACAATAGCGAGCCGTCGGGT
This sequence comes from Gammaproteobacteria bacterium, assembly GCA_003646415.1. Taxonomy (GTDB): domain Bacteria; phylum Pseudomonadota; class Gammaproteobacteria; order Pseudomonadales; family Halieaceae; genus JBALVO01. The sequence continues at coordinate 1,038 of QNFS01000182.1, forward strand.
TTACCTACCAGTCCACGCAACCACAGCTGCTCACCATCCGGGTCGTATTGCGCGTAGCAGGCGATCGGCACCTGGCAACCGCCCTGCAAGCGCTGGTTCATCGCTCGCTCGGCTTTAACCCTTTGCGCCGTGGGCTCGTGATGCACTATCTGCAACAGTGCCAGGGTGGCATCGTCATCGCTGCGCAGCTCAATACCCACGGCTCCCTGCCCGCCGGCGGGCAGGGAGTCAGTCACATCAATTCGCTGTGCAATGCGCTCGGAAAAACCCAGGCGAATCAGGCCGGCACTAGCCAGGATTATGGCGTCATATTCACCCTCATCCAGTTTGCGCAGCCGGGTATTGACGTTACCACGCAGGAATTTCACCTGCAGATCCGGACGGCGAGCCCGCAGCTGGCACTCCCGCCGCAGGCTGGAAGTCCCCACCACGCTGCCTGTGGGCAGGTCTGCCAGCGCCTGGTAACGATTACTGACGAATGCATCGGAGGGGTCCTCGCGCTGGCATATCACCCCCAGACCAAGGCCGTCGGGAAACTCCATCGGCACATCCTTCATGGAATGCACTGCGATATCGGCACTGCCATCGAGCAGGGCTGTTTCCAGTTCCTTCACGAACAGGCCCTTGCCACCCACCTTGGCCAGGGGAACATCCAGTAGCTGGTCGCCACGGGAAGTCATGCCCAACAGCCGTACCTCGAGATCGGGATGGGCCTGCGTCAGTGCAGACTGGACGAATCGAGCCTGCCACAGTGCCAGGGGGCTCTCCCGGGTGGCGATGGTCAGTTTGCGCGACATATTTCCAGCTTCCTTTTTGCTAGTCGGCAATCATACCAGCCAAGCCGTGTCGCAGCGATACACTAATGCTCTACCAGCCGCTGCTTGACCTGGGCCAAATGGCGGCGACTGACCGCCGGGCATTCTTCCACCCCGTCCAACACCACTTGCCAGGCGCCACTGTCATCTCGCTGCAAGCGGACAATATGCTGCAGGGCGACCAGGGCGTTGCGGTGCACCCTCAGGAACTGTTGATCGAACTCCTGCTCCAGATCCTTGAGGGTATCGGGGATCAGCAACTGCGCTGTCGGACTGCATGCGGTAACGTACTTCTGTTCGGCCAGGAAAAAGCGGATATCGGCAACCGGCATGGTTTCCAGCCCCCGGTGGGTCTGGCTGCTCACCTGGCTGCGGCTGTGCCCGGACTCGCCGGATCCGGAACCATCCGGTCGCAGGCTGGCCAACTGCAGGCGGTTGACCCTGCCTGCATTGGCCAGAGCGCGAGACAGTTCCTGCTCCCGCACCGGCTTCAGTAAATAAGCCACAGCCTGGTGCTGCAGCGCCTCCAGAGCGTATTGGTCGTAAGCCGTGCAGAAGATCACCGCCGGCGGGCGCTCCAGGGTATCCAGGTGGGTGGCAACATCGATGCCATCCATGCCCGGCATGCGGATATCGAGCAGCAGCAGATCGGGCGCGTGTTGCTCCACCAGAGCCAGGGCCTCCTCGCCGCCACCCGCCTCCAGGCACTGCGCATCCGGCTGCAGTTTGCACAAGAGGCGCAGCAGGCGCTCCCGCGCCAGCATCTCGTCATCGACCACCAGAATCTTCACAGAGCCGCCCCCGGCGGGTAGCTTAATTCGACCCGGTAAGCACCGCCCAGCGGCGTTGCCTGCAGCCGGCCACTGGACCCGTACAATACCTGCAGGCGCTGCTTGATATTGGCCAGAGCCATGTGATGCCCCTGGGTGTGGACCGATTCACCGGGTACCGGATTTTCTACACTCACCCGTACCTCACCGTCAGTCAGGCGCACAGTTACGGTGATAGTGCCCCCCCGGGGGAGTTGGGAGATACCATGGTATACCGCATTCTCCATCAGTGGTTGCAGCACCAGACTGGGCATGGGTTCATCACAGGCGGCAGTGTCCACCTGCCAGTCCACCCGCAGGCGCTCACCCAGGCGCAATTGCTCGATACCCAGGTACAACTCACACAGGTGCAGTTCATCCGCTACCGTGGTGGGACGCACGTTTTCCCGCAAGCTGGCCCGGAACAGTTCCGACAAATCCTCCACCGCCTGCTCAGCGGCCTCGGGCCGGGACATGACCAGGCTGGCAATACTGTTCAGGGTGTTAAACAGAAAATGAGGCCTTATCCTGGCCTGCAGGGAATCCAGGCGAGCCTGCAGTTCCAGCTTTTCCTGCAGGCGCAATTGCTGCTGTAAATAAAAATACCGCAGTACAATCCCCGCCAGCACCGACGCCACCAGCAGATTGCGCAACAACCACCAGGCACCGACAGTGCCACGAGTCAGCTGTGGATAGAGCTGCAGGGCGAGATAGCTGCTGGCAGCGGTAACCGCCAGCACCAACAGCAGACTGCCGCCGGTCGCCAGCGGCAAACTCAGGTGGCTGAAGGGGTGGCGCAACTGGCACAGCAGCGCGGCGCTCAGCAGCACCACCCATTGCACAAACAGGGAACAGGTCGCCAGTAAATCCCAGTTGAAACGCGGCAGGCCGCTATTGGCCAGCACGTAGACGATAACCATTAACTCCGCCAGCAGGACCATAATGAAAACCGACCGGGGCGCACACAGATCGGGAATGAAAAACTCGCCCGATTCCCTATCGCCCCCAACCTCTGTCACCTGCCCCGGTTCAGGCTCCATATATACGCTCCCCATGCCCGTTACTGATATACTTGCATCCTTGTTTGGTGGGAACAAGCCCAATGTTTGGCAGGATCCCGCCAAACCATTACAGTCGGCGAACTCTAATCGGCGAACTCCAATAAACCAGGCAGTGACAACAGCAGGATTTCCAGCAAAATGAGCAAGCAGCGAGACACCAGCAAATTATGGGGTGGGCGTTTCAGCGAAGCGACCGACGCCTTTGTTCAGCGTTTTACCGCCTCGGTTGAGTTTGACCAGCGCATGGCCGGCGAGGATATAGCGGGTTCACTGGCGCACGCTGAGATGCTCTGCACTGTTGGCGTACTCAACAACGAGGAACTGGTGGAGATTGTCCAGGGCCTGGCCCAGGTGCAGCAGGAAATTGATGAGGGCAGCTTCAACTGGTCGGTAGCACTGGAAGACGTGCATATGAATATCGAGGCCAGACTTACCGAGTTGATCGGCAGCACCGGTAAAAAATTACACACCGGCCGCTCCCGCAACGACCAGGTGGCCACTGACATCCGCCTGTACCTGCGCGGGGCGATCGATGACATCGCCGGTGAACTGACCCGCCTACAGCAAGGTACCATCGAGCTGGCGGCCCAGAACACCGACACCATCATGCCCGGCTTTACCCATTTGCAAACCGCCCAGCCAATTGCCTTCGGTCACCACTTACTGGCCTGGAATGAAATGCTGCAACGTGACTATGGCCGGCTGATAGACTGCCGGGGGCGGCTCAATCAGTCACCGCTGGGAGCCGCGGCACTGGCGGGCACCACCTACCCCATCGATCGCGCCCAGACCGCGCAGGCCCTGGGCTTCGACAAACCCACCCAGAACTCCCTTGATTCGGTATCCGACCGGGACTTCGCTATTGAGTTCTGCTCTTTTGCCGCCCTGTTGATGACCCACCTGTCTCGCATGTCGGAGGAGTTGGTGCTGTGGACCTCGGCTCAATTCGATTTCATCGAACTCCCGGACCGATTCTGTACCGGCTCTTCCATCATGCCCCAGAAAAAGAACCCGGATGTCCCGGAGTTGGTCAGAGGCAAGGTGGGGCGCGTCAACGGGCACCTGATCAGCCTGCTGACCCTGATGAAGAGCCAGCCCCTGGCCTACAACAAGGACAACCAGGAAGACAAAGAACCCCTGTTCGACACGG
>QNFS01000183.1 GCA_003646415.1 Gammaproteobacteria bacterium
CTATCAGCACACTGTCCAGAACTTCCTGGCAAGTGGCGCAGTGAATTTGCAGGAACCCGCTGTCGCGCGCTGCCAATATGTCGTTATGATCGGCCTCCAGGGTAATCGGAGCGGACAGGCCGCGGGAGACGTTGACCAGCACGAAAGGCGCGCGCCAACCGGCGACAGTATAGAGCATCTCCATGGCGTGCAGCAGCCCCTGGCTGGAGGTGGCACTGAACACCCGTACACCGGTGGCTGCCGCGGCGCCGGCGGCGGTGATCATCGAATGCTCTGATTCCAGGGTAACCATGCGGCCGGCCATTTCGCCGCCGTCAATCCAGTCACCCAGGGTTTCTATGATCTCTGTCTGCGGTGTGATGGGAAACGCCGGGACGTAGTCTACCTCCGCCAGGCGTACACCCCAGGCTGCCGCGGCATTACCGGTTAGCAGTTGCTGAGCCATCCGCTTCTCCTTTGTCTGGTGCAGGCTGGCTGGCATCTGCTGTCGCAATAGCGTCGTCCTGTTGAGCGAGATATTCGGGAATGCCCTGTATGGCATGGGGCGGACATACCCCCACACAGACCATACAACCCTTGCAATGGTCGTAATCAATGATCGGTGTATTGTCCTTTACTTCTATTGCGCTGTCCGGGCAGAAGGTACTGCACACCCACCAGCATTTTTTGCAGTGATCGTAGTCGATAACAGGTCGCATGGTACGCCACAGGCCGGTGCGAACCTGTACGCTATTGGCCACTGCGCGAATATCCGGCGCGGAGATACGTGCCTCGTCAAAGGGCAGTTCGATCCAGGCGGGCGCGGTATAGTGCTCTGCCGCAATTGCTATCCCCTCCCTGACCACGCCATGGTTTGACCCCATGGCATCATAGGCGTCAAGGGCGCTGTCGCAATTTCGCGCCACGATATCCGGCCCGAGGTCAGCCAACTCCTCCGCAATGGCGCCGGCCAACGCATTGCGGTCGATAGCACCCAGCAGGCAGGCTGCGGCGCCGGCACAGGTGGCGCCGATATGGGGTAGTTCCGCCCGGTCCTCCACGTCTTCCGTGGACGGTAGTATCAGTACTGTGGTGTCCAGGTTCAGTCGGTGGCGCCAGGTATCGGCCGATACCCGGGAGTTGATCAATAGCACAGAGTCAGTGGTGATACCCTGCAGTGTGCCTGCCGCAGGTACGGCCAGCAGGGTATCGTCCGTGACCACAACCAGATCGGGATGGTATATGGTGCCGCGTTCGTTGATCGGCTGGTGCGCCGCGCGCACGTAGGAAAATATGGGTGCGCCCCGTCGCTCGGCGCCGTACTTGGGCGCATCCTGTACGGTAAAGCCGCAGCGGAACAGGGCCGTGCCCAGGACCCTGCTGGCCATTTTGATGCCCTGGCCTCCGCGACCGTGTATGCGTATTCGGTACATAACTATAAGCTACCACAGGGCTCAGCAGCCTGTTGAAAACTCCTCAGGCAAGTGCGAGGCAAGGTGAAAACAGCTGAAAAAGCGGAGTGTACACGACAGTACATGAGCATTTTGAGGCCGCTTTCAACGCAGTATCGTGCCGCCTGAGGAGTTTTCGGCTGGTTGTGACTCAAAATAGGCTCCAGCGGCGCAGTTGCATAGCCTTGCGCACTCTTTGCATGGCCATATCCACCGCGGCCTCCCTCGGCAAGCAGCCTTCCCGCCGGCTGATCTCAAGAATCGTCTGCACGTTGTTACTCAGCTTTTCCTCGATGGCCTGCAGGGCCGCTCGCTCGCTGGCGCCCTGGTACTCCATGGCAGCGCAGATCACGCCGCCGGCATTGGCGATGAAATCCGGGATGCATAAGACACCTTTTGCATGCAGCCGCTTTTCAGCCTCAGCGGTCACGGCAATATTGGCGCCGGATACCACCATGGTAGCCTGCAGACGATCCAGGTTTTCTTCGCGAATGACATCCGGACGGGCGGCGGGTATCCAGATGTCGCAGGGTACGTCAATGATGGCGTCCCGGTCGCCGGTGACAATCCCCGCGCCGCCGGGGTAATCTATGACGCTGCCACCCGAGGCTTTCAGCGCCAGCAGTGTGTCCACCTCCAGCCCGTCCTGGCAGGAGACCATACCGCGGCTGTCGGCGGCGGCGACGATAATCGCTCCCTCCGCGCTGAGAAAGCGTGAGGCATGCCTGCCCACAGCGCCAAAACCCTGCATTGCAACCCGGGCGCCGGACAGAGGCAGGCTCTGGAATTCGCAGGCCACCTTGATGGCGTGCAGCAGGCCCCAGCCGGTGGCGCCGATTTCATCCAGGGGAATGCCGCCGATTTCACTGGGCAGGCCCACGGCACGGCCAATCTCGTCCCTGACCCAGCCCATACACTCCTCATTGGTGCCCATGTCCGGTCCGAAGATGTACTGTTCTACCTCCGCCAGGGAGCAGGCGAAGGCGCGAATAATCTGCTCCTTGTCAGCCTTGGGCATTGCGGGGTCACCGTACAGGACCGACTTGCCACCACCGTGGGGCAGGTCGGCGGCGGCATTTTTCAGGGTCATCGCCCGGGCCAGGCGGGCGCACTCGACGGTGCTCACATCCGGCGCCATCCTGAGCCCGCCGATGGAGGCCCCCCTGGCGACGTTGTCCACCACCAGTGTGCCGTGTAGACCCACGGATGGCTCACACACCTCAATTACCTTGAACGGGCCAAAATCATCGTAAGTGATTGCTGTCATCGTCCTTGCGCCTCATGAATCCGGGTTCGACAACTGGCGACAGGTGCGCCTGTTGCATTACTTCTGACAACTGTAGCCCCTCGGGGTAGTTTTGTCGCCAGGTGGTTGATTCGATCACAGATGCTCTGGAACTGGCCCTCACAGACCAACCATGAGCCACCTGTGGTCTGGACCCGCACAACCTTGTCAGGTACCGCAAAAGGTTTGCCTGACCACCTGATGGGGCTCAGGCGGAGTCGCGTAGCGGGCCAGGTCATCCCGGTACTGATATGGCTGTGCCAGCACATCCACCAGTTGCTGAAAGGGTGCGAAATCCCCATTTTTCGTGGCGGCCTCTATGGCTTCCTCGACCAGGTGATTGCGCGGTATGAAGGCTGGGTTGGCGGCGTACATACTGGCCTGGCGATCACTGTTGGACATGGTATCTTCCGCGAGCCGCATCTGCCAGCGAGCCAGCCAGGGCAGGAGGGCCTCCGGTATTTCAAACAATTTACCGACACCACCGTCTTTCAGGTTCGCCTTGTCGGCCAGGTCTGCCAGCCGACGAAAGGTCAGGGTGAAATCCAGCTTGTGTTCCGCCATTAGTTGAAACAGGTCCTCCACCAGGGCGGTATCATCTGCCGTTATTTCCGCGAGGCCCAGCTTGCGGGCCATACCCCGGGTGTGAGCCTGCAGGAACTGGTGAGGGAAGGCGTCGATCGCCTCCTGGGCCAGAGCCAGGGCCTGCTCCTTGTCATCATGTAACAGCGGTAGCAGGGTCTGGGCCAGGCATGAGAGATTCCAGTGCGCAATGCCTGGTTGGTTGCGGTAGGCGTAGCGTCCGCTGTGATCTATGGAACTGAACACCTTGTCCGGGTGGAAGTCATCCATAAAGGCGCAGGGGCCGTAGTCTATGGTTTCACCACACAACAGCATATTGTCGGTATTCATCACCCCGTGGATAAAACCCAGCAGTTGCCAGTTGGCCACCAGATTGGCCTGGCGGGAGACAACGGCCCCCAGCAGGGCCAGGGCCGGATTTTCGCTGGTTGCTGCCTCCGGGTAGTGGCGCGCAATAACGTGATCCAGCAGTAGCTGCAGTAGATCGAATTTCTGTCCGGCGGCAAAAAACTGGAAAGTGCCTATGCGTATGTGACTGCTGGCGACCCTGGCCAATACCGCACCAGTCAGAAATTCTTCACGGGCGACCCTCTCACCGGTAGTCACAGCCGCCAGGGCGCGGGTGGTAGGGACACCCAGCTTGTGCATGGCTTCACTGACGATGTACTCACGCAGTACCGGCCCCAGCGGTGAGCGACCATCGCCGCCGCGGGAGTAGGGGGTGGGGCCGGAGCCCTTGAGTTGGATGTCATAGCGGTTGCCGTCGCGCCCCAGCACCTCTCCCAGCAGGATGGCGCGACCGTCACCCAGTTGCGGATTATAACTGCCGAACTGGTGCCCGGCGTAAACGGTGGCGATGGGGTCGGCGCCTTGTGGAATGTCATTGCCGGCGACGACCCGGGTGCCCTCAGTAGATGCCAGCCAACCCGGGATTATGCCCAGATTTTTCGCCAGGGAATAATTAACGCGAATCGGGCCGGGGTCGGCTACGGGTGTGGGGGCCAGTCGGGTATAGAAGTCTCCCGGCAGGTGTGCGTAACTGTTATCAAAGGGAATTGCACTCACTGGTGTACCTCTCGGGGTCAGCAATCCGCAGCCTGAGCGCGCTGGTAAACCCCGTGCCAGCGACAGCATCGTGGACGCCTGATTCGGTTTTAACGAGGGACAGCTCAATAATACTCACTTAAGGCGAAAGTGGATAGGGCCGCTGCTTTCGCAAGCAGCTACCCGCGCAACATTCATGACCTGCCGCTGTTTGCTATCCAGTGTGCATCTGGAGACTATCGTTATTCCCGCCTGCGAGGGAATGGTGCTCCAGGGAAATATCGGTGTTTCCGGGTGCACACCATCTATGGAGGTAGCGCAAAAAACTGCCAATTAATTGATAGTTGCCGCTTCCGTATTTGCGAGATGGCGCTATGCTGGGAAAGCCTGAAATTTGCCGAAGTCTTGTATGAGCACAGAACAGCTGTCTATCGCTATTACCGGTGCCGGTGGCGCCGGTGTGATTTCCTGTGGTGAATTGCTGCTGCAGGCCTGGGCCCGA
>QNFS01000184.1 GCA_003646415.1 Gammaproteobacteria bacterium
CGGGCAATACTTCTGTAACTATCGTGTGTGGCGCGAATGCGACAGCGCGGCCCGCCGCTACACAGGCCACCCCCGCTTCCTGCAACTGCGTTACGAGGACCTGGTGACAGACCCGGATGCCGTGCAGGCAGGCATCAGTGCACACTACCCGTTCCTGCTACAACTACATTTGTTCAGTGACTACCACCTGTTCGCTGTACCATCGGCAGCATCGCAGCAGGCGATGAGCGGTTTGCGTGCAGTAACCAGGGCAAGCCTACAGAAGTGGCGCCAGCACCTGCCGCGGATCGCCGAACAGTACCGGCGTCACCCGACCCTGGCGGATGACTTGGTGCGCCTGGGCTACGAGCCCGACAGGCGCTGGCTGGATGAACTGCAAGGCATTGAAAGCGTTGTCTATCCCTGCCGCTATCGGGAGCGCCGCGCCTATCTAAAGGAATGGGAAAAGGCACTGCGCATCTACCTCAAGTCACAGCGCTACCTGAAGCGAATGGCGCCGGGTTAAGCCTGGAAACCGTTACGGCAGGCGCTGCGCACGGGGCGCCCGCGCTGAAATGAGGCATGAAACACCACAGGTCGCGGCCTGCGGCCTTGATCTGCCAGAACGTAGCCCACCAGTCAGGGCTGGAAAAGCCCTCACTCATACTGACAACGGTTGTTTTATAAGGTGGTTGATGCCCCGGTATTCCTTCTTGCTGACCAGATTGGCCTGGCTCGCCATGACGCTGGGATTGGCCCCTCTCGGAGGTGAAGGGCCGCTTACACCTCTTATGCGACGCTATTGAATTGCAGAATTGGGCGGTTACGATTTCCTCACTCGGCTAAGAGCAATCGTGCCCATAATAAAACCCCGGCATTGGGCCGGGGTCACGGATCGATTGAGTGTGCTAATCAGCCGCAGCCAATTGCTTCTCCAATTGCGCTGGCTTCTGCCTTGAATGCATGAGCCTCGTCGTCGGTCAGCGACTTTCCAGCTTGCGCGTCAACCTGGTTTACGAAACTGCGCAGCTGCCCGCAGGCGGCCTGATATTTCTCGCGTTCGTAGCTTGCCTGCACTCTGGCTACCTTTGAGCGCAAACTTTTGCCGGGTCCGATACCGGAAACGTCTTCAAGCAGGTGTTCTAGGCGCAAAGGCACCAAACTCTGGTACAGCGCGTCGGCAAGTAGATAGTGGCTTGTAGATGACGGATGGAATGAATCCCAATAGAAGTACGATTCCGGGTCGTCACAGAGCGAGAACTCGGTGAGACAAGCGTCAGTCGTGTTGTCAAACAATGCCAGCAACTCGGGGTCCTTGGAAAAAGTGTAAAAGTCAAAGAAATTGATAACCGCGCCTGGTAGTTCCAGTTCATCTAGCGCAGCATCTAAGGCTGCGTTCCATTGTGTCGTCCAGAACGTTGCAAAACCAGCAACTTCAGGCCCGCGATCTTGAAACTTAGGCGTGGCACCGATATCAGGCACGTTGGAAATCAAGAACTGGCGGACACCCTGATCGTACAGTCTCGTCATTTGAGTGGTGATGCTTGTGATTCCGGCCTTCAGCGCTGCCTCGTCGCCAAGATTGTTGGCGACGTCATTGCCACCGATCATGATCGACACCAGCGTCTCCGGGGTCGGCGAGGTTCCGCTCACTTGAAAGGGGGCTAGATATTGCGCGACTTGCTGATCCAGCCAGGGCGGCACCGCCGAGTTTGCATTCACGCCGGTTCTAGCACCTCCCCAAGCGAAGTTGTTTGCATAAGACACTGCCACAAGAGATGGCGTAGCCGTCAGGCCAAACTCCGACGCGAAGAGGGTTGGCCAAGATGGACCCTCGGGACTGGACCACTGGCCACCAGTAAATTCGGGTGCCCCTCCGGCGCTGCCTTGAAAGTAGGGGGGGGGAGGAAATCCAGCCGTTGCAAACCAGATATTTCCGGTGTCGGACAGGCTATCTCCGAAGAACACAACGTTGTCGATTTCAGTTGCCGCTGTCGAAAACGAGACTATCGATAGAGCGAGCGCGGCTACGAAGCTCCTTAGTCGATTAATACGACTCACCATGGTTTATCCGCCTTCTTGGAGTTTTGATATTTATCCGAGAAGCGGTCGGTCGATTGATATCGGCAATTATGCTTCCCTAGTGTCGCGGCGACCGGCCGATTAACACCGGTGCGGCCCTGTAATCCACATCGTACAAATCGCCATCGACCTGCACGCTATATAACACGCAATAATCACGCCACCCCTGTGACCTCGGGGCCTCCAGCGGTTAGGGGCTTGAATATAGCCAGCAACCGTAAAGAAACCTGACAAGCATAACCATTAGTTATTAAGGGGTATTTCATATTAACCGGCAATTCGCAGCAAGCTAACTGGCCGGAGTGCGTCGTGAGCGGCCCTCCACCTCAGTGTAGACTAAACGGCCGCAACTAGGACAATATAGTCATTTCTGGGTGGCCGCTTAGGCCAATATAGTCATTCAGTCTGATGGTATCTGAGTGGCGGCTTTTTGGTGACGCACACTATATGAGCCAATCGGCTGCTATGGTCAAAGTGCCGATATGCAATCCTCCCACATCACCCCTTGAATCTAAATACAGATTATTTCACCGCGGAGCGATTCAATACGGCTTTATCGTAATCTACTTTTTGATCGTCGGTAAGAATTGTCCGCATCTCGATCAGGTGATCATATCGAAGGCGCATAATCTGTTTTTTTGCAGCCATCAACTCATCAATTTTGGCGTTTACGTCCTCAATCTTTACATCCTCGCGAATGGTCATCTCATTGAGTTCTTTTAGCGCCTGTGCCTCTGTTGCTTTAAAAGGCGCCTGATCATCGTGTAGTTTGTGATGCATGTGATCGATTGCTTCCTTCTGGGATGCACCTGGATCTTGTATTTGTGCAGCGTTGAGGTCCACACTGAATAGCATCATCAGAGATATCAACATTAAGGCACATCTAATGTATGGTGTGTTCATTCTATTGTCCTTGTTATTCATCTAGATCAGGAGAGTTATCCGCCATCACCCAACCTTTCTCCCATTCATAGTGTTTCCAATTGTTGATGGCGTAAGGGTTATCGCTCTTTCTTTTTCCTTCAAGTCGATCATCCCAGCCGAGATCAAAAATCGTATAGTCATCTTCAGCGATAGTATCTCGACGTGGTTTCTTCATCTATTTGCCAGCTCATCCCATTAGCTTCGAGAATGGGTGTGTGTATCTACATTGAGACGTTTTCTATCAGTTACTCTAGCATAACCCAATTGGCCGAAAGTAGAACAAAGGAGTCATTGAGCCTATTGATTCCTAGCACTGCCTGTTAGATGGGGTGCAAACTAGCAAATATCAGATACCTAGCGCAGCGGGATCGAACCCTTCGACTAGAACGACAGATCCGCCCTCAGTCAGTTCATTCATGCGAAGCGCCTTCAGGGGCTGATATTCTGTCGAGTTGTACCACTCCTCTGCCACATTTTTGCTTGGAAAGCGTATTACCACCGTCCAATTGCCACCCCACTCTCCCTCCAAAACTTTCGGGGCAGGTGACAGGGCGAGGACTTCCGCACCTATACTTTCGAACATGGCTAAGACAGGCATGCCATATCGCTGTATATACTCGTCTTGATTTTTAATTTCCAACTGAACAACAAAGTAAGCAGGTGTTTTTACGTCATTCATCCGAATATCTCCGTTAGTCGTTTCAAGTGGTGGTTCGTTTGAGCACATAATCACGGGCTTAGTAGCATAGCTCATTTGTCTGAAAGTAGAACAAAACGGACCTAGCGAATGCCGGTGTGATGGACTGATTTCGAGCTTTTGACTGCCAGGAGCGGTTATTGAGGTCTGACACTACCCGCCGGATCAGGACCCAATTCTCCGCGAGAATGCAGGGTTCCATCCCGTCTTAACAAACCATCAATAGCCATGCCGTAATCGCAGGGCTCTCCCTGCCATCGGGTAACACAGGTTTTTGCGTCTACTTCCGGTGCGGCATGTTGCAGTGCCTCTCTTGCGGTTTGTGCGACCTGCGGGGGAAACTACGGGAATAAATCTGTCTCGATCCGTCGCCCGGAGGGGGTGGTGAATACCAGTTGCGCTTCACCCTGGCCATCCACCGGTGGCTCCACCCGAACATCAAAGCAACCGCGATGCAGCTGGGCGTGGTGGAATTTGCAGAATTTTGCAAGGTTCTCCAGGCTGGTCTCGCCCCCATCCGCCCAGTGCTCTATATGATGAGATTCCACGGTTCTGGATTCAGAGCAGCCCGGGAAACGGCAGGTTTTATCCCGAACATCCAATGCCCGTCGCAAAGAGGCCGGCAGCGTTCGGAGCCTTTCAGGCCTCTAAATTCGCTTTTTTCGCCGCAGGTCGCCAGAAAATGCTCCGCCAGTGTCACCAGGGCATCGGCGCGGGTGTGTTGTAACAGTTGGTGGAAGTGATTCGGGTCCTCTTTCTCTACGGCCTTCGAAAACGTTTCCGCGGGAACGTTTTCTTCTTCTTTTTCTTCTTCCTGCGCCGCTTCCTGCAGTCTCTGTTGCAGCAGTTGTTCCCGCTTTTCCTCCTGAATGGGTGCAACCAGTGCTTCGATCGCTTTAACCAACAGGGAGCCCGCCTCCGGTGACAGCCTGGCGTTAATTACCCACATACCGTCATTATCCTGGTAGTAGGACAATTTGCGGGCTTCCTCGCGATCCTGCTCCGCCTCGTCTGCCATGGTGCGCTTCACGCGCTTGTACTTACTCAGCAGTTGCTCCACATGGCTGGCGGTACCGTGCCTGGCAAAAATCAACAGGCCATCCTCCGTTTCCGGTGTGGCCACCCGCGTCATGGCGCGTACCTTGGAACTGAACGTTACA
>QNFS01000185.1 GCA_003646415.1 Gammaproteobacteria bacterium
CGCTCTCGTGTAAGACAAAACTATCGGTTTGGCGTTCACAATTTTTTTGGGTTCGAGTCGCCGACGGGCTTGATAAATACCCTCGCCGGCTTTATCCCACTGAATTCTTATCCCATGCCTGATTCGGAGAAAGAGCGTTGGGAGTAAGGTATGTGCTCACTGGGCCGTGTGAGGCCATGGATGGCCGAGCCCGAGCGCACAGGGATGTGCTTGTAGCGTGCCCAGTGAGCACATACCTTACTCCCGACGCAACCAGCAACCCGAATAACAGCTAATCTATAGCCACAGGAAATATAAGCAGATCGAAAAACTCTAGTCCCTTGGTTGTACCGCAATCATCCGGTGGTATCATAGCCCCCTCAAAACCAAACAAACAGCAACCACGCAGATCAACCGGAGAACACCATGAGCGATAAAATCGTACACGTCAGCGATGCCAGTTTTGACGCAGAAGTACTAAACAGCGATATCCCCGTATTGGTAGACTTCTGGGCCGAGTGGTGCGGGCCCTGCAAAATGATTGCACCCGTACTGGATGAAATTGCCAGCGAGTACGACGGTAAACTGAAGATTTGCAAAGTGGACGTGGACGCCAACCCGGAAATTCCGCCCAAGTTCGGCATCCGCGGCATCCCCACCCTTATCGTTTTCAAGGGCGGCAACGCAGAGGCTACCAAAGTTGGCGCCCTTTCCAAGACCCAACTGACAGAATTCATCCAGGAAGTAGTCTGACCCTGCCCTGTTGAGAGTGTTGCGGGCCTGAACACACCGGGCTCGCTATACCCCACCAGGTCAGTTTTTTGCCTGAAAAAGCTGTAGACGACACCATCCGGGCATGCTACATTCGCACACGTTGCACATTCCTGTGCCACGATAATAATTCTGCTATCCAAAATTAAAACTATATAAGCTGGTATCGCCCATCGGCGTTCACTTACACAATTCCCTTCCCTCAAAAAGCGCACATCTCTATTTTATATGAATCTGACTGACCTAAAGACCAAATCCACCCAGGAACTCATCGATATCGCCAAAGATATTGGCCTGGACAATATGGCCCGTTCACGCAAACAGGATATTATTTTCGCAGTCCTGAAGCGTCACGCCAAAAGCGGTGAAGACATTTACGGCGACGGCGTACTGGAGATCCTGCAGGATGGCTTCGGCTTCCTGCGCTCCGCCGACAGCTCCTATCTGGCCGGACCCGACGACATTTATGTGTCACCCAGCCAGATTCGAAGGTTCAACCTGCGCACAGGGGATACCATATCCGGCAAGATTCGCCCACCCAAAGACAGCGAGCGCTACTTTGCCCTATTGAAAGTCGGCGAGGTCAACTTCAGCAAACCGGAGAACGCCAGGCACAAAATCCTGTTCGAGAACCTGACGCCATTGTTCCCGAACGAGCGCATGACACTGGAGACCGGCAACGGCAGCTCTGAAGACCTGACCGGTCGCATCATTGATCTGGTCGCGCCCATAGGCAAGGGATTGCGAGGTCTGCTGGTAGCACCGCCCAAGGCCGGCAAGACCATCATGATGCAGAATATCGCCCAGGCGATTATCACCAACAATCCCGAGTGTTACGTCATCGTATTGTTGATCGACGAGCGCCCGGAGGAAGTCACCGAGATGCAGCGTTCAGTGGGCATCCGCGGTGCGGAGGTCGTGGCCTCCACCTTTGACGAACCGCCCTCGCGTCATGTACAGGTTGCCGACATGGTGATCGAGAAAGCCAAGCGCCTGGTGGAGCACAAAAAGGACGTGGTCATCCTGCTCGATTCCATCACCCGCCTGGCTCGTGCCTTCAACACGGTGATTCCCAGTTCCGGCAAGGTACTGACCGGTGGTGTCGACGCCCACGCACTGGAGCGGCCCAAGCGTTTCTTCGGCGCAGCGCGTAACATCGAGGAAGGCGGCAGCCTGTCAATCATTGCCACCGCCCTGGTCGATACCGGCTCCAAGATGGATGAAGTGATCTACGAGGAATTCAAGGGCACCGGCAACATGGAACTGCACCTGGATCGCAAAGTCGCTGAGAAACGCGTCTATCCCGCTATCAATATCCGCCGCAGCGGTACTCGCCGCGAGGAATTACTCACCGCCGAGGACGAACTGCAACGCATGTGGATCCTGCGCAAACTGCTGCACGGCATGGAAGACCTTGGCGCGATTGAGTTCCTGTCCGACAAACTCAAGGGCACCAAGACCAACGACGAGTTTTTCATGTCCATGAAGCGCAAGTAGCGCCGCCTCACAAACCGGTGTAACCGACGCAGAGACCGGGAATCACTTTATCGGCTACCGCGGGCCTGTCAGGAACGCGCGAGCCGCCTGTTAACAGGCATGATTTTTTCCGGCATGGGCAGTTCCGGCAGGCCACTTTCACGAACCAACAAACCCTCACGAAAATAGGCGGCGGCCACCTTGTACTCGCCCAAACCGAGCAGCAAACGCCCCAGTTCCGCACAAGTCTCACTGCTTTTTTCCAGATGATAACTGCTTTCAAAATAATCCCGCGCCTTGCCCCATAATTTGTCCCGCGCCGACAGCCGGCCCAGGCACAGCAGCAGCTGCGCATCATCAGGATGGGCAGACAGCCAGGCCTCCGCTCTGCGCAGCTGGCGAGGTGCATTGTCACTCTGGACGTAGCCGTACTGACGCACCAGGTTTACGTCCCACCGTTGCTTGAGAGCGCGCTGAATAAGTTTTTCCGCCTCGCCATAGTCGCCCCGGTCGACCAGCATGCGCACATAGGCCTGCAGCATTTGCGGATCCTCTTTCAGCTTAGTCGGAATCTTTTGCCAGCCACTACGCAAACTATCCGAAGCCGGGTCGTCACCGCCAGCGATACACTGTGCCAACAGTTGACCATAAATTTCACGCTCAAACTGCTGCAGTTCATCATCTACAAGCAGTTTGTGTTTCTTCAAATCCGGCAACAAAGCAGCGAGTTTGTCCCAATCCTGCAAGCCAGAGTAGACCTCGCGCAACAGCTCCAGTACATAAGGATGTTTGGCCACGTCACTTCTTGCTTGCTCCAGCGTAGCCAGCGCCGGCTCATAGTCAGCGCTTTGCAATTGCAGCTCAGCCCTGGTAAACGCCACCGCGGTAGCGGCAGCTGAGTCCGAGTTTACAGCTAAACCGAGGTACTTGCTGACTTGATCAGGGTCCTGTAAGCGATGACTGGCACGCGCTGCCAGCAAATAATTGACAAGCGGTGCATCACTATTTTTGGCCCCGCGCAGCAACTGGCGCCTGGCCCTGGTCCAGTTGCCCTCGACAAAATTGATCAGGCCGTGCGTGGTCAGGTGTGAACCCCGGCGAGACTTGCGTACTCCCAGCCAACTGACCAGGAAACGCGGCCCCCCGATCAACTGGTAACCCAGGCGCAGGACACTGTAGACCAGCAGGGTAAACAGGGCCAACAGGGCCAGACCAACCCACAGACTGGTCTCCAGCGTGTAATTGCCATAGGCCAACAGAATGTAACCCGGGTCGGTCTCTATCAAGGCTACAACACCGACTCCAAGCAGCAGCGCAACCAGTATAATGGTGAATATCTTGCGCATGGCTTACTCATCGCCTCCCTGTTGCAGGTCTTGCTCCATGGCATCGTCCAGTGCCCGTAAGGACATGGAGATATCGGGCATAGTCACGGCAATGATGGAATCCGTCAGCTGTGTTATCTCCCTGGCCATAGCACGGGCGGCGGCCTCGTCAGATTCAAAAAACTCCCCCACCCAATGCTGTGCCCGCTGCAGGCTCTCACTATACAGTGACTGGTTACCGGACAGTAGGGCCACCTGGGCCTGCTCCAGTAACATACGCAAATTTTGCCGCACCAGCCCTTCCCACTGGGGGTCAATCAGCGCCTGCACAGGCACGTCCCGCCGGCGAATAATGACGTAGTCAGAAAGCTTGGTAAGTGCGTCCTCATAGCCCTGCTGCAAACGGGCCTGCCAGTCTGGTGCCGCCGCATCCGGACGCGGCTGCAACTCACGCTCCGGCAGCTGGAAAATCACCAGTTTACCCGCCTGCTCAACCAGCGCCGCCAGGCGCAGGTAAATACCCTCTACATCTATTGTGGGTACCGCGCGCACCGCCGCCAGGTCGGTAGCGACAGCGCCGCGCACAGCGTGCAGGCCCACGTCATCCAGTTCCCGTAGAACCCTGTCGGCACTACTGAGCAGGGCCTGGGCAGCGACGGTATCACCGGCCATGATCATACGCTGATTAGCCAGGCGCAGCAGGTATTGTGCTTCTGCCAGTAGCCAGCTACCCCTGTCGTTGGCACCGATGCGGGCCAGTTCCCGGCGCTGTTCGGCTAACTGGGCTTCAACCGACTCCAGCGCCAGCGCCTGGCGCGATGAATCCTCCGTCAGTTCGCCCTTTAATTCGCCCAGGTTCTCCTGCAGCTGACGCTGCCAGCGGTCTCCCAGCTTCTCCTGCAGCTGCAGCCAGCGGTCTCCCAGCTTCTCCTGCAGCTGACGCTGCCAGCGTTCTCCAAGCTCTTGCAGGTTGGCCTCTTTCTGTCCGACCACACTTTCCAACTCGTGCACCCGGCCAATCAGGGCGGTTTCCCTGTACTGCATCTCCCGTACCGACCAGGCGGCCCCACCGGCCAGCGCCAATACCAGTAACAACGCCAGCCAGGCAATAGCGGAAGACGCCTTGCGCGGTGCGGCTGTGTGTTTGGCCTCCACCCCGGTCTGGGCGGGACTGGCTGCTGCAGGTGGCTCAGGTTCTTTCGCAGCAGTAGCAGCAGCAGGCTCATCCAAAG
>QNFS01000186.1 GCA_003646415.1 Gammaproteobacteria bacterium
CACGTCTGCAGGATAAGCTCCGCGGCGTAGCTGTCCACGGGTTGATCCACAAAGTTGCCGCGGTGACCTTGCGCGCGGCTGTTCTGCTTGGCTTCAAAGCTGCTTAATCGCTCGTCGACCATTACCACCGGTAAGCCCAGCCGGCCGTGCAAGCGGCGTCCGAACTTGCGCGCGCGTTCACATAGCGCACTGGCGCTGCCGTCCATATTCAGCGGGTCGCCCACTACCAGCAGGTCCGGGCGCCACTCGTCTATCAGACCCTCCACGGCTTGCCAGTCCGGTATGCCTTCCCTGGCCCTGAGTACTGGCAGGGGCTGGCTGGTGCGCAACAGGCAATTACCCACCGCCACACCGATCTGGCGCAGGCCGAAGTCAAAAGCCATTACTGTGCGGGGAGCCTGTTTCACTGTTTGATGTGTGCTGTAAAGGGCAGTCAGGCATGCCCCGCTTTACCAGAAATCAAATTCATATCGATACCCAACAGGGCGGCGGCGGCGCCCAGTCGCTGGTCGGCGGGGGTGGAGAAAATGATGTCGCTGTTGGCGGGCAGGGTCAGCCAGCTGTTTTCAGCCAGTTCGTGTTCCAGTTGCCCGGCGGCCCAGCCGGCGTAGCCCAGAGCGATCAGGTGGTCATCCGGGCCATTGTCGTTGGCAATGGCGCGCAATATATCGCGGGACGTGGTGAGGGTGATTTCAGAGGTTACTTTGAGGCTGGCCTCCCAGCGGGTATCACATTTACGGTGTAGCACGAAGCCGTGGTCTATTTGTACTGGCCCGCCTGCCATTACCGGCATATCCGAGAAATCCCGCCGGATTTTGATTTGCAGATGTTCGAATATCTCATCCACCGATAGATCCAGGGGCTGGTTGATGATAATACCCATGGCGCCGCTCTCACCGTGTTCACAGATATAGGTAACGCTATGGGAAAAAATGCCTTCCGACAGGCAGGGCATGGCGAGTAGGAAGTGGTCACGCAGGCAATCGCTACTCTTCGCTGTATTGGCGGTAAATCTTTCCGGCATGGTTGTCGAATCTCTCTCTGGCAGGTGTAATGCACTGGCTGCGGCGCCACATTGGGTGCTGTCTGACCCTATTGTGAGCTTAGCTGATTTTCCCGATAATGCCACGTGCGAATAATTTCCAACTTGTCCGTGGTGGCTTTTAGTTCAGGGGGAAAGGGCGAGTAAGGCGCAGCCATGCGCACGATCTTGATTGACGCCTCGTCCAGTACCGCATACCCGGAAGAGGACAGAACTTGAATATCCTCCAGGCTGCCATCGTTGTGAATGACCACCAGCAGGCGGACGTCACCGTAGATACCGTAGCGCACAGAGGCCTTGGGATAATATTTGTTGCCCACCGCTTCCAGGCGCCGGACCCAGTCGAGCAAGTAGGCCGCATCCACCGACTGCCTGGCGGAGATTGACGTCAGGCGCCGGACTCTGGGTATATTGGCATAGTTGCGGGTCTGTTCATCCAGTTCCGCTTCCAGGCTGGCCAGCTGTTGGTTCAGTTGATCCACCTGGGGGTTGATTCCCTGCAGCCGGGCTTGCTGGCGGTTGCGTTGGGCCTGGTCGCTACTTGTAGCCCGCCGGGCGATAGCGGTGGTGGTCACTATGTCTTTTTGCTGTAACACCCGCGTGGTGGCCGGTTGCAACAGAGCCTGCTGTGCGGCCTGGGCCTGTGTGATGGGCAGGTTGTTGCGGCTGGTAACTTCCTCTATGTCGGCCTGTTCGCCGCTGCCCTCCTGATTGGCCTGGGCCACATGACGGGCATCTTCCGGTGCCACAGTGCTGGGCCGGTTTGCCAGGGTGACCTCTATCTGTGAGCTGTGGTATGCCTGCCTGGAGGCGTCGAAGGATATACCCAGGATCAGGGCGGCATGCACCGCGATCGCCAACAGGACAGCGTTGCGCAGGCGATATCGAATGTCATTTTCTGTTTCCAGGTAGTACATCTAACACCTGTTGCTCAATTCCCCAATAATACAATCCATCAGTTGGCCGCCAATGTCCAGATCGAAACCAGCGTCAATTTCCCGAATACAGGTGGGGCTGGTGACGTTGATTTCGGTCAGGTAGTCGCCGATGACATCGATTCCGGCGAACAGCAGGCCCTTTTCACGTAAATCGGGCCCCACCTGGGCGGCGATCCAGCGGTCCCGGTCGGTCAGGGCCTGTGGGCGCCCGGTGCCGCCGGCGGCGAGGTTGCCGCGGGTCTCGCCTACCAATGGCACCCGAGCCAGGCAGTAGGGCACGGGTTCGCCGTTGATCATCAATATTCGTTTATCGCCTTCTTTTATCTCGGGGATGAAACGCTGGGCCATAATGGTCTGGCGGTTGTGCCGGGTGAGCATCTCCAGAATGACGCTGACGTTGGGGTCATCGGGCTTCACCCGAAAAATAGCGTCTCCGCCCATGCCGTCCAGGGGCTTGAATATGGCGTCGCCGTGATGTTGGTGAAAATCCTTCAAACGCTGCATATCGGCACTGACCAGCACCGGCGGACAGCACTGCGGGAAGTGTGTGGCAAATACTTTTTCATTGCAGTCGCGCAGGCTCTGGCAGCGGTTGACGATCAGGGTGCCTTTGCGTTCCGCTTCCTCCAGGATGTAGGTGCTGTAGATATATTCATTATCGAAGGGAGGATCCTTGCGCATCAGCACCACATCCAGATCAGCCAGACCCCTGTCTTCGGGCTCATCCAGCTCGAACCAGCGCCCGGGATCATGGAACACCGTGAGCCGGGACATGCGCGCCCGGCCCACGCCCTGCTCCAGGTAGAGGTCTCTCTGCTCCATGTAGTAGAGCTGCCAGCCCCGGGACTCGGCTGCCCAGAGCATGGCCATTGTCGTGTCTTTTTTGTAGTTGATAGCGGCGATGGGGTCCATCACCACGCCCAGTTTGATAGTCATTGCGTTTGTCTCGCCCAGTAAGGAAGCCTGCTAACTTACGCAAAGCTGATTACAGGTGCAAGTGAGTGCTCTAACCACCTGAATTATCAGGTGGTTAGAGCACTCGTGAATCAGAAGTACATATACTTTCCGGCGGGAGTGCCACTGGGTCGGTGAATTGACTTAGAATAGCCCCCTGGTTTTTTTTCAGCTCTTTTTTTGACTCTTTTTTCGACTCTTTTTTCGATATGGGAGACTACAGTGAGTCTTATAGGCATCTACTTCTTCCTGGCGCTGTTGAGCGCCTACTGCACTGTCACGGCGATAGTACAGGCGCGCCGGCTTCACTGGTTGGCGCCGGTGTATTTCCTGAGTGCCTGGCTGTGCGGTGAGTTGGCTTTGATCCATGTGTTGTGGCAGGTGGCCCTGACCGCTGTGCTGGCCTTTGCGGGCGGTCTGGCTGATCCGCTGGCCCAGACCGGGCTGGGTATCTTCGCACTGGCCTGGTTGGGCCTTGTCTACCTGCATTGCCAGGCGATGGATACACCGCAACACCTGCGACCCGCCTTGCGCCGGGCGCTGGGAGAGGATTATCGTGCGGATATACCCGCCCAGCGCCAGCATGTCTTGTGCGATGACATTCTCACCAGCTATTGGATCAAGCCGTTCAAGTTCAAGCGTAATGGTGTGTACCAGCACAGACATATCGCCTACGCCGAGGCAGGGAAGCGCAATCTGCTCGATATCTATCACCCCCATGAGCCCCGAGAAGGAGGTTATCCGGTGCTGCTGCAAGTACACGGCGGGGGCTGGATGATTGGATCGAAAGAGCAACAGGCTAAACCCCTGATGTACCATATGGCGGAGCGGGGCTGGCTGTGCGTCGCCATCAATTACCGGCTCAGCCCCCGGGCGTCATTTCCCGCGCATATAATCGATGTCAAGAAAGCCATTGCCTGGATCAGGGAAAATATTCAGGACTACGGCGGCAACCCGGATTTCATTGCGATCACCGGCGGATCCGCGGGCGGCCACCTGAGTTCGCTGGCAGCGTTGACACCCAACCGTGCCGAGTGGCAGCCGGGCTTCGAGGGGGCCGATACCACGCTGCAGGCCGCGGTACCCTTCTATGGCGTTTATGACTTTCTCGACCGCTATGCTATCCGCCCCGAGATGTCCCTGGAGGGCCTGATCGCGGACAAGGTGATGCAGTGTGCTCTGGCAGATAACCTGGAGCTGTGGGATACGGCCTCACCATTGAGCCATGTTGGTGCCGATGCCCCGCCTATATTTGTGATCCAGGGCACACACGATTCTCTGGTGTGGGTGGAAGAGGCGCGCGCTTTCGTTTCTGCTCTGCAGGCGCAATCCAATCAGCCCGTGGCCTACGCGGAGCTACCCGGGGCACAACACGCCTTCGAGATATTTCACTCGGTGCGCACCGACCATACGGTCCATGCGGTGGGCCACTTCCTGGAGTGGACGCACGCGCAGTGGGCGCGAAAAGAAAAGGAGAGCGGGTTAACTGAGTGAGATTCTGTCCGGATTTTTTGAGATCAGGCAGATCGCCAGTTCAACCTGGTTTCGTGTGCCGGTCTTCCTGAACGCGCTTTTCAAATGGGTTCTGACGGTGTTGGGAGATACGCCCAATGCTTTTGCTGTGGAAACCGCATCTCCGTAGTGGCACAGGCACTTGCATACAGCTGCCTCCGACCTGGTCAGCCCAAAGCGTTTGATCAGGTAATCCGTTTGTATTTGATCTCCATCGGGATGCAGCTTTAGCGTTAACATCCAGCGGCGACCTCTGGCGGTTCGGTCATCGCCTGGTGCTACCCGGCTTACATCGATCTGCCAGACAGGGTCGGTTGCCCCGTTGC
>QNFS01000187.1 GCA_003646415.1 Gammaproteobacteria bacterium
CCACCACCCGCGGATCAGCGGGTGTTGTAGCCAGATAGTCGAAATAAATCGGTTTTTGCATACTGTTACCGCTCCGTGAATCCGTAGAGGTCATCAGACCTCTGTCAAGGCCGGTGATTCACCTTGCACGCTGCGCGCCTCCTGGCGTGCGGAAACATTTTTCACCTCTCGCCTTTCCACCAGGTTGGACAGGCTGATCTGGCTGAGAAAGCCATGGATTTGATCGCTCAGGTCACACCACAGGTGGTGGGTCAGGCATTCCTCGCCCTGCTGACAGTTACTGGTGCGGCCACAGCCAGTGGCATCCACCGGCTCGTTCACCGCGTCAATAATCTGCGCCACAAAAATCTCGTGGCCGCCCCGGCTGAGCTTATAACCCCCGCCAGGACCCCGTACACTGCTGACCAGGCCATTGCGGCGCAACTTGGCAAACAGTTGCTCCAGGTATGACAAGGATATATCCTGCCGCCCTGATATATGTGCCAGGCCCACCGGACCGTTCTCACTGTGTAAAGCGAGATCCAGCATCGCGGTCACCGCATATCTTCCCTTGGTAGTAAGACGCATAATTCTGCCCTGTTCTCAGAAGAGGCGAGTATGCAATAACCCACTAAAATGGTCAACTATAAAGCCCGGTAATTTTATCGGGTAAGGTGAGTGTCAGTCGGCCTTCTGCCGTGCTTTATCTACCCATTTCTGCGTCTCGGTCAGAATGCCGCGCAGAATGTTCAGCTCCATCTCATCCAGCCGCACACGCCCGTACAAACGCCGCAGGCGCGACATCAACTGCCGCGGCGCGACAGGGTCCAGGAACTCAATATCAGTGAGCGCCTGCTCCAGGTGCACGTAGAAACGTTCCATATTTTCCCGGGTGGAGAAAGGCGTATCCCACTCCTCGTCTTCACCCGTGGGCAAACCCGCCGGTGAAGACAGCATCTGCAATTCATAACAAACAATTTGCACCGCCATGGCCAGGTTCAGGGAGCTGTAGGCCTCGGAGGTAGGGATATTCAGGTGCAGATTGCACACCTTCAACTCCTCGTTGGTAAGACCGCGGTCCTCGCGCCCGAACAACACGGCGACCTGCTCCGCCGAAGAAGCCTGCGCCATACGCTGGGCGCATTGCCGCGGATTCTGCAAAGGCCACGGAATACGCCGGTTTCTGGCACTGGTACCCACCACGAACTGGCAGTCGCCAATAGCTTCTTCCAGAGTCTCGGCGACCACGGCGTTTTCAAGAATGTCCATGGCGGAGGCCGCGCGCCACTCGGCCTGCTCGTCGGGGTACTGCCTCGGAGCCACCAGGTACAGGCGCGACAGACCCATATTTTTCATGGCGCGCGCCACTCCCCCGATGTTGCCGGGGTGGCTGGTGTTAACCAGTACGATACGGATGTTGTCCAGATTCATGGGCGAGCTTCGCACCTGAGGCTACCTTCGTGTATTAGGCCAACAATGGTTTGGTAACCTGCAAAACAGCCTTGAAGCACTTGGGATTGCCACAGACGATATTTCCCGACTCAAGGTAATTGTCCGACGCGTCGATGTCAGCGACCAGACCACCGGCCTCGCGCACCAGCAGGGCGCCGGCGGCTATATCCCATGGCGCCAGGCCGATTTCCCAGAAAGCATCCAGGCGACCCGCCGCCACATAGGCCAGATCCAGCGACGCCGCCCCGGCCCGGCGAATACCGGCGCACTGTGCCGCCAGGGCTTCCATTGATTTGCTGTAGGGACCCAGCTTGTCGTCGCAGTGCTCCTTGAAGGGAATACCCGTACCCAGCAGGGCGCCCTCCAGGCTGGGCAACTTGCTCACCCGAATACGGCGACCGTTGAGCTGGGCTCCACGGCCGCGCGAGGCGGTGAATTCTTCGTGCCGCACCGGGTCGACGACAACCGCATGCTCCAGCTTGCCCCTGTACAGGCAGGCAATGGACACAGCGTAATGGGGAATGCCACGAATAAAGTTGGTGGTGCCGTCCAGGGGATCGATAATCCAGCGATACTCGGCGTCCTCGCTGCCAGTCAGGCCGGACTCTTCCGCCAGAATGGCGTGATCCGGATAGGCCTTTTGCAGGTGGTAGATAATTTCCTGCTCAGCATTGATATCCACTTCCGTAACGAAGTTGTTGACACCTTTAGCCTTGACTTCGAAGCGGTCGAGATCATCAGAGGCGCGCACAATATTTTCACCAGCCTTGCGGGCGGCGCGCAGCGCTATATTGATCATCGGTTCCATGCTTTTTTCCTGGGTGGTGGGGTTCTTTAGGGAGTCAGGTCTTCCTGCTCCGCTCCTTCCTTGACTGGAATCATCAGGTCTTCCTTGCTCACGCCCATTAGCAGCAGCATACTGGCCGCCACGTAAATGGATGAGTAGGTGCCTATCACCACACCCACAATCAGGGCGATGGCGAAACCGTAAATCATCTCACCGCCAAACAGGGCCAGGGCCGCCAATACCAACAAGGTGGTCAGAGAGGTGACCAGGGTACGGCCCAGGGTTTCCGTCAAGGAGATATTAATCACTTCCACCGGGTCTGCCCGGCGGATTTTACGGAAGTTTTCACGAATCCGGTCGGATACCACAATGGTGTCGTTCAGGGAGTAACCGATCACCGCCAACAGCGCCGCCAGCACCGTCAGGTCAAACTCCATGCCGGTAATAGAGAAGAATCCCAGGGTGATTATCACGTCGTGCACCAGGGCCACCACGGCGCTGACGGCGAACTTGAGCTGGAAGCGGAAGGCGATATAGAGCATCACCAGCCCCAGGGCCAACAACATGGCCAGGCCACCCTGCTCGCGCAGTTCGTCACCGACCTGGGGCCCCACAAATTCGATGCGGCGCAAATCCACCGAACCGGCGAAAGCCTCCTGTAAGCTGGCCAGCAACTGGGTGCCCTGCTTGTCCGAATACCCCTGGGGCAGGCGTATCATTACATCCCGGTCGGTGCCAAAGCTGACCACGATCGCCCCGCTATAACCCTCGGTATCGAGAGTATTGCGAATGGCCTTAAGGTCAGCGGTCTCGCTGTAGTGAACTTCCACCAGGGTGCCGCCGGTAAAGTCCAGCCCCCAGTTGAGCTGCCGGGTGGCCAGGGAACCGATAGAAACCAGTATCAATGTTAGAGAGAACAACACCGCCAGCTTACGCTGGCCCATAAAATCGATGATTTTCATGACTGCCTCCCGCCGATGGACAGCTTCTGCACACGGCGCCCACCATAAAATAAATTAACCAGGGCGCGGGTCCCCATGATCGCGGTGAACATGGAAGTCAGTATGCCGATCGACAGAGTGACCGCAAAACCCTTGATCGGGCCGGTGCCCACCGCATAAAGGATAACGGCGACGATCAATGTGGTGAGGTTGGCGTCCAGGATAGTCGCAACCGCCCGCTCAAAGCCTGAGTGGATGGCCATCTGTGGCGACAGCCCGTTGACCACCTCCTCCCGTATTCGCGAGAAAATAAGCACGTTGGCATCCACCGCCATACCCACCGTCAACACGATACCGGCGATACCCGGCAGGGTGAGCGTGGCACCCAGCATCGACATAAAGGATATCAACAATACCAGGTTGAAGGTCAGTGCGACAACCGCCGCAATACCGAAAACCCGGTAATAAAGCACCATAAACAGCACTACCAGAGCGAGGCCGTACTGTACCGACTTGACCCCCATGCGAATATTTTCAGCCCCCAGGGACGGCCCCACCGTACGCTCTTCCACGAATGATATGGGCGCGGCCAGAGCGCCTGCGCGCAACATCAGGGCCAACTCGGAGGATTCCAGCGGGTTGTCCAGGCCGGTGATCTGGAACTGGGCGCCCAGGGCAGACTGGATAACCGGCGCAGTGAGCAGCTTCTTCTCATCGTAAGGCGCCTTTATCGCAATTTCGGCACCGTCTTCGGCTGTTTCATAGCGGGTGCGGTACTTGCGTTCGATAAACAACACGCCCATGCGGCGCTTGATGTTGTTGCGGGTCGCCCGTGACATCAGGCTGCCACCCTCACTGTCCAGACTGATGTTGACGTTGGGCCGGCCATTCTGGTCAAAACTGGCCTGGGCGTTGGAGACCCGTTCGCCCGTAATGATAACATCGCGCTCCAGCCACTCAGACGCGCCGGCCCGGTCGGGGCTGCGATATTCAAAGCGCTGTTTCTCGGAGGGTGCCGCATCCATGTTGGCCACCAGGCGAAACTCCAGGTTGGCTACCTTGCCCAGGATACGTTTGGCTTCCGCCGTGTCCTGAATGCCCGGCAGTTCCACCACGATGTAGTTCTGCCCCTGACGCTGCACCAGGGGTTCAGACACACCCAGTTCATTGACCCGGTTGCGCAGGGTGGTGAGGTTCTGGGTCACCGAGTACTCGGCGATTTCCTTGCGGGTCTGCTGCGACATGGTCGCCAGTAAATTCCAGCTGCCGTCCTCTTCGACCCGGTCCAGCACTAACTCCGGGCTGTTTTCAGCGATGATCGCGCGGGCTTGCTCCCGCATTGCTTCGGTCTTGAAGCGACTCTCTGCTTTACCCTGCTCGTTGAGCGTGACAAAACCTCGAATACGCTGCTCCCGCAAAGCCCGTTTGGTGGCATTGACATAGTATTCCATGCGCCGCTCTATGGCGGCATCCACGTCCACTTCCAGCTTGAAGTGTACTCCGCCGCTTAAATCCAGGCCCAATTTCATCGGCTGGGCGCCGTAGTCGCTAAGCCAGTCCGGCGTGGTAGGCGCCAGGTTGAGCGCGACAATAAAGCCATCTCC
>QNFS01000188.1 GCA_003646415.1 Gammaproteobacteria bacterium
GCCCTGTTCGCCGAGCTCGGCTGTGGCCGCGTCGCCAGTATCACCGGCCGCTACTATGCCATGGACCGGGATAATCGCTGGGAGCGCATTGAACGGGCATACCGGCTGCTGACCGAAGGCAAGGCCGACCACCACACCGAAACCGCAGCCCAGGCACTGCAAGCCGCCTACGACCGGAATGAAAATGACGAATTCGTGTTGCCCACGACAATCCGGGGCGCGGGGCAGGAAGAAGCCATAGTCGCGGACAACGACAGCGTATTGTTCATGAACTTCCGGGCTGATCGCGCCCGCCAGCTGACCAGAGCGTTTGTCGATGCGGATTTTGATGATTTCCAGCGGCAGGTGGTGCCCCAGCTGTCTGATTTCGTGATGCTCACCGAATACGCCGCGGACATGACAGCCAACTGCGCGTTCCCGCCCACGAGCCTGAAAAACGTGCTGGGGGAGTATGTGGCCCACCAGGGCATGACGCAGCTGCGCATTGCGGAAACCGAGAAGTACGCTCATGTGACCTTCTTTTTCAGCGGTGGTCGTGAGGAGTTGTTCCCCGGCGAGGAGCGCCAACTTATTGCTTCGCCAGATGTCGCCACCTATGACCTGCAGCCCGAGATGAGTGCACCGGAACTGACCGACAAGCTTGTTGCCGCCATTCGCTCCGGTAAATACGACTTG
The DNA here is from genome assembly GCA_003646415.1 of Gammaproteobacteria bacterium. Classification (GTDB taxonomy): domain Bacteria; phylum Pseudomonadota; class Gammaproteobacteria; order Pseudomonadales; family Halieaceae; genus JBALVO01. The sequence goes on from QNFS01000188.1 coordinate 676, forward strand.
ATCATGTGCAATTACGCCAATGGCGATATGGTCGGCCACACCGGTGTGTATGATGCGGCGATCAAGGCGGTGGAGGCCCTGGATGCGTGTCTGGGCAGGGTTGAGCAGGCCCTGCTGGAGGTGGGCGGTGAGGCACTGGTCACCGCCGACCATGGCAACTGTGAGCAAATGCTAGATTACGGCTCCGGACAACTACACACGCAACATACCACTGAGCTGGTACCGCTGGTTTACATTGGCTCACGGCAACTGCGGCTGAACCGGGCCGGGGGCAAGCTGGCTGATATCGCCCCCACCCTGTTGGGCATGATGGGCCTGCCACAGCCGGAAGAAATGACCGGCACCAACCTGGTCACCGGCACCGCTTGACGCCGATGCCTGGACGCCGCCCGGCAGTATGGCAATTTCTGGCAGCGATCTTAATGCTGGCTGGTTTTTCCCGTATCAGCCTGGCCCAATCTGACACAGAAAAAACCCGGGCGCAGCTGCAACAGCTGCAGAGTGACATCAAACGCATCAATCGCGAAATTTCCAGCGCCAGCGCCCACAAGAACACCCTGCAGCAGCAACTGCGACAGGCGGACATACAATTGGGAAAGCTAAAGCGTGGCATGGCCGACAATCAGCGCGCCATGGCTGCCAGCACTCGGGAACTGTCGATCCTGGAAAAGCAGTATGCGGAGCTGGAACTGGCCCGCAACCAGCAGCAGGCAAGGATTGGCATAGAGCTGAAGACCGCCTGGCAGATGGGACAACAGGGGCAGGTCAAGGTATTACTGAACCAGGAAAGCCCCCATACAGTCGCCCGGATCATGGGCTATTACCGCTACTTTTTTGCGGCACGCAACGAACTGCTGGGCCAGTACCGGGAAACCCTCAGGCAACTGGAGGGGCTGAAACAGCGCATTGCCGACACTCTCACTCAGCTGGAAGTGCAGCGACATACCCTGGATAAACAGCGCATAAACCTGGCAAAAGCCCAGACCAACCGGGAATTGGCAGTGGCCAACCTGAGTGCCAATATCAGCAGCAAGGGCGAGCAACTCAAACAAAAGGAACAGGATCGCAAGGAACTGGAAAGCCTGGTGCGAGCCATCGAAGAGGCTGTGGTCACCCTGCAGGTGCCGGACAACTACCAGGCCTTTAAAGGCGCCAGGGGCAAAATGCCCTGGCCGTTAAAAGGCAAGCCAAGCAACCGTTTCGGCCGGTCGCGCAACGAGGGCAAAATGCGCTGGCAGGGAATTACCATTCCGGCCAAAGAGGGCGCCACCGTCCGGGCCATACATCACGGCCGCGTGGTGTACTCCGATTGGCTGCGCGGCTCGGGATTGTTGTTAATCATAGACCACGGCGATGGCTATATGAGCCTCTACGCCCACAACCAGAGCCTGTTACGCGAAGTGGGCGAGTGGGTCAGCGCCGGCACGCCGATAAGCACGGTGGGCAGCAGTGGCGGCCAGGACCGGGCAGGCCTGTACTTCGAAATCCGGCACCAGGGCAAGCCCACCAACCCCGCCAAATGGTGCAAGGGCTGAGCGCTCACCCGGACAATGGGTTAAACTGGCAGCATCTGTAAAACACTGGCCTGTTGGCCGACCTGGCGGTAATCATGCGTTGCTTTTCTCTGGACCACAAAAAACTGGCAGCGGCGTTAAGCGCACTGTCCCTGACATTCCCCCTCACCCTGCTCGCCGTGGAGCAAAAGGGCCAGTTACCACTGGATGAACTGCGCACTTTTGCCGACGTTTACAACCAGGTCCGCATTGGTTATGTAGAGGAAATTGACGACAGCACCCTGCTGGAATATGCCATTCAGGGCATGCTGATGGGCCTGGATCCGCACTCGGTCTACCTCACCAAGGACGGCTTCCAGGATCTGCAGGACAATACCTCGGGGGAGTTTACCGGCCTGGGCCTGGAAGTGGGCATGGAGGATGGCTACGTTAAAATCATCTCACCCATCGATGGCTCACCCGCGGCGACTGCCGGGCTGCAGAGCGGCGATATGATTCTCAAGCTGGGCAAGATCCCAGTGAAGGGCATGAGCCTGAACGAGGCAATCGACGTCATGCGCGGCCCCAAGGGCAGTGATATCGAGCTCACTATAGGCCGGCCCGGCGAGGGCCAGCCATTCGAAGTCACCCTGACCCGTGACACCATAAAAGTCGCCAGCGTACGCGAGCGCTGGCTGGAACCCGGTTACGGTTATATTCGCGTGGCCCAGTTCCAGAGCGCCACCGGGTCGGATGTCGGTAAGTCCCTGGACAAACTTATGGCAAAAGAGGAACTGAAAGGCCTGGTACTGGACCTGCGCAACAATCCGGGCGGCATATTGCGCGCCAGTGTCGACGTGGCGGGATTATTCATGGATGGCGGCAACGTGGTCTACACACAGGGGCGCCTCGCCAATTCAGATATGTACTACGAAGCTGACGAAAAGGACGCCAGCAACGGCACCCCCCTGGTAGTGCTGATCAACAGCGGCTCGGCCAGCGCCTCCGAGATCGTCGCCGGAGCCCTGCAGGATCACCACCGCGCGGTTGTCATGGGCACCCGCAGCTTTGGCAAGGGCTCGGTGCAGACCATCCTGCCCCTGTCCAACTCCCGGGCGGTAAAGCTCACCACCGCATTGTATTTCACACCCAACGGCCGTTCTATCCAGGCCGAGGGCATCGCACCCGACATCCTGGTGGAGCGCGCCAAAGTCACTGCCTATAAAGGCTCGCCGAGGATAACCGAAGCGGACCTGTCCGGGCATCTGGGCAACGGTAACGGCAAAAGCACTGACGACAGCGGTAAAAACAAGGCAAGCAGAAAAGCCGCCAGTGAGTTGCTGTCCAGCGATAACCAGTTATATGAGGCCCTGACCCTGCTGAAGGGTATCAACGTACTGGGTATGCGCGATAGTAAATCCGACGGTTGATTAGGGCGGCAGAAGTACCGCCGGGGGCGCCACCATTCTGGTCCACACGTTCAATAACTGGCAATTTCCAGGCTTTATCCAGGTACGCTTTTACGACAAGTTACAGGTCCATATCACCCTTCAACATGCGCTGTACCACTGTGCGACGCAAAATTTCATTGGTGCCATCGGCAATATTGATCGCACGCAGCACTTCCCAGGCGTCATTAAGGCCCATTTCATTGGTTAGGCCCATCGCACCGTGTACCTGCATCACTCTATCCATGGCCTTAACGGCTTTTTCAACGGAGTAGGCTTTGGTCATGGATAGCTCTTTAATCGCGGGCTTGCCCTTGTCGAGCAGCAAGCAGGTATTAATGGCCATCAGGTGAGCAGCATGAATCTCCGTTGCAGATTCCGCCAGAGGGAAGGTGACGCCCTGGTATTGGGCAATGCTTTTGCCGAAGACCTCTCGCTGTGTGATGTAATCAAAGGCGATATCCAGCCCCCAGCGTGACAGGCCAACGGCCCGGGCGGAGTTATAGACACGCCCCAGCGATACACCCAGCAATGCAATCGCAAAGCCCTTATTCAGCTCTCCCACCAGCTGCCAGGGTTCAACTTTAACCTCGTCAAAAAGCAGGGCGCCCTCATCACCGCCAATATGACCAAATATTTTAACGATGCTCTCTATCTCCACCCCCGGCGAATCCATCGGCACCAGAAAAGCACTAATACCGCCTTTACGTTGCCCTGCTTTTTCCGCATCAGTAATGGCGAAAACAATGCAGTGTTTGGCCTGGGGTGAGTTTGAGGTCCACAGCTTACGGCCGGTAATTCGCCAGCCGTCACCATCGGGCCTGGCTCGCGTTTTCAGCATGGTGGCATCTGAACCCGCCCCTGGCTCCGACAGGCCAAAGCACATTGAGGTTTTGCCCGACACCATATCAGCGAGTATTTCCTCCCGCGCCCGCTCTGTAATCTGGGTGAGAACCGGGCTGGGACCAAAGGCCCAGTGGCTGACCGAGTAAACACCCAACCAGTTAAGCCCACCACAGATATGAAAGATCCGCTCCCAGGCCGCATAGTAGGCGAGCAAGCCCATTTCATTACCACCAATGGATTGTGGCGCGCTCATATTGAAAAAGCCCGCCTCCGCAGAGGCCATTCTCACC
>QNFS01000189.1 GCA_003646415.1 Gammaproteobacteria bacterium
CAATGCCAGATCCTTCTTGCCGGTGCGCTTGCCCGCGGAGGAAAACTTGGCCACGGCGCCACGCGGGGTAGCCTTGGATGTCTGCCCGCCGGTATTGGAGTAAACCTCTGTATCCAGCACCAGCAGATTTACATCCTCCCCTGAGGCCAGCACATGATCGAGGCCGCCGTAGCCAATATCGTAAGCCCAGCCGTCGCCGCCCATAATCCACACACTTTTGCGGCACAGGTTCTCACTGAGGCTCAGCAGACTGCGGGCCTCATTCGAATCAAGGGAGATCAGCGCCATATCCAACTGTTTTACGCGCTGCCGTTGCTCGTAAATACCCGCCTCATCGGATTCATCCGCATGGAGAATAGCCTCCACCAGGGCGGTGTCCAATTCTCCGCACAATCGACCCAGTAATTCCCTGGCCATCTCCCGCTGCTTGTCCACCGCGAGGCGCATGCCAAGACCAAACTCGGCGTTGTCCTCAAACAGGGAGTTGCACCAGGCCGGACCGCGTCCGTCGGGGGTTGTGGTCCAGGGCGTGGTGGGGAGGTTGCCACCGTATATAGAGGAACAACCGGTGGCATTGGCCACCAGCATCCGGTCGCCGAATAATTGCGAGGCGAGTTTAACGTAGGGTGTCTCACCGCAACCCACACAGGCACCGGAGAATTCAAACAGGGGCTGCAGCACCATGGAACCGGCGATGGTATTGGTTTTGAGCTGGCTGCGATCAAACTCCGGCAAGGTGCTGAAGAAATCCCAGTTGGCACGCTCCTGGGCTCGAAGCGCCGGTTGCGGCGCCATATTCAGTGCTTTGCGGCTGACATTGGATTTGTCGCGGATCGGGCAGATATCCACACACAGGGTACAGCCGGTACAGTCCTCCGGCGCCACCTGGTAGCTGATGTGGTAGCCCTCGGGGTAGCCCTTGGCCTTGACCGGCGCCGACTTGAAGCTGGCCGGCGCGCCAGCCAGCTCCGACTCGTGAAACACCTTGGAACGAATGGCGGTGTGCGGACAGACAAAGGGGCACTTGCCACACTGGGTACAGAGTTCGGTCTCCCACACCGGGATTTCCAGCGCCAGGTTGCGTTTTTCATAGGCCGCGGTGCCCAGTGGAAAACTACCATCCTCAGGCATCTGGCTGACCGGGATCAGATCGCCACGCCCGGCGATAATTTCTGCTGTCACCTGTTGTACAAATTTCGAGGCCCTGGCGGTCAGGGCTACCTTTTCTTCGGGCGCCTTCACCGCCCCGCCACTTGCCACCTGGTGCAGGCAGGCCAGGGTCTCGTCGATGGCCTTGAAGTTGAGTTCGATGATGCGGCGCCCTTTGCGCCCGTATGTTTTCTGTACCGCGTCCTTGATCGACGCAATTGCCTCGTCTTTAGGCAGTATGCCGGAGATTGCAAAGAAGCAGGTTTGCATGATGGTATTGATGCGCTTACCCATACCGCTGCGCTGGGCCACATCGTAGGCATCGATGGTGTAAAAGGTGATTTCCCGGTCGATAATCTCCTGCTGGATAGAAGGCGGCAGGGTATCCCACACCGCATCGGGCGCAGCGGAAGAGTTGAGCAGAAACACCGCGCCGCATTTGGCAAAATCCAGCACATCGTATTTTTCCAGAAAGCCCGGCTGGTGACAGGCCACGAAGTTGGCATCGCCGTTGGCGATCAGGTAGCTGGATCGAATCTGGTTCGGACCGAAGCGCAGGTGGGACACGGTGACTGCGCCAGATTTTTTCGAGTCGTACACAAAGTAGCCCTGGGCGTGCAGGTCTGTGCTCTGCCCGATGATTTTGATACTGTTTTTGTTGGCGCTCACGGTACCGTCACTGCCGAGGCCGTAAAACACCGCCTGGAATGTTTCGTCGTGGGCCGAAGTGCGCAGACTGTCATCCCAGTCCAGGCTGGTGTTGCTGAGATCGTCGTGAATCCCAATCGTGAAGTGGTTTTTCGGTTGCTCCAGCGTCAGCTGCTCGTAAACCGCCACAATCATACCCGGCGTGAACTCCTTGGAAGACAGGCCGTAACGCCCGCCTATGACCAGGGGCATCGAACCAAAACGCCCGCCGCCACCGGCACTGTCCTGGGCCAGGGCCGTGACGATATCCTTGTACAGGGGCTCTCCGTCAGAGCCTGGCTCCTTGGTGCGATCCAGCACTGCGACACGGCGAATGGTAGCGGGCAGTGCCTGCAGCATAAGTTCCGGCGCAAATGGTCGGTACAGTCGCACTTTAAGTACGCCCACCTTCTGGCCCAGGGAATTGAGGTAGTCCACGGTCTCATGCACCGCCTCCGCACCGGAGCCCATGATAATAATTACGCGCTGGGCGTCGGCTGCGCCCTCATATTGGAACAGCTGGTACTGGCGGCCGGTCAACCCGGCGAACTGATCCATGGTGGCCTGCACTATGCCGGGCAGCTCGGTGTAATAAGGGTTGACCGTCTCCCTGGCCTGAAAGTAGACATCGGGATTCTGGGAGCTGCCGCGCAACACCGGGTGGGCGGGTGACAGTGCCCGCTGGCGGTGCGCCTCCACCGCCCTGTCATCGATCATCGCCCGCACGGTATCCACCGGCACTTCGACCAGCTTGGCCACCTCGTGGGAGGTGCGAAAGCCATCAAAGAAATGCAGGAAGGGTACCCGGCTCTGCAGGGTGGCGCTCTGGGCGATCAGGGCCAGGTCCATCACTTCCTGCGGACAGTTGGAACTGAGCATGCCGTAGCCGGTCTGGCGGGTGGCCATCACATCTGAGTGATCGCCGAAAATAGACAGCCCCTGGCAGGCCAGTGAACGCGCCGCGATATGGAATACCGTGGGGGTCAACTCACCGGCGATCTTGTACATATTGGGGATCATCAACAGCAATCCCTGGGACGCGGTAAAGGTGGTGGACAGGGCGCCGGCCTGTAAGGCCCCGTGGATGGCGCCGGCGGCACCGCCCTCACTTTGCATCTCCACCACCCGCGGCACCGTGCCCCACAGATTTTTCTGGCCCCTGGCCGACCATTCATCGGCAAATTCACCCATATTGGACGAGGGGGTGATCGGGTAGATCGCGATGACTTCGTTGGTGAGATGGGCTATTGTCGCGGCGGCCTGGTTGCCATCGATAGTGACCGTGCCTTGTTTATTCATGGACTAAATCCCACAATCTGTAAATGCTCGCCGTGTAACTATAGTTCGAAATACCGGCGAGGGTATTGATCAGAATCCGCCATCAGGGGCTTCCTTATATATCGAATACAAGAGGATATCACCAATTAGCAGTAGATTGGGGCGGATGAGGCGCTGTGCTATAAGCCTTCTACACCCAGTATACGAGCACTGCTGCAGGCCTGGCGTTGCGACTCCAGTGAGTGGTAGGCTTCACTCGCATAGAAGTCGTCCATAGCCTCAAGTGAAGGAAATTTGATTAAAATCAAGCGGTGTGGCTGGTAGTTCCCCTCAAACACCTGGTATTCCCCGCCCCTGGCAAGATAGCGCGCATCAGCAGATTCTAACAGCGGCTTCATAGCCTTCTGGTACACAAGATACTGTTCAATATCAAAAACTTCCAGATCCACAATCGCGTAGGCAGGCATATCTCTCTCCCACAAGCTTTTCTTATGGGAGACAAACATACCTGAGTGCGGGAAAATTGATTTGTCCTGCATCAACAAAACAGGAAAACTCTGGCGCCTTGTATTAGCCCTGCGGCTTGATCAGGAACTTCTCTCCGGTGGCCTGCTTGCCAAGGCGCGGGGATCGAGTGCCCGCCCCAGCAGACCACCATTTTGGGGAGCTCACCAGCCCAATTGCCAGCGCACAATGCCTAAATAGAGTGAACAAATCTCCACGGGTACTGGTAAGCCCTTCTATTGCAGCCCGGGAAAGAAGGTTCAGGGACTTAAGAGGATTTACAATGGCATGAGAGATTTTTTTCATAGGGGTAATCATGCACCCAGTAGACAAACCACTCGACAATCCGCTCGCACTTTGATTGCCGTTTTTGTCACCGCGCTTCGCCATTATCGGCAATAAGTTAGCGCCGATGACTTTAGATCATCTGAATCAGATCCAGGAAAAAATATTTAATTCATATTTTTCAATATGTTACAAAATATATTATCCCTTTTCCACAATTGGCACGCAACCTGCTGTACATTTAATGAGTGAGTATAGTGACGTTGACAGAGTGCCATGTGGTCATTTTTGGCTGGATTATCGAAACAAATTGAGGGATCAGGTGATAACACGCACAAATGAAGCGACCGGCGTCGAGCAGGGGGATTTAACCCTTTTTCAGGTCATGGGAAGCGTGTTCGCGGCAAGCTTTGGCGTGCAATCCAAAGAAAACAAGGTTCGGGATTTCGAGCGTGGCAAGCCGGTGCATTTCATCATCACAGGCCTGGCCTTCACCGTCATATTTCTGGTGACACTGGTTACGGTGGTCAACCTGGTCGTGTAAAAGTTTATGGTCTGCCAGGGAAGGCGGACCCTCAATACCCCAATGTAGGTCCTTATACTGCCCCCACCCCGGGGCAGTTTTTTTATCTGCCTCGCTCTAACGAATACCGCACCCTTCGGCACACCATCATTGCCGGGCTATTCGACATTTTGCGGTTAACCAATGTACTATTTAGATCACGAAATTAAAAACTGGCTAAAGGTGACTGACAATGCATACATTGATCGACCCGTTAAAGCGGGCCTTACAAATCGGGCCGAAAGAAACTGCGCTGATTCACGATGATATAGAAATCACTTACGAG
>QNFS01000190.1 GCA_003646415.1 Gammaproteobacteria bacterium
AGTTCGGGATCGGCGATCACCACCAGCTCCGCATCCCATTGTTGCCGGGCCGCCATCAGTACGATATCTGGCCCTATGCCGGCGGGTTCTCCCGGGGTGATGGCTATTCTTGGCGGGGACATTTCAGGGTTTCAGTCATGCTGGATCCCCGACTGCGCGGGGATAACGATGGCGGGTGGTTTCGCGGATAACGATGGAACCCTACTTGATATCAACGAAGGCTTCATCGCGAATCTGCTGCAGCCAGGCATCCAGTTCCTCCTGGTACTTGCGGTTGTGCAGGTAGTCCATGGCCTTGGCGTGGGAGGCCTCATTGGTCATGTCGCTCTCCCTGCGCCCCTGCACCTGCAGGATATGCCAGCCGAATCGGGTTTGTACCGGCTCGGAAACCTGGTCTACCGCCGTGTCGTTCATGACTTTTTCAAATTTCGGCACCATCTGGCCGGCGCTGACCCAACCCAGTTTGCCGCCTTCCCGGGCAGAGCCCATGTCCTGCGAGTACTCCCGGGCCAGTTCGGCAAAATCTTCGCCGGACTCCTCGCGGGTTCTCAGTTCTGACAGTAGTGCCCTGACCTGGTCGTCGGTCATGATCTCCGAGGGCTTTACCAGGATGTGCCGCACTTCGGTCTGGGCCACCACCTGTTCGCCGCCACGCTTCTCTACCATGTATACCAGGTGAAAGCCGCTATCTGAGCGAATGGGGTCGGCCGTTTCGCCGACGGGCAGGCCCGGCGCCACGTCGCTGAGCAGCGAGGGCAGATCGTCCAGCCTGCGCCAGCCCAGATCACCGCCACTGAAGGTGTACCGGCCGCTACTGGAACTGATGACCTGATCGAAGGGCTGGCCGGCGCGAATGCGTTTTATCATTTTGTCCACGTGGGCTCTTGCCGCGGCAATGTCCGCGTCATTGGCTTTCGGTGAAATGGCCAGCAGCGCGTGCACGATATGGTATTCCGGTTGTGTCAGTTTCTGGCCTTGCTCAGTTGCAATGAAGTTTTCCGCTTCCTGGTCACTGATCTGGATGCGCCGGTTGACGTTGCCTCCCTGTACCCGCTGGATGATCATTTCCCGGCGTACTTGCTCACGCATTGCAGCGTAGGACTGGCCCTGTTGCTCCAGGGCCATGCGAAACTGGTCCAGTGTCATACGATTCTGGGTGGCGATGCGCTGTAGGGCTTCGTTGAGTTGGGCGTCTGAGATGCGCACGCCTGCCCGCTCACCTCTTTGTAGCTGTATGCTTTCCAGAATCAGACGATCCAGGGTTTCCCGGATCAGGGTGTCTTCCGGGGGTAATTTGACACCCCTGGCGTTGAGGGTTTCCGTAAAGCCGGCAACCCGTTCGTGCAGCTCGCTGGCCATGATGATGTCGTCATCGACAATGGCTACCACCTGGTCTATCACTTCAGTGGCGGCTCGCAGCATCGGCGTGGCCATAATGGCAGTCGCCAGGCTGGCCACTAACAGCAGTGTCTTAATATTCACGTTCGTCATAACCTCGGATCATATCCTCCATTATGTTGGTAATGCGGTCGCCGAAGCCACCCATACCCTTGAGGACGATTTGTATTTGCGTGGAGTGTTCCCGTTCCAGGTTGGGATGGTTAAAGTCAGGAATCCGGTCCGATACGTTGTCGTAATAGCGTAAATGCAGTAATCGCACGGTCCAGCAGCAGTTATCATATTCGACCCCCACCATATCTTCCACGCTGGTATTGGCTTCCACACTGTAATTCATGGAGGCGAAAACGCTCCAGTTGTTGTCCAGGGGGAAGTAGCCGGAAATATTGGCTTCCTCGGTCACCGGCTGGGTAATGATCGTGGTCAGGGGGCGGCGGTAGGAGTAGCCGATATTGAATATGCTGCCGTTGTCTGTCGTGTAGGCGGTCTGGATGTGGCCGGAGTTCATGTCGCCACTATAGGGATCCCACACCAGGCTGGAGCGCATATTCAGGTGTTTGTTGGGGCTGAAGGTCATCTGGCCCGCTATTTCCGAGCCGGATTCATCCAGCGGGGGTTCAAAGGGCAGCAGCCGCACTTTGCGGTCCCTAAAGTAAAAGATCTGGCCGACACTGGCGCTGAACAGCCTGTGCCCGCTCTCAGCGTCAATAAAATTGCTGGTCAGCCCCACCGAAACCTGGTTGGCATCGTCCAGCCGGTCGTGGCCGGAGAAACGGGTTTCACGAAACAGTTGATTGTAGTTGAAGGTTAGCTCGGCACTGTCGAAGTCCGGTTGGTCGGTCTGTTTGTCGTATTCGCTGTATAAATAGTACAGGCGAGGTTCCAGGGTCTGTAGCAGCTTATTGCCGGCGAAGCTGAGGGGCCGTTCAAATACCAGGCCACCGTCTATATTGATCAGGGCGGAGCCGGCAGTGGGGCTGTTGTCGGTAAAGAACCGGCCATCGCTCAGGTCATATTCCAGCTGTCGGTACTTTACCGTGGGGCTGAGAAAACCGTAGGTCCATAACATGGGGTAGGTGAGGCCGGCATCGGCGTACACCCGTTGGCCGGTGACCCGGTCTTCATCCGAATCGAAATTTGAAAACTGGCCCAGGAATACAGGCTCCAGTTCAAAGGGGGTGCCGCGACCCCGGTACTGCCCGGTGAACTGTGGCAGTTTCTTGTAATCGTCATTGATGTCATCGGCCAAAGACTGGAACTGCTGTGCGTTCATGTTCAGCAACCAGTTGTCACCCAGGTAATCCAGGGAGGCCAGCTGCAGCAGGCTGGTGCGACGCTGGGCGTCCAGGCTGGAAGTTTCCAGGTCCCTCATGTAGTCAACATCACTGGCTTTACTGTAGTCCACCCGGGAGCGCCAGCGCTGCTGAAATAGCCCGTTTTGCTTTACCACACCCAGCCAGCGGTCGTCGCTGCGCTGTTCGGGAACTTCATCTTTGTACTTGTCATCTTTTGACATATAAGCACCGCCCACAGTCCAGTGGCCGATGAGCGGATTCAGGTAGCGCAATTGCAGCTCGTGGTTAAGGCCGCGTTCCTCTATGTAACGGGGCGCGTATATCGCGTCGTAATTGGGCGCCAGGTTGAAATATATCGGCGCGGCAATGTCCAGGCCGCCGCTGCTGTCGTTGCCAAAATCCGGCCACAATAAACCGGTGCGGCGCCGGTCATCCAGGGGAAATCGCAGCCAGGGCGTGTAGAAGACAGGCACCTCGCCGATATGGACACGTGCGCCATGGGCAGTGCCCAGCCCCTCCTCCAGATCCAGCTCCATTGTTTTGGCCCGTATGGACCAGTCATTTTCCTCGGGAGCGCAATAGGTGAAGCTGCCGTTGTGGATGTGGATCAGGCCATCGGTGTCGCGCTGCAGCATGTCGGCGGTGCCGCGCATATGATCTTCGTGGAAGACGAACTGCCCCGCATACACGGTCGCCTCTTCTGTCTTGGAATAGATTTTCGCGCTCTCGCCCTGCAGTAGTACGCCCGGTTCGCGCAGGGTGACGTTGCCAGTAAGGGTAGCGGAAGCCTGTTCCCGGTCGATCACGGCTTTATCCGCGCTCAGGTGGCGATAACCCTGCACGGCCTCCACTCCCCCGATCAGGATGACCTCCTCATCGCGCATTTCCGTGCTGTTGGCATCGGCGTTGATATGGGCCTCTTTCGGGGGCTCGGTGGTCTTCACATCGGCCAGGGGGTCTATATAGCGGCCTTCACATTGAACGCACTGGCGGTCCTGCAGTGCCGCGGGCAGGTTATCGATGGGCTCCCAGTCGAGTGTACGGGCTTCCCCGGGGTTGTTATTCTGTGCCCACAGGGAAAGGGGCAGCATCAACCCGATCACGATAGCGGCTGCTTGCGCAGGCGCGCGCGCTAGGCGGATGAGGGGTCTGGCACAGTCAGGTGTCATTGATGTCAGAACTTGTTTGCAGGATAAATGCGGATTCTAAAGCATCCCCTCGCCCTTGTCCGTCAAATTTTGATTAAGGAGAGTACTGTGCCGCCCCGCCCCATACCCGCCGATCTATTACCCTGGGCCCTGTCCTCCCTGGGGGTGGTCGCCAACGGACCCGCACCGGCACTGGCGGTGGTGGCCACAGATGCCAGTAATCGCCGTTATTTCCGCCTGGTGTTGGTCGGGCAAAGCTATGTGTTGGCCCAGGCCCCGCCGGCGACAGAGAAAAATGAGGCCTTTCTGGCGGTGCGCGAGGTGTTGGCCAGGGCGGGCGTGAAGGTGCCTGCACTGTATGCGGTGGATATGGAGCGGGGCTATCTGCTGCTGGAGGATTTGGGTGATCGACTGTTGTTAGACGAGCTCGACCCCGGGTCTGCGGGCAACCACTACCGCTCGGCCTTTGGGGTGCTGTGCCAGATAGCGGCTGTGGATGCCGACCACCTGGATATTCCCGCTTACGGTCGGGCCCTGCTGGCGGAGGAGTTGGGCCGCTTTTCGACCTGGTTTGTAGAGGCGCTGCTGGGCTATTCCCTAAATGATGAAGAGGAGGACTTGTTGCATCGCTTTTTTGCGAGACTGATTGACAGCGCCCTGGAACAGCCGCGTGTGCTGGTGCACCGGGATTTTCACAGCCGTAACCTGATGCCGCAGGCGAATGGACAATTGGCGGTCATTGATTTTCAGGATGCGGTGGTGGGGCCGGTCACTTACGACCTGGTGTCCCTGCTGCGCGATTGCTATATCCGGTGGCC
>QNFS01000191.1 GCA_003646415.1 Gammaproteobacteria bacterium
TCTGGCAATGAAGTAATGCGATGAAGGATACTCAACTGTATGAACGGATGCTTGGGCTGGAGAAGCCTTGGTCAGTGGAATCTGTGCGCCTGGAGCGGGAACTGGAGAGCATAGTGGTAAAGGTTCGCTGCCACAAGACGGTATGGGTGTGCCCGGACACGCGCCAGAGGATCCATGTGCACGGCTACGAGAAGCGCCGCTGGCGGCATCTGGACACCTGTCAATACAAGACGATAATCGAGGCAGATGTTCCCCGGTTGAAGTATCCCGACGGCAGAACGCGCATGCTTGATGTGCCGTGGGCGGAGGGCTCGAGCCGCTTCAGTTGTCTATTTGAACGCCTGGCCATAGATCTTCTTCTTAGCTGCTCGGTTACTGATGCGAGCGCTATACTTCGCATCGGCTGGGACGCTGCTGATGCGATCAAGTCCAGAGCGGTAGCCCGGGGGCTTTTACGCTCCAAAGACGAAGTTCCAGAGCGCATCTGCATAGACGAGAAGAGCTTTCGGCGCGGGCACGATTATGTCACCTGCGTCGCCGAGGTCGGGCCCGATGGCAAAGCGCGCGTGCTGCACGTCTCGGACGATCGCAAGGAGGAAAGTCTGGTTGAGTTCTTCTCCCGTTACGAGCCCGAGCAACTCAAAGGCATCAAGGCCGCCAGCGTGGACATGTGGAAGCCTTACCTCAAGGCTCTCAAAGGACATCTGCCTGGCTGGCAAACCAAGGTCTCCCACGATCCTTTCCACTTGATGGGGCATATGAACAAGGCGGTCAACGAGACGCGAAAGAGCGAGCACGCCCAACTCAGGGCCAAGGGAGATCAACGATTGAAGGCAACCCGCCAGCTTTGGCTTTACGGCCAGGAGAACCTGACCGACTCAATGCTTGATCGCTTCGATGCGTTGAAGGACATCACCCTCAAGACCGGGCGGGCCTGGTCAATCAAAGAGTTCTTTCGCGAATTCCTCCGGTGCAATAACCGGCCGGAGGCCGAAGAGTGCTTCAAGCTGTGGCATCAATGGGCCTGCCGCTGCAAACTGCCCGCCGTCCAGAAGGTGGCACGCATGTTTAAGAAGCACCTGTCGTTGATTCTAAACTACTTCGTTCATCACCTCACCAACGGTCCGATCGAAGGGCTCAACAACAAGATCCAGTCTCTTGTAAAGAAGGCGTATGGATTCAGAAACAAAGAACGCTTCAAAACCGATATCCTCTTTCACCTGGGCGGACTCGATATGAATCCAGCTTGAATTTCACACGCTAAATCCGGAAGAACCAATTTGATAAGTCGATAGTACCGTAAATACTAAATCAGCATTGATCGTAGCGATTACGGTTGCTAATCCACCAAATAGAAAACGGCCAGCAAAACGGTTTGCCTCTACTGAAGTCTCCTTCATCCGTCGCGCTAAGTCTTCGAGGTAAAGCTTTTTGATTTGTGGTTGTTTCTCCATAATTACATTGTCACCGGGAGCAATCAGCGGCCGACTCGGTCGGTCCCGTGCTCCGTCGAAACTCTATCCGGCGGTGTTCCATCCTACGATCAGGTTCACCGACGGAATCATCGCCGCCAGAATTTCATCTTCCGCAAGCCTGTGTCAATCAACACGCTGACCGCAGGATGGAACACCACCCGATGCACTAGATATTGGTGAATTGATTGGGGTTCATTCGGAGTTACTTTTCCCTAGATGGAGCGTTTGAATCGGGGTCAGATTCCGCCTGGCCACCGACCTCAGAAATCAGCTGCAGACCGGCACCGTAGAGACCAAGGATGAATTCCTTGAATTGGTCTGCATCGACTGCCCCAAGCCACCACCTGCTTAATCCATCGAGCAGTTCCATTTCGCGTTTCCGACTGTCGACATTAGCTGTTGCTCGCCTCGCGAGCTTCGTTCGGAAACGGATCTCGCTCATGACCTTCTCTTCGATTGCCACCTTCACCCAACGAAAATAGACCTCCGAGAACGTCGACCGAATCGTGGCGAACCGGACAGAATCGGTAAGATCTACTCGGATGTACGGTTGCATCGGGAATTTGCCTTCAACTAGCCAACGTTGGTTCACGTCAAAGCCACAGCAGATCCTCTCCCCTATACCCCAATGAACCGGAATCTTCCCGCCTTCGATTTTCTCAAGGCGTGCTCTGGTGATGTTCAGCTGCTCAGCGAATCCGCCTTGGCTGATCAACAAGCTTGATCGCAAAACCCGCACTCTTTCGGCGATTTTTAGATCAACTTCAGAAATTGGGGTCTGTCGGGCCACGTCTCTGTAGATCATGGACTTAGTGAGGGGTCAATTTTTCCTTGACTAAAGAGTCTGATTATCAGATCCCTGTATGGATAGTGCGATACCGCGTCATAAATCCAGTGAAGACTGAGCTCTACAAGAAAGGACTCTGCTGCCGCGATCTCGCGCAGCTCTCTGGATACTCGCTCCGAACGGTTTACAAAATCGCGGCCGGTCAAACAGCGAGTGCCAAAGAACGCATGAAAATTGAAAGAATCCTGGGAGTGAAGATTGATTGGCCGGAGTCCTCGGAACCAACAGAAACCCGCCTGAAGCGGGCTGCCTGAAATGCCTCAGAAGCTAATCCGCACCCTTCACCATGAAACCCGTGTCTTGGACGCGAAAGAAGACCCGCCGAGTGTCAACCCATGGCGCCCTGACTCTCGCTGCGAGTTTGGGAAAGCGAGCGCGCCGCTAGTTTCTGCGTGGGTCGGGCCGCGTGTGCGCATTCGAGCCAATCACCCAACCCAGCCTTCAATAAAAACTCAGACATGGACAATTCGCCGCGCGGCAGCTCTTGCAGGGCTCGTCATAGACATCGAGCAGGCAGAGCAGATGACCGTTCGAGGCGGAAATGGGCGCGTGAGATCTCCGCAACTCTTCGTCGTGACTCAATCGACTTGGGTGAGGGTCACAGACTGGCTCACACGCTGGTTTCCCTGCTCCGCGACGGCTACGCTTATCGGAAAGTGGTCCAACCCCGTTCGTAACTCGCGCAATGGCAAGGGCGATCGTCGTCGGATCCCGCCAGCATTCCGAGCAGGCCTTCGACAATTGATCAATCTAGGGGGCAGAAGGAAAGCCATTCATCACACTTGGACTCTACTCAAACTGCGCCACGAGCGCGGTCGACAAGTCCTCGGACTCCAGGTGAATGATCCGTTTCCATCTCTGCGGTCTGCTTACCGAATCATCGCCGAGGAAGCCGCCTAACAAGCTCTCACGATGACCATAACGATCACTGATTCGCTTTCGACGCCCGGCACGGACCTTTCACAGAAGGAATATCAGGTAGTTCCGTATCCTGTTCGTGAATGCCTAAGAGGGGTCCACGTGAATCGACTGGTTCGACGCGACGAGCGATTGAAATGCCTACGACTCGTCTAGAGGTGCCGCGGCTCTCTCAGTATGCCTGGATTTCCCATTACCCTTCTGCATCAACTATGGGGCTCAATTCTTACGAATCTGGACGAGGAGTGAACGAGCGGTCATCTGCAAACCAATTGGGTGCACCGACAGCCTCGTTCTCTATCTCCGAAATCTCACAAGCCCTTGGTCGGCCTGCGCGATCGATCCGGCGAATCCTCTCGAACGTTGAACCGAACGCGGTCCGGATTCAAGGCGGACGGAAAGTGGCAGCCTTCTCGATCCCTTCGTTGCCATCGGTCCTGCGTTCCGACCTTGAGAACATCGCCCGTAATCAAGGCTACTTTGAGATTGAGCGTCTTCTGCAAATACCGCCGCCGACCTGGGAACCGACCGTCCCCCTTTCTGGACTTCCGATGCGTGATATCGAAATTGCCAGGAAACTCCGGCTGGCGCTCTTGCCAACACTCGAATCGATCGATGACAGATGGTTGACCAGAACCGAGTTTGAAGAGCGCGGACTAGCCGACTTCATGCGAATCCATGGTTACGTGATATCCGCCCGACATTGGAGGCGGCTTGTCCATCGCACAGTCGAGCGCAATTGCGGGGCAAAGAACTGGAACCGTCTGGAAATATTCCTTCCCGCCACGAAGAAGGCACACAGACCAAGATTCAAAAAGAAACCAACGCCAGGAAACTGGTCAACGATCGACTTCCTGCTCTCGAGCTTCGAAGACCTTACCAGGCCGAACCGGCAAGAACTTGCCCTCTTCTGGGATGCTGTCTGTCAGGCGCTATGCGAGAATAACGTAAAGATGCTCCAGATGGTCCGCTATCTGAGCACTCGCGCTCCATTCCTATCCCCAACGGAAGAGAGCGTGGCACGACAAATCCAAAGGAAAGTGGCGGCTTGGGAAAAGAGCGGGAGAAAACTCGCCGGCGTGATCGATCGACGAACCGAAGCGTCCGGGTCAAGAAGCAAACCGCAAATTCCCGAGGAATTTCGTCAATGGCTGATCGCGCGAACTCTTAAGTGTGGAGGGCGCCTGTCACAAGCTTGGCGCGAGGCGTGGCAGGAGAACCGGATACCGGCAGAGATGGCCGAACGCTACCAATCAAATCCGGCTTCGAAATCGTACGTTCCACGTTTGATTCACCGCGAAATCATGCCCGACGTGAAGCGTCTGTCAGATCTTCACATTGGCCCCGCAAAGGCGGCTCTCAAGGGGCCACACATAACTCGCACCTGGGAAGGTGTTCCCTCTGGGGTTCAGTTCCA
>QNFS01000192.1 GCA_003646415.1 Gammaproteobacteria bacterium
AGCCTGGTTTCCGCGGTCATTGCCATTGATGGCATCGAAAACACAATATTCATACCCAACCAGGCCATATTTTCGGACGGTAGCGGTGACTGGGTGTTTATGCGTAAAGGCGGGGGCTTGATCAGGCAGGACATTCAGCTGGGCTTGCGGGGTGCAAATCGTTCACAGATTTTAAGTGGCCTGGAGAAAGATGCCGAAATCGCGCTTTACCTGCCCGGGGATAGCACATGAACCTGTTTAAAGGCTTGGGTATAGAAGACCTGTGGCATGCAATTGAACAGTTGCGGCAGCACAAATTACGCACGGCACTGACATTACTCGGCATGGTGTTTGGCGTGGGTGCGGTGATTGCCATGCTAAGCATAGGCGAAGGTGCCAAACAGGAAGCCCTGCGACTGATTGAGTCAATGGGTTTACGCAACGTGCTGGTTGAATCTCGTGATTTCGATGAGGATACCTTGAGAGAAATCCGGGTCCACAGTGTTGGGCTGTCGCAAGCGGACGTACGCGCCATCATGCAAACGCTGCCAAGCATTGAGGTCGTTAGCGCCGAGAAAAAAATCAAGACCTGGAACCTCTTTTCCCAACAAGCCTCATCAGATTCCCAGGTGCTGGCAGTGTCACCGGAGTATTTTGATCTGGCGAGCCTGAAAACAGACCGCGGCCAGGGCATCACCGACGAAGATAATAGATATTATGCACAGGTTGCCGTATTGGGTGCACAGGCAGCCAGAAGCCTGTTTCCGAACGGTGATCCGCTGGGACAACGGGTAAAAATTAACCACCTCTGGGTCAAGGTCATCGGTGTGCTTGAGAACCGGGACCTGGGTAAGGATGAATTTCAGGGCGTCAGCTTAGGCGGTGACCGTAACCGTGTATTCATACCGTTGGAAACAGCTCTCAAACGCCTGAAATTTGAACTCATGGACAGCGAACTTGATGCCATCAGGCTAAGACTACATAAAAAGTCAGACCCTCAGTTGTCAGCGCTCACCGTGAATCACCTATTGTCCCGCCGCCACGGTGAGGAAAAGGATTACGACATCATCATCCCGGCCGCCCTGTTAAAACAACAGCAGCAAACCCAGAAAATTTTCACCATCGTGATGTCGGCCATAGCCGGTATCTCGCTGCTGGTGGGCGGTATTGGCATCATGAATATCATGTTGGCTACCGTACTCGAGCGTACCCGTGAAATCGGCCTGTTGCGCGCCCTGGGTGCGCGCAAACGGGATATCCAGGTACAGTTCCTGCTGGAGTCGGCAACCGTAGCCGGCCTCGGAGCCTTTATCGGAATATTCTTCGGCTTATTACTGGCCTTTGTCATCCAGCAATTCGCTGGCTGGCCAGCAGGCTGGTCAATGATGGCTATCGTACTATCGGTCAGCATCTGCCTGTTAACAGGTGTAGGTTTCGGCTGGTATCCCGCCCGCCAGGCAGCCGCCTTGGACCCCATTCGAGCGTTGCACGCAGAGTAAGAAGGAAAACATTGCTGGCTACACCCAACTTCCTGCGAATCCTCAATCGAATCCTTCAAGAGAAGTGCTAACCGATTCGCCGCGACACGGGTACCTTCCCCCTGAGACACGCTTTAAACCCATCCCTGGGCCACTCGGGCGCCGACGTCCTGTCGGCTCACGGTCTCAGGGGGAAGGTACCCGTATCCCGGCTTGGTTGTGTGGATTCTTGATTGTCGACGTGACCTGAGTTTGCATTACAATATCCCTCATGAACTTTACCACCCCCGACATTTGCGATGATTTCCTACTCGAACTCCAAATACTGGAGCCTTTATTCACCGAATACGGCGCTAGCGAAAAGTTTTACGGCGAAGTCGTTACCATCAAATGTTTTGAAGATAATTCTTTAGTAAAGCAAACCCTTGGCACCGATGGCCAAGGCAAAGTTTTGGTTGTGGACGGAGGTGGTTCTCTCAGATGTGCACTGCTGGGTGACATGCTGGGCGCAATGGCGGCGCAAAACGGCTGGTCAGGCGTGGTAATCAACGGCTGTGTACGTGACGTGGAGATCCTGAAAACCATCAACATCAGTGTGCGAGCACTCAATTGTTTTCCACTTAAGTCCAACAAACGCAATGAAGGCCAGCTCAACATACCAATAAGTTTTGCTGGTGTCGATTTCGAGCCGGGTCAGTACCTCTATGCCGATGAAAACGGTATGGTCGTAGCCAACGCCCCACTGGAATTGAATATCAAATCATAGGGTGGCAACGTTGCCTACTTCGCCTTCTCGCGGCTTAAAATCGGCCAGTAAACCCAGGTAAACAGGGCAAAAGCCAGCATCCATCCAGCCCCGGATAAATCAATCATCAGCAGATAGCTGCTTCCACTCAGCGGCCCCAGTACCCTTATCAGGACAGCAAACATAAATAGCCAGTAAGCTAAAACCGTAAGCCGGGCTGCGTGTAACGGTCGGCCTGTATGACCCAGAGAGACCCGGGTTGTCACCGCCAGTACAATACTGCCAATGGCGCCCATGGTCAGCGCATGCAAGGCAGCAGTTGGAGCGAAAACCCAGCCGAAAACAGCGCAACCTAATAAGGCGTATCCGATTGGCAACCAAAGATAAGCGGCGTGTAAAACAAACAGTAATGGATTGGAGGTTGTTGCAAAGCCCTTCCAGCGGCTAAGCCTGAACCCATGCACGAGCGCAGCAGCAAAGGCCAGCACACCGGTCAGCGGGTGCGTCGGCATAAAACTGGCAGCAAGGCCGACCATTACAGTCAGCGATAACGCCGCGTTGTTGACCACTTCGCTATTGACCGGTAATTGTGTTTCACCCTGCATGCGTAACCAGTTGCCCGTAAAGGCCGGTACGATACGGCCGGCAATAATCGTGACCAGTAACAGCAAGGTGTGAATCAACAGGTAAATGGCCAGCCGGTCCACGCCAGGCAGCCACTGGTTGGCACCGAGGTGATAGAGGACATTCAGCATTGCTACAACAGCAATGATGGCCACCAGCAAATAATTACGCCGACTGCGACCGCCGATGATCTCACGGCCCAGCAGCAAACCAAGCAAGACGGGAAATAACATATCCAGCAGGAAAACCAGGCTCATTGGCAGCAAACCTGACGATACCATCGCCAATCTTCCAAGTAACCAGCTACTCACCAGCCAGGCCAGCGGCGCGCCGCGTACGGCCGGTCGGCCGGTCCAGTTGGCGACCGCAGTCAAACTGAACCCGGCTACGGCAGCCATTGCAAAGCCGATCAGCATTTCATGACTGTGCCATAGTATTGTTGCCGCTGGCAGGCCCGAGCCATGCAGGGTTTTTACCCAGGCAAAAATGATCAGGACTGCAAAAATTCCGTTCATTAAAAAAAATGGCCGGAATGCGTAGCTGAGTAAAACAGGTGGTTTTGAATTCATGGCGAGAGAGGTTAGCGATGAATGCCCGGCAATGCTAGGACATGGATCAATAAAGTATCAGTTTGAACCAGGGAGCGCCTGTTGAAACGCAAAGGTTGTAAAGCGATGTATATCCTATAACTCGTCTTCGACCATCCATTTGCGAACTTTTGGGGCGCGATAGGTGGAGAACTGATCCAGCAGGGCGGTTGGCTCATCTGCTTTCATCAATATGGGGCGGTAGAGCTCGTTAACAAACTGCTGTTCAAAAGAATTCTCAAGAAAACCGATCAAGCCGTCGTAATAACCCTCAATATTGAGCAGGCCGCAGGGTTTGTCATGGAAACCGAGTTGCGCCCAGGTCAGCATTTCGAATAATTCCTCGAGTGTGCCCCAGCCGCCGGGCAGGGCGATAAAGCCGTCGGCGAGCTCGGCCATCATGGCCTTACGATCATGCATGGAGGCCACAACGTGTAGTTCGCTGAGACTCTCATGCGCGACTTCTTTAACCGCAAGAGCTCTGGGAATGACGCCAATAACCTCACCGCCGGCGGTAAGCACGGCATCGGCGACCGTCCCCATGACACCAACGGCACCACCGCCATACACAAGCCCTATATTACGTTCACACAGTGCCAGCGCCAGTTGTGTGGCAGCTTGTGAATATGCCGGGTTTTTTCCCGAGCTGGAACCGCAGTAAACACAGATATTTTTGATTTTCATAAGTCTTCGACAGTTAAACGGTTGAGCGAGATTTTATTCATTAACCCCGACCATGGAAAGTGTGGGCCGGGGTCAAGTTTGCGGTTGATCATGATATCCGGTTTGTCTTCAGAAGGCAGCATCGCCGTATCCAGATCTTGGTGCCCTGCGATGTCTTCCAGTTCGGGCAGTTGTGTCGTCAGCTGGTTCAGCAAGGTAGCCAGGGCTTCAATCTGTGCGCCTGGATATGGTTCTGTCATTTGCTGGTGGGCGGAATGAAACCAATCCGGGTAGCGCCCGTTATTAATCAGCTCGATACCAATGCTCAATGGATTATGGCCCCGGACATGGTGGGCAATACGGTCCAGCGGCACCCATTGTTCGACACTGCCATCACGGTTGATATAGAAGTGTCCGCTGTTACCGGTCTGGCTCTCAGGGTGATGTTCTTTTTCACCCCAAACCCGTGCCATGGCCAGGTCGGGCAGCTCGGTACAGTGGATCACCACCAGCTTGATACTGTCGGTGTCACGCTTCTCCAGCCGTTGTGTGTATGACAACGGGTTTTGTCGAATTTCC